>JBBWZO010000362.1:0-24149 GCA_039649125.1 Massilia sp. | reverse complement strand
CCTCGCGGTCCACGCCCATGTTGCCGGTGGCGACACCCTTGACCGAGCCGTCCTCGTTGTACAGGACCTCGGCTGCAGGGAAGCCCGGGAACACTTCAACGCCCAGCGCTTCGGCCTGCTGGCCCAGCCAGCGCACGACGTTGGCCAGCGAGATGATGTAGTTGCCGTGGTTGGTCAGCATCTTCGGGACCATGAAATTCGGCGTGGCGTGGGCGCGGGTCTCGGTCAGGAACAGCACGCGGTCTTCGGTGACCGGGGTGTTCAGCGGGGCGCCGAGTTCCTTCCAGTTCGGGAACAGTTCGTTGATCGCGATCGGATCCATGACCGCGCCCGAGAGGATGTGGGCGCCGAGTTCGCCGCCTTTCTCGAGCACGCAGACCGACACGTCCTGGCCCTTTTCGCCGGCCAGCTGCTTCAGGCGGATCGCCGCCGACAGGCCTGCCGGGCCGCCGCCGACGATCACAACGTCATACTCCCTTGCTTCGCGCGGTCCGTATTGTTCGAGGATGTTGATGGGCTCTGTCATGGTCTTGTAATAGTTAAAGATTGAAACTCGAAAATTTAAGCACGAGTGTGCGGGTTTTTACGGGCGATTGCAACTTTGGGCGCCATTTTAGAGCCATTATTAGATGCGGCAATCTAATACTGGCAATCTGTGACATCATTATGCCTTCGTCATCGTTTGTGCCATAGCACATCAGGACAGGAGATAACGTGGGCATCGAAGTCAACTACGAAGGAAAAATCGCCATGGTCACCGGCGCGTCGAGCGGCCTCGGGGCACGCTTTGCCAAGGCCCTGGCCGGCGCCGGGGCCCAGGTGGTGCTGGCCTCGCGCCGCACCGAGCGCCTCAAGGAGCTGCGCGCCGAGATCGAGGCCGACGGCGGCGCCGCCCACGTGGTCAACCTCGACGTCACCAGCCTGGACAGCATCAAGTCGGCGATCGCCCACGCCGAAACCGAGGTCGGCCCGATCGACATCCTGGTCAACAATTCCGGCGTGCAGAACACCCAGCGCCTGCTCGACGTGACCGAGGACGATTACCAGTACATCATGGACACCAACCTGCGCGGCGCCTTTTTCGTGGCCCAGCAGGCGGCAAAACGCATGATCCAGCGCGCCAAGGGCGACCCGCGCAAGCAGCACCGCATCGTCAACATCGCCTCGGTGGCCGGCCTGCGCGTGCTGCCCCAGATCGGCGTCTATTGCATGAGCAAGGCCGGCGTGGTGCAGATGACGAAGGCGATGGCAGTGGAGTGGGGCAAGTACGGCATCAACGTCAACGCCATCTGCCCGGGCTACATCTCGACCGAGATGAACGAGGACTATTTCGAGACCGAGCAGGGCAAGAAACTCATCGAACTGCTGCCGCGCAAGCGTCCCGGCAAACCCGAAGACCTGGACGGCCTGCTGCTCCTGCTGGCCGCCGAAGAGGCGCATTTCATCAACGGCGCGATCATCACGGCCGACGACGGCATGACGGCGCAATGAGCGGCGAGATGGTAGGATGACGGAAGGCGGCGCCGGCGACGGCGCCTTTTTTATTGGTCTCACTGAAGTGGAAGTATGAGCAACAAGAAGTTGGTACACACGATGCGCATGCCGGTGCGCTGGGGCGACATGGACGCCATGGGCCATGTCAATAATACGGTTTATTTCCGCTACATCGAAACGGCGCGCATCGCCTGGCTGGAGCAGGTCGGCGCCGCGCTCGACCCGACCGCCACCGGGCCGGTCCTGATCAACGCGCAGTGCTCGTTCCTGAAGCAGTTGAAGTACCCGGCCGAGATCGAAGTCACCTCGTATGCCGGGCCGCCGGGGCGGTCGAGCTTCGAGGTCTCGCACGAGATCCGCCTGGTGGGCAAGGACGGCCAGGCCGGCGCGCTGCACGCCGAAGGTGCGGCGAAGATCGTCTGGGTCGACTTCGCGGCGGAGAAGTCGGTGCCGCTGCCGGAGGCGATCCGGTCGCTGTTGCCGGCCGCCTGATTCCGGGCCATCCTTGACGCGCCGCCCCGCCGGTCAATACCGGCGGGGACGTGCGCTTAATGCCCCTGCCGCACCTGGGCGCCCTGCTGCGGCGCGTTCGCCGGCAGGAACCAGTTCATCAGGGCGGCGCAGATGCCGCCGGTGGCGACGCCCGATTCGAGCACGCTGCGCAGGCCCTGCGGCAGGTGCGCCAGGAACTCCGGCACCTGGGTCACGCCCAGGCCGAGCGCCAGCGACACGGCGATGATCAGGAGCGCGCGCCGGTCCAGCGGCACGCTCGCCAGGATGTTGATGCCGGCCGCGGCGACGGCGCCGAACATGACGATCGCGGCGCCGCCCAGCACCGGTTCGGGCACGGCCTGGATTACGCCGGCCACGGCCGGGAACAGGCCCAGCACCACCAGGAACAGTGCGATCCAGATGCCGACGTGGCGGCTGGCGATGCCGGTCAGCTGGATCACGCCGTTGTTCTGCGCGAAGATCGAGCTCGGGAAGGTGTTGAATACGCCCGCCAGCAGCGAATTCGCTCCGTTGACCAGCACGCCGCCCTTGATGCGGCGCATCCAGACCGGCCCTTCCACGGGCTCGCGCGAGACCTTGCTGGTGGCGGTGACGTCGCCGATGGCTTCGAGCGAGGTCACGAGGTAGATCACGATCATCGGCACGAACAGCGACCACGAAAAACCGAGCCCGAAATGCAGCGGCACAGGGACCTGGAAGAGGGGCGCCTCGCGCATGCCGCTGAAGTCCAGGCGGCCAAGGTAACCCGCCAGCGCATAGCCGGCCGCCAGCGCGATGACGATGGCGCAGCTGCGCATCCAGGTGACGGGCACGCGGTTGATCGCCACGATCAGGCCCAGCACCACGCCCGACAACAACAGGTTTTCGCCATTCGCGAAGCTGCCGTTGCCCATGGCCGCGAAGCCGCCGCCCATGCTGACCAGGCCGACCTTGATCAGGGTCAGGCCGATCATCAGCACCACGATGCCGGTCACCAGCGGCGTGATCAGGCGCTTGATGAAGGGGAGGATGCGCGACACGCCCATCTCGATGAACGACCCCGCCACCACCACGCCGAAGATCGCCGCCATCACCGCTTCGACCGGCGTGCCTTCCTTGACCATGGCGGCGCCGCCGGCAATCAGCGGTCCGACGAAGTTGAAGCTGGTGCCCTGCACGATCAGCAAGCCTGCACCGAAGGGACCGAAGCGGCGGCACTGCACATAAGTGGCGATACCGGAGATCACCAGCGACATCGAGACGATCAGGTTGGTATCGCGCGCCGAGACGCCGAGGGCCTGGCAGATCAGCAGGCCCGGCGTGACGATCGGCACGATGATCGCGAGCAGGTGCTGGAGCGCGGCGAGGATGCCGATCCAGGGGCGGGGACGGTCCTCGAGGCCGAGGATCAGGTCGGGAGCGTGCGCGTCGGCGACATGCGCGTCGCTGGCGCGCTGGGTGGCTTGTGTGGTCATCGGGAGGGCGGGCAAAAGCGCGATTCTACAGCGACAACAGGGGCAGCGGTACACGGGCGCGCCTGCGCGGCCCGGTAAGGTGGAACCTGGCGCCTGGACACACGCCGCTCCACCCTACGAAAGTTCCTGCCTCGCGGGCAGCTCAGCGCGCCACGCCCACCAGCTTGTGCACCAGTTCCGACGAGGTCGACGCCGAGAACTTGCGCATCAGCCTGGCGCGGTGCATCTCGACCGTGCGTGGGCTGAGGTCGGTCTCGCGGGCGATGATCTTGCTGGTCTTGCCTTCGACCAGCAGGGCGGCGATCTCGCGCTCGCGCGGGGTCAGCTCGGCCGTGACCGGGCGCTTCTCGCTGACGTCCTCGAAGGTCCAGACGCCGGCGCCCAGCGGTTCAAGCGGGTTCAGGGCGCGTCCGGTGACGTGGCACCAGAACAGTTCGCCGTCGCCGCGGCGCATGATGCGCTCGTCGGAATAGCGGCCCTTCGCATTCATGATCGGCACGATGCGGTCGCCGGTGCGCAGGAATTCGTCCATGGTCGGGTAGAGCACGGCGAAGGATTGGCCGTCGAGCTGGCCCTGGGGGTAGCCGAACATGGCGGCCAGCGCGATGTTGCTGGACTGGATCACACGGTCCCGCGAAATGCACATGCCGACCGGGGCATGCTGGAAAATCATCTCGTAATCGATGGCGTATGATGGATTCATCTGGCTACTGTGGGACTGCGTCGGGTAGGATCGTTGCCGGTATTTCTACGGTATTGTACTTTCGCGGGCGGTATTCTATGCTGGTTTCTCTACTCTGCAGTACATAAAGCTCTTCGGCTAATCCATTAAAGGGACGGGTATGAACAAAGTGTATCCTGATGCGGCATCGGCGCTGGCCGGTATCGTCCAAGACGGCCAAACCATCGCCGTCGGCGGCTTCGGCCTGTGCGGTATTCCGGAAGCGCTGATCGAGGCGCTGCGCGACTCCGGCGTCAAGCAGCTGACGGCCATTTCCAACAACGCCGGCGTGGACGGCTTCGGGCTCGGCCAGTTGCTGGAAACGCGCCAGATCAAGAAGATGATCGCTTCCTACGTGGGCGAGAACAAGGAATTCGCGCGCCAGTTCCTGGCCGGCGAACTCGAACTCGAATTCACCCCGCAGGGTACGCTGGCCGAGAAGCTGCGCGCCGGCGGCGCCGGCATCCCGGCCTTCTTCACGAAAACCGGCTACGGCACCATCGTTGCCGACGGCAAGGAAACCCGCGAATTCGACGGCGAACACTACGTGATGGAGCGCTCGCTCGTGCCCGACGTGTCGCTGGTGAAAGCCTGGAAGGCCGACAAGGCCGGCAACCTGGTGTTCCGCAAGACCGCGCGCAACTTCAACCCGAACGTGGCCACCGCGGGCAAGGTCTGCATCGTCGAAGTCGAAGAACTGGTCGAGATCGGCGAGATCGATCCGGACCAGGTGCACACCCCGAGCATTTTCGTGCACCGCATCGTCCACAATCCGACGCCGGAAAAGCGCATCGAACAGCGCACCGTGCGCACCGCTCAAGACCAGAACTGAATCCGGAGAACGACATGGCATGGACTCGTGATGAAATGGCCGCGCGTGCGGCGAAGGAACTGCAGGACGGCTTCTACGTGAACCTCGGCATCGGCCTGCCGACGCTGGTGGCGAATTACGTCCCGAACGATATCGAAGTCTTCCTGCAATCGGAAAACGGCCTGCTCGGCATCGGCCCGTTCCCGACGGAAGAAGAGGTCGACGCCGACCTGATCAACGCCGGCAAGCAAACCGTGACCGCCTTGCCGGGCGCGGCTTACTTCAGCTCGGCCGATTCCTTCGGCATGATCCGCGGTGGCAAGATCAACCTCGCCATCCTGGGCGCGATGCAGGTGTCCGAGCGCGGCGACCTGGCCAACTGGATGATCCCAGGCAAGATGGTGAAGGGCATGGGCGGCGCGATGGACCTGGTGGCCGGCGTCAAGCGCGTGGTCGTGGTGATGGAACACGTCGCCATCGCCAAGGACGGCAGCACCTCGCACAAGATCCTCAAGAAATGCGACCTGCCGCTGACCGGCGTTGGCGTGGTGGACCGCATCATCACGGACCTGGGCGTGATCGACGTCACCGATGCCGGCCTGAAGCTGGTGGAACTGGCGCCGGGCGTGACCAAGGAACAGGTGAGGGAGGCAACTGCCGCCGAGCTGGATGTGTCGGCGGTCTGAGTGTTGCGACGCAAGCAGTAAGGAGAAGAGCGGCCTGTGCCGCTCTTTTCTTTTTTCTACAGTACGTACCAATAAATCGTGATGTAGTGTGCGACACTGCCCGCCAGCACGAACAGATGCCAGATGCCGTGTGCATGCCGCAGGCGGGCGTCGAGCGCATAGAAAACGATCCCGGCCGTGTAGGCCACTCCGCCGCCCAGCAGCCAGGCGAAGCCTGCCGGGCCGAGCCCCGCGTGCAGCGGTTCGAGCATGGTCGCGGCCGACCAGCCCATCGCGAGATACACCAGCATCGACAGCGTCCGCGCACCGGTGCGCGCTCGGTTTTCCTGCAGGATCCCCACGATGGCCAGGCCCCAGACGACGCCTAGCAGGATCCAGCCTTCGTCCTGGGACAGCATCAACATGCAGAAGGGCGTGTAGCTGCCTGCGATCAGCAGGTAAATGCTGAGGTGGTCGAAGCGGCGCAGCAGCGCTTTCAGCGCGCCGCTGCTGCCGTGGTAGGCGCTGGAACAGGCGTACATCAGGACCAGCGAGACCGCGTACACGGCCGTGCTGGCGAGGCCGACGTGGCCGTCGGCGTCGAAGGCGCGGGCCAGCAGCGGGATGCTGGCGCCAAAAGCGAGCAGGGCGCCGCCGAGGTGGGTGATCGTGTTGAGTCGTTCGCCGTGTTGCATCGCGCCCCCCGGAAGCAGGACCGTGCGACGCTGGAGCGGTCGCACGGCCATTCTACGCCGGGGTTGCCCGCGCGGTGTCGGGTGGGCGCAACGGCGCGCCGGGGGCAAGTACTAGCCCATCGACCAGACGTACTGGACCGGCACCCAGGCGCGCGCAGGCTTGCCGTTCGCCATCGCCGGCGTGAACCGGCATTTGGCGATCGCGACCCTTGCCGCTTCGTCCAGCGAGGCGTCGCCGCTCGATTTCGCCACCAGCGCTTCGGCGACGCTGCCGTCGGTATCGACCAGGAAGCGCAGCGTCACGGTACCCTGCAGGCGCCTGGCGCGCGCCTACTTCTTCTCGATCTTGCCGTGCACCTCGTTCACCATCATCAGCGCCGCCGAGCCGTAGAACTTGTGGTACTCGGCGATCATCCCGCCGTGGATGATGACCGGATCGGTGGCGACCCAGGTTTTCGCCGTCTCGATGTCCGGCGTGTTGAACACGAAGATGCCGCGCCGGCCTTCCTTGCCATCGAGCGGTCCGGCCAGCACCAGTTTCTTCTCGCCGGCGAGCTTGCCCATGTTGGCGAAATGGCCCTGGAACATCTGCTTGCGCGCGTCGCCGTCCGCCATCCTGTTGGGGCCGGTCTTCAGGATGACCAATACGTACTGGCGCATGCCGCGTTCGTCGGCGCCAAGCGAGGCGGCCAGTGCCGGGTCATACTGGGCCGGCGCGGCAGGCGCGTTGGCGCAGGCTACGAACGGCAGGGCGAAGAGGGCGCAGGCCGCAAGGCTGTGTTTCCACATCTGGTTGTCTCCGGTAGGCAAGGTCCGCAGCCTAGCACGGCGTTGTCTGGTTGACAACGAACGGCGAGTAAGCCACTAACGCCGTCAGCGCGCCGCCACCAGCCTTTGCAGCGTCGTCCAGTCGACCGGCTTGGTGAGGTGGTGGTCGATGCCGTTGTCGTGCGAGCGCATGCGGTCGACCGACTGGCCCCAGCCGGTGAGGGCGATGATCCGGAGTCCCTGCAGGCGCGGGTCCTGGCGCACCTGGCGCGCCACCGCATAGCCGTCCATGCCGGGCATCCCGATGTCGAGGATCAGCACATCGGGCGGCGCCGCCATCTGCGCCAGCGCCTGCAGCGCCGCGGGGCCGTCGTAGCGCACTTCGACCTCGGCGCCGTCGCCCTGCAGCAGCAGGCGCAGCGAATCGGCGGCGTCGCGGTTGTCGTCGACCACCAGCACATGGCGCCGGGCCAGCGGCGCAGCGCCGTGGGCAGTGCGCGCATCGGGTGCGTCGCGCGCGGGCGGGAGCTGCCGGCGCAGCGGCAGGCGCACGATGAATTCGCTGCCGCGCCCGGGGCCTTCGCTGTGCGCCTCGACCGTGCCGCCGTGCATGGCGACCAGGTTGCGCACCATCGTCAGGCCGATGCCCAGCCCGCCCTGGTGGCGGTCCGATGGCGCATGGGCCTGGGCGAACATGTCGAACACGTGCGGCAGGTCGGCCGACGCGATGCCGATGCCGTTGTCGCGCACCGAGACCACCGCGCAGTCGTCCTCGCGCCGCACGTCGAGCCAGATCTGGCCGCCGTGGTCGGTGTACTTGGCGGCGTTGTTCAGCAGGTTGGCGAACACCTGGGTCAGGCGCACCTTGTCGGCATGGAGCACCAGCACTTCGTCGGTCATCGTCACCTCGAAGGTGTGCCGGGCAGCGTCGATGACGGGCTCGCTCGTCTCGATGGCGCTGGCGAGGATTTCCGACAGCGGCACCGGCGCCTTGTCCAGGCCGATCTTGCCGCGCGTGATGCGCGACACGTCCATCAGGTCGTTCACCAGCCGCACCATCTGGCGCACCTGGCGCTCGATCATCTCGAGCATGCGGTCGGCGCTGCGCCGACCGTCGGGCCGGCGCAGCAGGTGCATCGCGTTGCTGATCGGCGCCAGCGGGTTGCGCAGTTCGTGCGCCAGCGTTGCCAGGAATTCGTCCTTGCGGCGGTCCGCATCCTTCAGCAGCTCCTCGGTCTGCACGGTGGCCGAGATGTCGATCGAAATCCCGACATGCCCGCGATAGGCGCCATCGACGCCGAACCAGGGCGCGGCGTGCGCCTCGAACCAGTGCCAGCCCTCGTCGCGCACGCGGATGCGCATGCGGCGCTGGTAGCCGCTCTGCTCGCGCAGTGCCCGTTCCACCGCCTCCAGGTGCCCGGCCGCGTCGTCGGGATGCAGGATGGCGCGCCAGCCGCCGCCCAGCAGGCGCTCCGCCGGCAGGCCGACGATCTCGGCGAAGCGCTTGTTCTGGTAGACCGCATTGCCGTCGGGGTCGAGCTGCCAGATGAGGGCGGGAGCGGCGTCGGCCAGCGCCCGGAAGCGCGCTTCGCCCTCGCGCAGTTTGTCCTCGACCGCCTTGGCCGCGCTGATGTCGAGGATGAATTCGACACAGGTCGGGGCCGCGCCGGCGCCGCTGATGCGGGTTGGTGCGCACAGGGTCCAGAAGCGGCTGCCGTCCCGGCGCAGCATCTGCTTTTCGTAGGGTGCGGTCCTGCCCGTCGTTTCGAGTTCGTGCAGGGCGTTTTCGGTCGGCTCGTAGAATTCGGGCGCCGTGAGCCGTTTCCAGTGGTCGAGCTCGCGCAACGCCCTGGCGCTGTAGCCGCTCATGCGCTCGAAGGCCGGGTTGGCGTCGACGATGGCGCTGCCCAGCTCGAAGAACAGCACGCCGACGGTCTCGATCGACAGCGCGGCCTGCAACTGCGCGCGGCTGTCGCGCAGTGCCGCTTCCACTTCGCGGCGCTGCTCGACTTCGCGCCGGAGCTGCTGGTTGCGCTGGGTGAGCAGGCTGGTGCGTTCGACGACGCGTTCCTCCAGCTCGCGCTGGTGTTCTTCCAGGGCTCCCAGGTTGGTTACCATCCGGTAGGCGGCCGCGGCGAACGACGTCAGGCTCTGCAGCAGGCGCGCGTCCTCGGCATCGAACTGGCGCTCCGGATCGTGGCCGATGGCCCACACGGTCCCGATCGCGCGGTCGTCGCCCATCCAGGGTGCAAGCAGGCCTTCGTGGATGGCGGGCGCGAGTTCGTCCAGTGCAGGAAACACGCGCCCGGGTTCGCGGAACAGCTGGACGCCGGTGCCGGCGATGACAGTGGCGCAGGGACTGGCGTCGCGCGGTATGGTGGCGCCGAGGTAGGGGGTGTAGCGGCCGGTGGTGGCATGCCAGCGGAACATCCCGCCGTCGTCGCCGGGTTCGAGGATGCTGATGCCGGCCGACTCCGCATTGCACAGCTCGAGGGCGAGTTCGGACAGTTTCTGCAACACGCCGCGCGGGCGTGCCGCCAGTTCCCTGGCCAGGGCCGACAGTGCCCGGTTCTCGGCCGCGTGATCGGGCGCGCGGGCCGGCCGCGGAGCCAGTTCGCCCGTGATCAGGACCTCGTCGATCGACGCGGGAATGCCAAGGGTATGCTCGCTCGTCATGCAGGCTCCGTCGGGACGGACGCATTGCAGAAATAGCTGCGAAAAAACCAATTTACACCAAAGCCGGAGGGGGTTCCAGCGGGCGCGGCCCTGGGGAAGAGGAGGCGGCGGACGAGAAGGTGAACGAGAAGGTGAACGAGAAGGTCGACGAAAAAAAACCGCGCCGAAGCGCGGTTTCTATTTCTTACTTCAAGCCTTGCCTGGATCAGGCAGCCACTTTTTGCAGCGACTTCGGATCTTCGTCGACATAGGTGCCGTTCAGCACGGCGTCCATGCGGTCCTTGTCCAGTTCCTTCTCCCACTTCGACACCACCACCGAGGCCACGCCGTTGCCGACGAAGTTGGTCAGGGCGCGGCATTCGCTCATGAAGCGGTCGATGCCGAGGATCAGGGCCATGCCGGCGACCGGAATGCTCGGTACCACGGCCAGGGTTGCGGCCAGGGTGATGAAGCCGGCGCCGGTGATGCCGGAGGCGCCCTTCGAGGTCAGCATCGCCACCGCCAGGATGGTCAGCTGCTCGGTCATCGTCAGGTCGGTGTTGGTTGCCTGCGCCACGAACAGGGCGGCCATCGTCATGTAGATGTTGGTGCCGTCCAGGTTGAACGAGTAACCGGTCGGAACCACCAGGCCGACGACCGACTTCGAGCAGCCGAGCTTTTCCAGCTTGCGCATCAGGGCCGGCAGGGCGCTTTCCGACGAGCTGGTGCCGAGCACGATCAGCAGTTCTTCCTTGATGTAGGAGATGAACTTGAAGATCGAGAAGCCGGTCATCTTGGCGATGGCGCCGAGCACGATGAAGACGAACAGTGCGCAGGTCAGGTAGAACGAGCCCATCAGCTTTGCCAGCGGCACCAGCGAGGCCAGGCCGTATTTGCCGATGGTGAAGGCCATCGCACCGAAGGCGCCGACCGGGGCCAGCTTCATGACGATGTTCACGACGCCGAAGATCACGTGCGAGAAGTCTTCGATGATGCGGGTCGTTGCGCGGCCGCGCTCGCCGAGCGCCGACAGCGCCACGCCGAACAGGATCGCGATCAGCAGCACTTGCAGGATGTCGCCCTTGGCGAAGGCGTCGATGAAGGTGTTCGGGATGATGTTCATCACGAAGTCCACCGTCGACTGCGACTGCGCCTTCTCGGTGTACTGCGCGATCGACGAGGCATCGAGGTGGGAGGCGTCGACGTTGAAGCCGGCGCCCGGCTTCACCAGGTTGGCCACGACCAGGCCGATCACGAGGGCGAAGGTCGACACCACTTCGAAGTAGAGCAGGGCCTTGCCGCCGACGCGGCCGACTTTTTTCATGTCCTGCATGCCGGCGATACCGGCGACCACGGTACAGAAGATGACCGGAGCGATGATCATCTTGATCAGCTTGATGAAGCCGTCTCCCAAAGGCTTCATCTTCTCGCCGAGTTCGGGATGGAACACGCCGAGCAAAATGCCAATCACGATGGCGAACAGCACCTGGACGTACAGGATTTTATAAAAGGGCTTTTTCATGACAACTCTTCACAGAGGTGGATAGTGCCGCCATGATCACGAATTCTCACACCGCCCGCTATTGTGGAAAACCCCAACCCGTATGAATGACCGTCATCAGGTTTTTTGATGTTGATGAGCAAGCTGTTATGCGCTGTGCAGATAACGCCGATAAGCATGCGCGGGTCGGTCCGGCCTGCGTTCGGATTATCGGGACCATGCATCGACTGGTGGAACTATCGATATGACGCACGAATCCGTAGGGTGGACGGCTCTACTCGGGTACGGGCGTTTACGTGGCATGAACGCCGTCCACGCGAACCCCTACCGCCGGTAAATTTTCCCGCCCTTCATCACGAACACCACCTTGCGCACCGCCGCGATGTCCGTCGTCGGATCACCTTCGACCGCCACCACGTCGGCCAGCGCCCCCGGCGCCAGGCGCCCGAGGTCCTTGTCCTTGCCGAGGATGTCGGCCGCCACCACGGTGGCGGCGCGCAGCGCCTCGATCGGGGTCGTGCCGAGGCGGACCATCCATTCCAGCTCGCGCGCATTGGTGCCGTGGGTGAAGACGCCGACATCGCTGCCGTTGCCGATGGTGACGCCGAGGCTACGCGCGAGCCTGAAGGCGCGCGCTGCCTCCTGCATCGCCGGGGTCGGGGCGCCGCCGCGCACGTGCTTCTGGAAGTATTCGCCGATCGCTTCGGGCGCGGTCAGGGTCGGGATGTAGGCCACGCCGCGTTCCTTCATCAGCCGGAAGGTCGCCTCGCTGGCGCCGTAGCCATGTTCGATGGTGTTCACGCCCGCCAGCACCGCCATGCGGATCGCGTCGTCGCTGCTGGCGTGCGCCGCCACCTTGCGGCCGGTGACCCTGGCGGCGGCCACCATCGCTTTCATCTCATCGAGCGTGAAGGTGGGGCGGCTGCTGCCGTCGATGCCGGTGCGGTAGTCGGCGTAGAACTTGATCCAGTCGGCGCCGCGCGCGCTTTGCTCGCGCACGGCCTTGGTCGCCTCGTCGATGCCGGTCACCGGCTGGGCGTCGTAGGGAATCTCCATGTCGGGCCGGTAGCTGCGCTCGGCCGGGCCGTAGCTGAAGCTGGCGACGATGGCTTTCGTTGCGATCAGGAGGCGCGCGCCGTCCACCACTTCGCCTTCGATGGCGCGCTTGATGCCGACGTCGGCGTAATTCGCGCCTTCGGTGCCGAGGTCGCGCAATGTGGTGAATCCCGCCTGCAGGTTGTCCACCGCGTGCTTGCCGGCGAGAAGGGTGCGGTACTCGACCTGCTCCTTGATCACCTGGTCGTCCCAGGTGGTTTCGTTATACGGGTGCAGCAGCACGTGCGAGTGCAGGTCGATCAGGCCCGGGATCAGCGTCTTGCCGGGCAGGGAGATGCGTTCGGCGTCGACGGGGGCCACGATGTTCCCGGCCGGGCCGACTTCCTGCACGCGGCCGTCCACCACCAGCACCGCCCAGCCGGCGTGGGGCTTGCCGTCGCCGGTCCAGACCCGGTCGGCGCTGAGCAGGGCGCTGCGGGGCCCGGCGGCCTGCGCGACTGCGGCGGCCAGGGTGAGGGTGACGAGCGCAAATTTCCTGGTCCAGCGGCGCATGAGGATTCCTATCCCGTTATTGAGATGCGAGTTGTGAATATGCAATGATAGCGGACTACGGGGCCGGTGCGGGTTATGCTGGGGCCCGCAGTCACGCAAAATCGCAGGGAAAACCGCAAGATGAGTCAGGAAAATTCGCAGGTGACGGCGCTGTTGAAGGAAGCCGTCGCGCTGCACCAGGCCGGCAGGCTGGAGGAGGCGGGTGCGCGCTATCGCGCGGTGCTGAAACGCGCGCCGGGCCAGTTCGATGCGCTGCACCTGCTCGGCGTGGTCAAACGTCAGCAGGGCCACGCGCAGGCCGCCGTCGACCTGATCGGGCAGGCGCTGCGCGTCAACCCGGCGCAGGCGGCGGCGCACTGCAACCTCGGTGCGGCGCTGCAGGACCTGGGACGCAGCGCGGAGGCGCTGGCCAGCTACGATACGGCGCTGGAACGCAATCCGGGCTATGCGATGGCGCACTACAACCGCGGCAACGCCTTGCGCAAGCTCGGCCGGCCAGAGGAGGCGATCCAGGGCTACGAGCGTGCGCTGGCGCTGCGCCCGGCCTACCCCGAGGCCTGGTGCAACCGCGCCGCCGCACTGCTCGACATCGGCGACGCGCAGGGCGCGCTGGCCAGCAGCGAGCAGGCCCTGGCCCAACGGCGCGCCTATCCTGACGCCGCCTGCGTACGCGCGAATGCACTGTTCGTCCTGCGCGCGTTCGAGGCGGCCTTGCAAGGCTACGAGGACGCGATCGGCGCCGATCCGAAGGCAGCCGAGGCGCACACCGGGCGCGGCCTGGCCCTGCACAGGCTGGGGCGGCCCCTGGAGGCGCTGGCCTGTTTCGACACGGCGCTGCGCTTGCGTCCCGATCGCTGGCAGGGCCACCAGCAGCGTGGGGACGCGCTGCTGGCGCTTGGCCGCCGGGACGATGCCATCGCCGCTTACGGACGCGCGCGCGACATGGCGCGGCAGGCGGGGGAGGACGCCGGCCAGGTCGACTTCGCGCTGGCCGCCCTCGGCGTCGGAGCGCAGCCCGATCGGGCGCCGGCCACCTATGTGAAAGCCCTGTTCGACCAGTACGCGGGCCACTTCGACCGCCACCTCACCGGGGTGCTGGCTTACCGCACGCCGGCCCTCATCGGCGCGGCGCTCGGGCGCCATGTGGCCGGCACCGGGTTCGATACCGTGGACCTGGGCTGCGGCACGGGCTTGTGCGCGCCTCACCTGCGCCCGCTGTCGCGCCATCTCACCGGGGTCGACCTGTCCGAACGGATGCTGGACCAGGCGCGCGCCACCGCGCTGTACGACGAACTGGCCTGCGCCGACATCGAAGCCTGGCTGTCCGGTCGCAAGGAGGACTTCGACCTGGTCGTGGCGGCCGACGTGCTGGTGTATGTCGGCGACCTGGCCGGATTGTTCGTCCAGGTGCGCGCGGCGCTGCGTCCGGGCGGCTGGTTCTGCTTCTCGACCGAAGCGGGCGAATCCGGTGACTATAGCCTGCTGCCCTCGAACCGCTATGCCCATTCGCTGGACTACCTGCGGCGCCTGGCGGCCGCACACGGATTCACGCTGGTCGAGGCCGAACGTGCCGCGGTGCGCAGCGAAAATGGCGCCGACGTCGCCGGCCACCTGCTGGTGCTGCGCGCGGCCTGAAGGCGTGCGCTTCTGGGCAGCGCCCCGTGTCGATGTCGAAGCGCAGACCCGCAGGGGTCATTGAGGCCAATGGCCTCAATGACGGGTTCAACGGGCGGCTACACCTCGGTGCGCGCGGACATGAGACCGCAATGCCGCCCACGCGTTCAAGGCACGGGCGGACCGCCGCGCCATGTCATGGGCTGGATGCCCGCGTTACGCGAAGCAGGCGTTCATGTCGAGTCGGTTCCGGCAGCAGGGTGGAGCCGTCCACCCTACGTCCCGGAATCAAGCGCCTCGTGCCTGCAAGCCGGTATGCGGATGCCTAGCCACCGAAAAACGGCAGCACATGATCGAGCAGGATCTCCGGCGCCTCCTCAGCGATGTAGTGCCCGCAAGGCAGCGCCTCGCCGCGCACATCGTCCGCCACCTCACGCCACTCCCTGAGCGGATCGAAACAGCGGTGCACCACGCCTTGCGCTCCCCACAGCACCAGCAGCGGCATGCCCAGGCGCAGGCCCCGGTCGCGGTCCTGGCGATCGTGCTCGAGGTCGATGCCGGCGGCGGCCCGATAGTCCTCGCACAGGCCGTGGGCCGCGCCGGGCAGCGCCAGGCAGCGCGCGTATTCGGCAAGGGCGCGCGGATCGAAGACGCCGATCCCGCCGCTGCGGCGGCCCATGACGTCGCGCACATAGGCGGCCGGATCGGCTTCGATCAGGCGCTCGGGCAGCGGCGCCGGCTGGATCAGGAAGAACCAGTGCCAGTAGGCGCGAGCAAAGGCTTCCCCGGTCTGCGCGTACATCGCCAGCGTCGGCGCAATGTCGAGCAGGGCCATGCGGCGCACCGCCTGCGGATGGTCGGCCGCCAGCCGGTGCGCGACGCGGGCGCCGCGGTCATGGGCGAGGACGCTGAAGTTCTCGAAGCCGAGGGCGCGCATCACGGCCAGCGCGTCGGCGGCCATGGTGCGCTTGCTGTAATTGCCATGGTCAGGCTCCCCGGGCGGTTTCGACGAATCGCCGTAGCCGCGCAAATCGCAGGCCACGACCGTGAAGTGCGCGGCCAGCGCCGGCGCGACCCGGTGCCAGATGGCGTGGGTCTGCGGGTGGCCGTGCAGGAGCAGCAGCGGCGGGCCGCTGCCGCCGACGATGGCGTGGATGGCGACGCCGGGGGCGACGTCGATGCGGTGGGGATGGAAGCCGGGGAAAAGCGTCGTGTTCGTCATGGGCTGATGGCGCAATGCTGTGGTGATTGGAATCTTTCCCATACATTACCTCAGCTGAGTCCTTGCTTGTGCTTCTGGCGTGCGATCGCCGGCCCGGCCGCCCGCTATAGTAGGGCCATGCCAGCCCCTCCCAAACACCCGAGCACCCCGGACGGACGCTACTTCGTGGTCGCGGGCCGTCTCTGGCGCACCAGCAATCCCGCTCTCGCGCCGGACGCGCGCCAGGAACTGGTCGACCGGCTCATGAGCGCGCGCAGGCAGGTCGGCGCCGCGAAAAAGGCGGGCGACCCCGATGCCGAGCGTCGCGCCCGCGCAGCGGTGGACGAGACCAAGCGCGCCCTGGGGGAACGTGGGCCGGTGTGGTGGACGGACGGCGCACCCGACTTCAACCGCCGGCTCGTCGCGAATACGCCCTACGCCGCCTGGTACGCGGCACTCGCGGCAAACGCTCCGGCCTGATGTCGCGGGCGCGGCTGCGCCCTGCGGCCCATGCCTGGCAGTATCGTGCGATCCCTCGCACCCTGTGGTCTCGACTTCCAGTTCTTTAGAGCGGCTAACAAAAACTTCAGGCCAAGGCGCGGCGTCGAAGACAGTACACCTGTACGGCAAGACGCTGCAACGCAGGCATGGAGGTTTTGTTAGGCGCTCTTGAGCTGCCTTCAGGCACCCGCCGGTCCGGCTGATACGGGTCATGGCAGCTGCTGCGCGCGCGCATGCGCAGGGCATATTTCATGCGCCATGCCTGGTTGCGACACAGCGTCGCTTCACAGACGGCCGCCAAGGACGCCGCCCCGGCGCAATCCGCGTGCGGCCACCTCTACAACACAGCACTGCCCCGCGGCAGAATTGGAGGATCATGATGGGAACGACATGGGCTGAAAGAATGGCGGTCAAGACATGGCCAAAAACACGGCCAGCCAGGGTAGGGGCGGTATGTGCGGCGTCCATGCTGCTGGGATTGGCCGCGCCCTTTGCCGCCGCCGATGCGATTCCGGTCGAAGTCCTGGACCGGAACCTGCAGGTCACCACGTATATCGGGGCAGGGCTGGTGCAACCGATCGGTATCGCCTTCATCGGCGCGGACGACGCCTTCATCCTCGAGAAAGGGACAGGCCTGGTCAAGCGGGCGATCGCCGGCGTGATCCAGCCGGAGCCGGTGCTCGACCTTGCCGTCAATTCGGCGTCTGAGCGCGGCCTGCTCGGCATCGCACTGCATCCGAATTTTCCGGCCCTCCCTTTTGTCTACCTTCGCTGGACCGAAAGCGCGACCGGGCTTGATACGACCGTCCTGAGCGAGGTGCCCCTCATGGGCAACCGCGTCGACCGGTTCCTCTGGGACGGCACCCGCCTGGTGCTGGACCCCAACTTCCGGACCGTGCGCTTGCGCGCCAGGCAGACCGACAACCTTCCCGTCCGGGGCCACGAGGATGCGGTCAACCCGGCCGAACGTGGCAACCATAACGGTGGGCCGATCCGCTTCGGCCCCGACGGCAAGCTGTACGTGTTCACGGGCGACCTCGGTCGGCGCGGCCAGATGCAGAACCTGCGCATCGGCCCGTTCCGCAGCCCGTCCTTCCGGGACGACACCTACGGCGGGCCGGCGCCCGACAGCGAGCACCTGTCCGGCGTGGTCCAGCGTTTCAACGACGACGGCAGCACGCCGCCCGACAATCCCTTCTACGGCATCGGCACCATCCTGGGGGGAGACGTCGGCAGGACGATCCGGACGGTCTTCTCCTACGGCCACCGCAACGGCTTCGGCATGGCCTTCGACCCCTACAGCCGCTTCCTGTGGCTGACCGAGAACGCGGACGACGCCTTCAGTGAACTGAACCGGGTGGTGCCGGGCATGAATGGCGGCTGGATCCAGGTCATGGGCCCCTTGAGCCGCATCGCCGAGTTCAAGCAGATCGAGGCCACGATGTTCGGCGGCTCCCTGCAGCAGGTGCGCTATCCGCCCACCCGCATCGCCGATACCGCCAGCCGCGCCCGCGCGCGCATGTTCATGCTGCCGGGTGCGCGCTATGTCGATCCGCAGTTCAGCTGGCGCTACGAGGTCGGGCCGGCCGGTGCGGCCTTCGTGCGCGGCAACGCCCTTGGCAGCGAGTGCGACGGCAGCCTGTGGATCGGGTCGTCCCGTGCCTTCACGACCGGCCCCACCGGCGGCAGCCTGTACCGGCTGCGACTGGCGCCAGACCGGCTCTCTGTCGACGTCGGCCTTGATGCGCGCCTGGCCGACCGGGTCGCCGACAACCTGGACAAGTTCGAACCGACGGAAAGCGAGACCTTGCTCATCGGTCGGGGCTTCGGCATCACGCCCGCCATCGAACAGGGACCCGACGGCAACCTGTACGTCGTGTCGCTCAGCGACGGCCTCGTCTACCGCATCAGCCGCGCCCTGAACGCCGCCGGCCCGGCCGGACGTAAAGAGGACGCCCGCGGGCGTCCTTCGGGTGTGTGAACGAAAACAAACCCGACAGTATTATTGCGCTGCCATGAATCCCGTCAGTTCGGCGGCAATCTGCTGCGCCAGCAGGTGGATGTGGTAGCCGTCGACGAAACCGTGGTGGGCCTGCACCGAGAACGGCAGCAGCAGGCGTCCGTTCGGGCCGTCCCTGAACTTGCCCCAGGCCAACGACGGAATGTCGGGCGCACCCAGCGATGCCGTCGGGTGCTGGATCGAGGTGAAATCGAGCCAGGGGATGCAGGTGACGAACACCTGGTCCTTCACCTGGCGCGGAGAGAGGGCGGCGTAGCTGTTGTTCAGGGCTGTCATCGCCATCGCCTCGTCGCGCGCCTGCATGCCGCGGGCGACGAATTCGCGCAGGTCGTCGGACCAGTCGAAGAGGGCGAAATTCAGGTCCTTGTTGTGGTTGACGACCGTGAAAGAGGGCATCAGGCGGTCGATGGCGATCACCTCGCCCTCGAACACGCGGTAGCGGAAGTTCTCGATCTTCAGGACCGAACGCAGGACGGCGCACAGCAGCACGTGGAAGGGCGGCAGGCCCTGTTCCTTGCACCAGGGACGGTAGTCGGGCAGGTCGAGCGTGAAGCAGAGGTTGACCGCCGGGCTGTCCATGCGGTCGAAGAGGTCGAAGCGGTCGCGCCGTTTTTCAAAGTTGTGCATGCGAGTATCTGCGAACGTGTGCGGGGCGGGATTGTCGCATACCCGCGCTTGCCAATACACGTCGTAGGTGGACGCGGCCCGCGAAAACCTGTGTCCACGCGTTTACGTGCTTGTGCGCACCCGGCACGATGCGATACCCGCTCCGGATGTGAATCCGGCCGGCCGCGGCCACGGCCGGGAACGGACCGACCGCGAACGCATCCGTGCCATACGCGTGGACACAGATCCTCGCCGGCCGCGTCCACCCTACGTATAGACGGTTCCCGCTCCGTGGCCGGGCTCCTTTACTGCGCGGCCCAGCCCCCGTCCATGTTCCACGCCACGCCGCGCACCTGCGAACCGGCCGGGCTGCAGAAGAATACGGCCAGCGCGCCCAGTTCGTCCGGGGTCACGAATTCGCCCGAAGGCTGCTTTTCGAGCAGCAGGGCGCGGCGCGCCTCGTCGTTGCTCAGGCCCTCGCGCGCGGCGCGGTCGTCGACCTGCTTTTGCACCAGCGGCGTGAGCACCCAGCCCGGGCAGATCGCGTTGCAGGTGATGCCGGTCTGCGCGGTTTCCAGCGCGGTGACCTTGGTGAAGCCGACCAGGCCGTGCTTGGCCGCGACGTAGGCAGACTTCTGCGCCGAGCCGACCAGGCCGTGCACCGAGGCCAGGTTGATGATGCGGCCCCAGCCCTTTTGCTTCATGCCGGGCAGCGCCAGGCGCGTGGTGTGGAAGGCCGAGCTGAGGTTGATGGCGATGATCGCGTCCCAGCGTTCGACCGGGAAATCCTCCACGCTCGACACGTGCTGGATGCCGGCGTTGTTGACGAGAATGTCGACGCCGCCGAATTTTTCGCTTGCAAAACGCATCATCGCCTCGATCTGCTCGGGCCTGGACATGTCCGCGTTATGGTAGGCGGTCTGCACCCCGAATTCCTGGCCGATGTCGGTGTACAGCTTCTCGATCTGCTGGGCGTCGCCGAAGCCGTTGAAGACGATGTTCGCGCCCTGTTCGGCCAGCGCGCGCGCAATTCCGAGGCCGATGCCCGAGGTGGAACCGGTAACGAGTGCCGTTTTGCCACTTAACATGCTCGATGCGATGCTGGATTTCATTGTTTCCTCTGTAAGTAAGGTGATCGGGGTACTTCCTCAGAATTGGTAGAATTCTAATCGCACGGCCAGTTAAAATGTGGGGCTGGCGTAGACCAGGCGACAATATTGTGAAGGATGGGCAGGCGATGACGATAGCGAGATGGAAAAGCGTGCAGTGCAGTTCGCCTGCCGGCCTGCATCGCATCGCCTACAAGGAGTGGGGCGATCCGGCCAATCCGCACGTGCTGGTCTGCGTGCACGGCGTGACCCGGGTGGCAGACGATTTCGATGCGCTGGCGAGTTCGCTGTGCGATGCCTATCGCGTCGTCTGCCCGGACGTGGCCGGACGCGGGCGCTCGGAGCGCCTGCGCGACCCGCAGCTGTACGCGCTGCCGCAGTACGTGGCCGACATGGTGACCCTGGTTGCGCGCGTTACCGCCGGCGGCCCCGACAAGGTCGACTGGTTCGGCACCTCGATGGGCGGCCTGATCGGCATGGCGCTGGGGTCCCTGCCGGGCACGCCCGTCACGAAGCTGGTGCTCAACGATATCGGTCCGACCCTGGATGGGGCGGCGATGGCGCGTATTGCCGACTACATCGGCCAGGACCTGCGCTTCCCGGACTTCGAAACCGGGGCGCGCTTCGTGCGCGAGGTGTCAAGCTCCTTCGGTCCGCATTCGGAGGACGAATGGAATAAGCTTGCGGGCGACGTGCTGCGCCAGGAACCCGATGGCGCCTGGGTGCGCCATTACGACCTGGCGCTGGCCGAGCCGTTCCGGGCGATGAGCGCGGAGCGCGCGCAGCATGACCAGGCCGCGCTGTGGCGCGCCTACGATGCGATCGCCTGCCCGACGCTGCTGGTGCGCGGCGAACTGTCGGACCTGCTCTCGCGCGAGACCGCGCAGGAGATGACGCGGCGCGGACCGCGTCCGCAACTGGTCGAGATAGCGGGTGTGGGTCATGCGCCGACCTTCCTGCATGCGGACCAGATCGCGATCGCACGCGAATTTTTGCTGAACTGAGTTTATTCAAATAAGTTGAAGTACGTTTTTTGATAAGTTGAAGTACGTTTTTTGAAAGAGATCATGGAAATCCAACGCAACCACGTAGGCAAGCGCCTCTCCGAATCCGCCATCCACAACGGCACCGTCTACCTTGCCGGCCAGATCGCCGAAGACACCACCCAGGACATCGAAGGCCAGACGCGCGAAGTGCTGGGCCACATCGACCGCCTGCTCAACGAAGCCGGCAGCGACAAGACCTGCATCCTGATGTGCCAGATCTACATCTCGGACATGGCGCACTTCGCCGGCATGAACGCGGTCTACGACGAGTGGGTGGCCCAGGGCCACACGCCGCCGCGCGCCACCATCGAAGCAAAACTTGCCAATCCGGCCTGCCTGGTGGAGGTTGTCGTCACCGCGGCGCTGCGCTGACGCGGTTACGCAAGGAATGGTTTCCACCGCCGCCCTCGGCGACGCCACTACCCAGCTGGTCCAGGGCCTGGGTCCCGAGGAATGCGCTCGGGTCCAGCATGCGCTCGACTACGCCGCCGTGGCCTACGGCGAGCGTACCTGCGCGTCCGGCCAGAACGCCTTCGAGTTCTCGCTCGGGGTGGCCGGCACGCTGGCCTACCTGCGCAGCGACTGCGAAACGCGCATCGCCGGCCTGCTGTTCGAGCTGGTGACCTTCGAGCCGCCGCTGCTCGAGACCATCGAGCGCCTGTTCGGTCCCGAGGTGGCGAGCCTGGTGCGCGGCGTGCAGCAGCTGATCCGCTTGCGCGACCTCACCGTCGGGCCGCAGGCGGTCGCGGTGGGGCGCGGCAAGAACGCGGCCCAGCAGGCCGCGGCGCACGTCGAGACCCTGCGCAAGATGCTCCTTGCGATGGCGACCGACATGCGCGTGGTGCTGATGCGCCTGGCGTCCTGCGTGACGACGCTCAGGTTCTTCGCCGAGCAGAAGCGCTTCGACGAGCTGACCCACGACTACGGGCGCGAGGTGATGGACCTGTACGCGCCGCTGGCGAACCGCCTCGGGATCTGGCAGCTGAAGTGGGAGCTGGAAGACCTGGCCTTCCGCTTCCTGCAGCCGGAGACTTACAAGCGCATCGCCAAGCTGCTCGAGGAAAAGCGCATGGCGCGCGAGGGCTTCGTCGCCTCCGCGATCGAGCGCCTGCAGCGCGAGCTGCAGGCGGCCGGCATCAAGGCCGAGGTGAGCGGGCGGCCGAAACACATCTACAGCATCTACAACAAGATGCGCGGCAAGGACCTGGATTTCTCCTCGCTGTACGACGTGCGGGCCTTCCGCGTGATCGTCGCCGACGAGAAGACCTGCTACACGGTGTTGGGCCTGGTGCACAACATCTGGACCCCGATTCCGGCCGAATTCGACGATTACATCGCGCGCCCCAAGCCGAACGGCTACCGTTCGCTGCACACGGTCGTCACCGCCGAGGACGGGCGGCCGCTGGAAGTGCAGGTGCGCACCCAGGAGATGCACAACTTCGCCGAATACGGCGTGGCCGCGCACTGGCGCTACAAGGAAGAGGGCGGCTCGAACTTCAAGAGCCAGAAGTACGACGAAAAGATCGCCTGGCTGCGCCAGCTGCTGGCCTGGAAGAGCGACGTCACCGACAGCGCCGACGCCGTCACCGGCGAGGAAGACCAGAAGGAGTGGGTCGAGAAGCTGAAGGCGGCCACGCTGGACGACCGCATTTTCGTGCTCACGCCGCAGGCGCGGGTGCTGGAACTGCCGGTGGGCGCCACCCCGATCGACTTCGCCTACCACCTGCACAGCGAGGTCGGCCACCGCTGCCGGGGCGCGAAGATCGACGGCGCGATGGTGCCGCTGAACACGCCCTTGAGGAACGGCCAGACCTGCGAGATCATCACGGCGAAAGGCCCGGCCGGCAGCGCCGGTCCCTCGCGCGACTGGCTCAGTCCCGGCTACACGGTCAGCAGCCGCACGCGCTCGAAAATCCGCGCGTGGTTCCACGCCCAGGAACTGGCGGAGACGCTGGCACAGGGGCGGACGCTGGTCGAAAAGTCCCTGCAGCGCGAGGGCAAGACGGCGGTCAACCTGGAAGCGCTGGCCCATAAACTCGGCTTCGCGAAGGTCGACGATTTGTTCGTCGCCGTCGGCAAGGAAAAATTCAGCCTGCGCCACGTGGAAGCGGCGCTGCACGAAACCGTGGAGGCGCCCCCCGTGGAAGACGCGGCGGTCGTCAACAAGAGCCGCGCGTCGAGCGTGGAGCAGGGCGCGAAATCGGGCGTGCTGGTGGTCGGCACCGAGGGCCTGATGACGATGCTGGCCAGGTGCTGCAAGCCGGCGCCGCCGGACCCGATCGTCGGCTTCGTCACCCGCGGCAAGGGCGTCTCGATCCACCGCCTCAGCTGCAAGAACTTCGCCGAGATGCGCAGCAAGGCGCCCGAGCGCGTGATCCAGACCGAATGGGGCAAGGGCGTGATCGAGACCGTCTACCCGGTCGACATCTTCATCCTGGCCGGCGACCGCCAGGGCCTGCTGCGCGACATCTCCGACGCCTTCCTGCGCGAGAAGATCAACGTCACGGGCGTGAACACGCAAACCACGAAAGGGCAGGCACGCATGGTCTTCACCGCCGAAATCGGATCGACGGCGCAGCTGCAGAAGGCGCTCAATGCCATCGCCGAAGTCCCCGGCGTGCAAGAAGCAAGACGATCGTAGGGTGGGCACCCCGTGCCCACGCGGAAGCATGATGGGCCAGCGGCGGCTCCGATGGCATGCCCTACAGCCACCGCGGGATCGCGCCTCAGGCGTTTGCGTCCTGCAGCAATGTGCCGGCGCCGTAACGCGTGGACTCAGGCGCCTTTCGTGGCCCGGTCCACCCTACAAGCCCAAACCAGCGCCGTGAACATGATACGGAAACCCATGCCTACCCGCAGAAACCGTATCATATAGCCATGCCCCGCCGCCTCCACCTCCTCACCCGCCCCAGCCTCTGGGGCCTTGCCCTGGTGCGCTACCTGCGCAGCTGGTGGTACATGTTCCACCTCGGCGCGGTCGCCATCGTCACCGCGCTGTCGCCTTCGACCTACAACCGCGCCAACCGCTTCGCCACGGCCCGCTACATCCACGCCAGCACCTGGCAGGTGCTGCCCTGGTTCACGCTGCTCTCCGCGCTGATCAGCCTGGTCATCATCCGCATCGTGCTGGTCACCGCCCTGAGCTACGGCCTGTCGCGCTACGCGCT
>JBBWZO010000337.1:0-6631 GCA_039649125.1 Massilia sp. | reverse complement strand
CCAAGCCGAACGGCTACCAGTCGCTGCACACGGTGGTCACGGCCGAAGACGGCCGCCCGCTCGAGGTGCAGAACCGCACCCAGGAGATGCACAACTTTGCCGAGTACGGCGTGGCCGCGCACTGGCGCTACAAGGAAGAGGGCGGATCGAACTTCAAGGGCCAGAAGTACGACGAGAAAATCGCCTGGCTGCGCCAGCTGCTGGCGTGGAAGACCGACGTCGCCGGCACCGTGGTGGGCCAGGAAGAGATCCAGAAGGAGTGGGTCGAAAAACTCAAGTCGACGACGCTGGACGACCGCATCTTCGTGCTGACCCCGCAGGCGCGCGTGCTCGAGCTGCCGGTCGGCGCCACCCCGATCGACTTCGCCTACCACCTGCACAGCGATGTCGGGCACCGCTGCCGCGGCGCGCGCGTCGACGGCGTGATGGTGCCGCTCAACACCCCGCTGCGCAACGGCCAGACCTGCGAGATCATCACCGCCAAGGGCGCCCCCGGCACCGCCGGACCGTCGCGTGACTGGCTCAGTCCGGGGTACACCGTCAGCACCCGCACCCGTTCCAAGGTGCGCGCCTGGTTCCACGCGATCGATTTGCAGGAGACACTGGCGCACGGCCGTTCGCTGGTGGAAAAGTCGCTGCAGCGCGAAGGCAAGACCGCGGTCAACCTCGAATCGCTCGCCCACAAGCTCGGTTTCGCCAAGGTCGACGATTTGTTCGTCTCGGTCGGCAAGGAAGAATTCAGCCTGCGCCACGTCGAGCAGGCGCTGCACGACACCGGCGAGGTGGCGGCCGAACCGGAAGACGCGGTGGTGGTGGGCAAGAGCCGCGCCTCGAGCGTCGAGCAGGGCGCCAAGTCGGGCGTGCTGGTGGTCGGCACCGAAGGCCTGATGACGCAGCTGGCCAAGTGCTGCAAGCCGGCGCCGCCGGACGGCATCGTCGGCTTCGTCACGCGCGGCAAGGGCGTGTCGATCCACCGCGCCACCTGCAAGAACTTCGCCGAGATGCGCACCAAGGCGCCCGAGCGGGTGATCCACACCGAGTGGGGCCGCGCCGGGCAGGACACGGTGTATCCGGTCGACCTGTTCATCCTCGCCGGTGACCGCCAGGGCCTGCTGCGCGATATCTCGGAGGTGTTCTCGCGCGAGAAAATCAACGTGATCGGCGTGAACACGCAAAGCGCGAAAGGCCAGGCGCGCATGACTTTCACCGCCGAAATCGGCTCGACCGCCCAGTTGCAGAAGGCGCTGGCGGCGATCACGGAAGTGTCGGGCGTGCAGGAAGCGCGGCGCCATTGAGCCGCTACGCATGCGCCTGACCTCGATCCTCTATCTCAAGCCGAGCCAGTGGGGCCGCTTCATCGCCCACTGGCTCGCCAGCTGGTGGCGCATGCTGCTGCTTGGCGCCGTGGCGCTGGTGCTGGCGTTCTCGCCGTCGACCTACACGCGCGAGCACCGCCTCGCCACCTCGCGCCAGATCTACCTGGGCGCCTGGCAGGTGCTGCCGTGGTTCGCCGCGCTGTCGGCGCTGGTCAGCCTGGTGCTGATCCGGATCGTGCTGGTGACCGCCCTCAGTTACGGCTTGTCGCGCTTTGCGCTGGAGATGGTGGTGCGGGTGCTGGTGCTGGAACTGATCCCGCTGTCGGCCGCGCTGTTCGCGGCGCTGCGCTCGGGGATGGCCTTCGACGCCACCGCGCTCGGCCTGGCGCGCGCCGGCCTGCCGACCGCCGAGGTGAATGCCGAAGCCCTGCGCCGTCTGCGGCGCGACCTCGTGCCCCAGCTGTTCGCGAATGCCTTTTCGGTGTTGAGCCTGGCCATGGTCAGCAGTACCATCGTGCTGGTGCTGGCCTACCTGAACGTCTTCGGCCTGTCGCCCTGGGGCCTGCCGGACTACACGCGCACGGTGGGGCGCGTGTTCGAGCCGGTGGTCGCCGTCGGCTTCGTGCTGAAAACCGTCCTGTTCGGCCTGGCGGTGGCGGTGATCCCGACCGCCGCCATCCTGGAACTGCAACGCTATCCGCGCCGGCTGGCGTCCAGCGTGCAGCCCGGCGCGCTGCGCCTGCTGTTCGTGCTGCTGCTGATCGAAGGCGCGTCGCTCGCACTCAAATACATCTGACCCATGATCGATAACACTCCTGCCAATCCGGCTGATGAGCCGGCCCACGTGGAAACCAAGGCGATGATCCTGCTGGGCGTCGTCGCGGCCCTGATCGTCGCTTTCGTCCTGTACGTGATGTACGCGCGCGGCGTGTTCGAGCCCACCCAGAAGCTGGTGCTGGTCACCGAGAACTCCGAAGGCGTGATCCCCGGGATGGACCTGACCTTCGCCGGTTTCCCGATCGGGCGCGTGCGCCTGGTCGACCTGGCCAAGGACGGCAAGGTGCAGATCGTGGTCGACGTGTCGAAGAGCGACGCGCGCTGGCTGCGGGCGTCGAGCGTGTTCACCCTGGAGCGCAGCGTGGTGGGCGAAACCCGGCTGCGCGCCTTCACCGGCGTGCTGGACGACGCGCCGCTGCCCGACGGCGCCCAGCGCCCGGTGCTGCGCGGCGACGTGACGGCCGAAATCCCCGGGCTGGTCGCCACCGCGCGCTCGCTGCTGAACAACCTGGAAAACCTCACGGCGGAAGGATCGAGCATGGCCGGCAGCCTGGAAAACGTGCAGACGCTGACCGGGCGCCTGTCGGGCAGCTTCTCGGGCAAATACGGCCTGCTCAGCGGCGCGCTGGGCGACGACGAGGCGAAGAAGTTCGTGCAGACGCTGGCTCGCCTGGATACCCTGCTGGCCAAGACCGACCAGCGCCTGTACGGCAAGAACGGCATCGCCGACGACGCCCAGGCCGCCGTGGTCGAACTGCAGGGGGTATTGGCGGATGCGCGCGGCACCCTGAAGAAGGTGGATGCGGTGCTGGTCGAGGCGCAGGCGGTCGGCGCCAACGCGCGCGTGGCCACCGAAGACCTGGGCGCGCTGCGTGGCGAGGTCGATGCCAGCCTGCGCAAGGTGAACCGGCTGGTCGACCAGCTCAACAGGAAGTGGCCGTTCGCCGGCAAGAACGAGGAGATCAAGCTGCCATGAGAATGAGAAACCCCGCCGCCCTGACCCTGACTGCCCTGCTGCTGGCCGCCTGCGCCAGCAAGGCGCCGCTACCCGCCTGGCAGCCGAACGCGAAGGACGCGCTCGACGGCTTCACGGACGACTACCTGCGCGGGAACACGGCGGCGGCCAATGCCGAATTCGCGCGGGCGCGGCGCGAGACCACCAGCACCGGCCGCGCCGACCTCGTGGCGCAGGTGGAGCTGGTGCGTTGCGCCACGCTGGCGGCGAGCCTGGAATTCGACGACTGCCCGGGATTCGCGACGCTGGCGAACGACGCTACCGCCCAGCAGCGCGCCTATGCCTCCTATCTTGCGGGCCGCTGGGAAGGGATCGATGTCGCGGCGCTGCCCGAGCAGCACCGGCCGGTCGTGACGGGCGGCACGCTCGGCGGCGTGGCCGATCCGCTGGCCAGACTCGTGGCGGCCGGCGCGCTGTTCAAGGCCGGGCGGATCCGGCCGGACGACATCGTGGCGGCGACCGAGACGGCATCAGCCCAGGGCTGGCGTCGGCCCTTGCTGATGTGGCTCGGGGTGCAGGCGAAGCGGGCGGACGCGGCGGGGGACGCCAATGCCGCCGAGCGGATCAAGCGTCGGATTGCGTTGGCGTCAGGGGCGAAGTAAACGTAGCGCAACCGTGCGTTGAACGCGTGGGCAGGAAAACCTGCCCACCCGGTACGGCATTCGCGTAACGCTAACGTATTTCGAAGGGACGTAGGGTGGGCGGGTTTCCCGCCCACGCGTTCAACAGGCTCATGCGAGATCGCGACCTGTCTCACGTCCGACCAACCCCGCACAAACCGCTACGCCGCCTGTTTCGCCTCCACCGGCGGCCGCAACGCCCACGGCAAGGCATTGTGAATCGTCGTCGCCGCAATCGCCGCCTGTCCCGCCGCCACCGCGATCTGGTTCAACCCCTGCACCACGTCGCCGATCGCATACAGGCCCGGCACGTTGGTGCGCTGGTGGTCGTCGACGATCAGCTTGTCGCAGTCGCCAGTCTCGGCGCCCAGTTCGCAGGCCAGCTTCGAGCGCGCCGATTCGCCCAGCATCGGGTAGAACACGTCGAACTCGCGGCTTTCGCCGTCCGCCGTATTCAGGATCGGCTTCATGTCCGGGCTCATGGTCACGCCCAGCAGCGGCGACTCGATGTAGCGCACGCCGGCCACCTCGATCTGGCGCCGCTGCTCGTCGTTGAGCATCGGTTCCTTGCTGCGGTCGAACAGGGTCACATCCGCGCTGAACGAGCGCATGAAGAGGGCGTGCCCGACCGGGTTGGTTTCGTTGGTGACGACCGCGATGCGCTTGTCGCGCACGTCGTAGCCGTCGCACACCGGGCACAGGCGCACGGCGCCGGCCAGCACGGCCTCGTTCCAGTTCTCGATCGGCAGGCCGCCGTCGGCCACGCCGGTGGCCAGCAGCACGGTCAGCGCGCGGATCTGGCGCGTTTCGCCGGCCTCGTCGAGGAAGTCGCCGGTGAAGATGCCGTCTTCCAGCCGCAGCGCGGTGATCTCGCCGCGCAGCACGTCGCCGCCGTAGTTGCGCAACTGGTTGGTGAGGTTGACCAGCAGCTGCGAACCCGGCACGCCTTCCGGGAAGCCGGGATAGTTGTGCGACACGGGAATCAGGCACAGGCGGCTGTTGCCCTTGTCGACCACGGCGATGTTGCGGGTGAATCGGCGCAGGTAGATCGCGGCCGTCAGCCCGCCCGGGCCGCCGCCGATGATCAGGGTGTCGAAGACGTGCTCGCTCAGTTCGGCGAGCGCGTTGGCATTCACGGTGGTATCGTCCATTCCCCGATTGTCAGGCAATGTAAACACAAGGACTATCGGCGTGCGTGCCCAGGCCGGGTAAGAGGCGGCTTACAAACGCTCGCGTCCAGCGGGTGGCCGTCCGGTCCCTCGGGCTGCAGCGTCACGTGGTCGATGCCGTGCCTGGTCAACAGCATTTCCTTTACCGCGCGCAGGACGGCCGGCCACTCGGCCAGGCTGCGGATCTCGAGGTGGCCGATCAGGGCGGGGTGGCCCGGCGACATGTCCCAGACGTGCAGGTCGTGCACCGACAGCACGCCGTCGACCTCGGCCACGTCCGCGCCCACCTGCAGGTAATCGATACCGTGCGGTACGCCCTCCATCAGGAAGTGATAGGACTCGCGCAGGATGCCGGCCGTCGAGCGCAGGATCAGCAGGGCGACGAAGATCGACAGGATCGGGTCGATGCGGACCCAGCCGGTGAAATAGATGATGGCGCCGGCGGCGATCGCGGCCACCGAGCCGAGCAGGTCGCCCAGCACGTTCACCAGCGCCGCGCGCGTGTTGATGCTCTGGGTGTCGCGCGACAGCAGCCAGGCGACCAGGATGTTGATGCCGGCGCCGATCGCCGCCACCACCAGCACCACGCCGCCCTGCACCGGCTCCGGATGCAGCAGGCGCTGGACCGCCTCCCACGCGATCCAGGCGACCAGGGCCAGCATCGCCAGGCAATTCACGAAGGCGGCGAGCGCTTCGGCGCGCACGAAGCCGAACGAGTGGCGGCTCGAGGGCGGGCGCTTGGCGATCAGCTGCGCCAGCAGCGCCAGGCCGAGTGCCGCGGCATCGGTCACCATGTGGCCGGCGTCCGAAATCAGGGCCAGCGAATTGGACATGAAGCCGGTGACGACCTCGATCACGGCGAACAGCAGGGTCAGCGCGAGCGCCACGGCCAGCGTTTTCTGGCTGCGCGCCTCGATGTAATGGCCATGCCGGGCATCGCCGTCGAGGTGGGCGTGCAGGTGTTCGGAGCTCGGGGCGGCGTGGTCGGACATTGGTATTTCGGTAAGGGTCGGGAACCCGCAGTGTAATGGATAACGGGGTGCGGCAGAGGGAACCGGCGCCACGGCAACTGTGCTGATGCAGATCCGACTCAACACTTAATTCCGATCAACCCTTGCGCGGCGTCGGCGCTGCCCCTATAATGCACGTCATCGGGCGGTTAGTTCAGCTGGTTAGAATACTTGGTCGACATCCAAGGGGTCGCAGATTCGAATTCTGCACCGCCCACCAGAATACATCGGACAATGCGGGGAACTTCGGTTTTCCGCTGTTGTCGTCAGTAAGGGCGAGAAAGGCACAAACGGTTATGACACCGCGAACTACAACCTGGTTGTGGGGGAATCGCTAGACGCGGTACGGTGGCCTTTTGTCCGAAGAGACTCGACAACACTGATAAAAACGCGCCTGGTGCGCGTTTTTTTTCGTCCAACGAATTTAGCTTTATAAACTTTCAACGAATTCTCAACACTTTCGGCGCCGTGCGCCACAGGAGATCACTAATGCTTAACGTGCGACTTCCCGATGGCTCCAGCCGTCAGTTCGACGGCCCCGTGACGGTCGCCCAGGTGGCGTCCAGCATCGCTCCGAGCCTTGCCAAGGCAGCGCTCGCCGGCAAGGTCAACGGCAAGGTGGTCGACACCTCGTTCCTGATCGAGGGCGACTCTGACCTGGCCATCGTCACCGACCGCGATCCGGAAGGCCTGGACGTCATCCGCCACTCGACCGCGCACCTGC
>JBBWZO010000279.1:0-22330 GCA_039649125.1 Massilia sp. | reverse complement strand
CTGTTCGCCACCCGCAGCCGCGACGAATGGTGCGCGCTGCTGGAAGGGACCGACGCCTGCTTTGCGCCGGTGCTCGACATGGAAGAGGCCCCGCGCCATCCGCACAACGTCGCGCGCGGCACCTTCGTCGAGGTCGCCGGCATCACCCAGCCGGCGCCGGCGCCGCGTTTCAGCCGCACCGCAGCCAGCGTAAGCTCGGCCCCGGCCGCCGCCGGCGCGCATAGCGCCGACATCCTTGCCGACTGGGGCTGGACCGAGGAGGCGATCGCGGCGCTGGAAAGCGCGCAAGTCATATCGGATCGGCACGTCGAACAAGGAAACCGGCCGGTGACATGCCGCGGCGGGATGGCCTGAAGCGCTTGCGCCTGCCGGTAGACTTACCCGCCCTGGACGACTGTCTTGCCCAGGCCGGCACGCTCCACATCGTGGGCGATCGATTCGAGCATGGTGCGCAGCCAGACATTGCCCGGTTCCTGGTCGTAGCGCTGGTGCCAGTACTGCGTCACGTCAAACGATGGAAACTCGAACGGTGGCTGGACCAGCCGCAGCTTCCATGACTTCACGAAGGTAGTGGCCAGGTTTCTCGGCACGGTCGCAATCAGGTCGGTGTTGGCGATCAGCGGCGCGACCGACAGGAAGTGGTTTACCTTGAGCACGACGTTGGCATTCAGCGTAGGCGCCTTGAGGATCTTGGCGATAACGCCGGTATGCGCGCCGCCCGGAAGATCAGCCAGGATGTGGCCCATCTGCCTGAACGCTTCGAGCGAGATCGCCGGCGACCTGACCAGCGGGTGATCCTGGCGCACCACGCAAACGTATTCATCGCTGAACAACACGCGCTGGTAGATCCCCGGGATCTTCCCCGAGATAAAACCTATCCCCACGTCGAGCTCACCGATCGCCAGCGCCTCGGCCACCGGGCCGATGGTCTTGTCCTGGGTTTCGATGCGGACGCGCGGTGCCTCGACGGCGAGCCGCTTGACCAGGATCGGCAGCAGGAACTGTTCGCCGAGGTCGGTCATGGCAATCCGGAAGGTGCGGTCGGCCGTCAGCGGATTGAACGACGCTTTCTCAAGCGTGCCGCGGACTATCTGGAGCGCCGCGGCAACCGGTCCGGCGAGCCGTTCGGCAAAGGGGGTCGGCTGCAATCCCTGGCGCGAGCGTACAAACAGCGGATCGCCGTACATCTCGCGTAGCCGCGACAGCGAGTGGCTCATCGCGGGCTGGCTCAGGCCGAGGGACTGGCCTGCTTCGGTAAGGTTTCTGGTCCTGAATACCGCGTCAAACAGATCGAGCAAGTTCAGGTCGACCTGACGCGAGATTGGTTTCACTGGAGCTTCACGCATCTCAAACGCTTCCAAATCACTGCGGGTTGCCAGCGGCCTCCCGCGGATTGCCGCGCGAGGCCGTCCTGTCTATACACCTGATGGACCCGACGCATCAAGAGGCCAACGGTCGATCATACATGTAGCACGTAAATACTATCAACAATCTTTCAGAGGGGATACAACCGGCCGGGGGCGCACATTCAAATTTCGAATGATGAGCATGTAATCATTTCATTTCTCAAACGACGCAGGGCTCTTTACTATCGATCCGCATACTTCATCAAGCACAGAAGGTCGACATGAGAAACCCGAACCAGATACCCGAAATTGATCCGGCCACGCTGATCCGCGACGAGCCGGACACCTCCACCTTCATGGTTGATCGCCTGATCCATATCGACCAGGGGATCTTCGATGCCGAAATGGAAAACATCTTCGAAGGCTCGTGGATCTATCTCTGCCACGAAAGCGAAATCCCGAACGAGGGTGACTACATCACCACCTACATGGGACGCCAACCGGTCGTCGTCAACCGCCGCAAGGACGGCACCGTGGGCGGCTTCATCAATGCGTGCTCGCATCGCGGCACCCTGCTGGCGCCGCTGCGCAAAGGCACGGCAAGAACCTTCACCTGCCGCTTCCACGGCTGGACCTATGCCGACAGCGGCCGCTGCATCAAGATCAAAAATGAGGCAAGCGGCGCCTATCCGGGCGAGGAAAGCTGCCGCTCCAGGTTCAGCCTGAAAGACATCGCCCGCGTCGATACCTACAAGGGCTTCGTGTTCGGCAGCCTGGCCGCCGACGTTCCCGAGCTCAAGAACCACTTGGGTGCCGCAGCGGCAATGATCGACCTGCTGGCTGACCAGTCGCCCGACGGGCTGGAAGTGCTGCCCGGGGAGTCGACCTACATGATCCGCGGCAACTGGAAGATGGGCGCGGAAAACGGTGTCGATGGCTACCATGTCAGCACCGTCCACCGCGTGTTTGCTGCGACCATGGCCAAGCGCGAGGAGGCCGGCGGCTACACTGGCGCGGGCAAGACCGAAGCCGGGCGCATTACCGGCGACGTGGAATCCGGTTCGGCCGACCTGGGCAACGGCCACAACGTGGTCTGGGCCAAGCGCACCACGCCCGAGGCGGCGCCGCTGTACGAAGCCAGGGACCGCCTGGTCGCCGAGTTCGGCGAAGCGAAAGTTGGCTGGATGCTCGGCCGCGGCCGCAACCTCTACCTGTTCCCCAACATGTTGCTGATGGACCAGCCATCGACCCAGATCCGCGTGTTCCGCCCGATCTCGGCCGAACTGGCCGAGGTCCGGATCCAGTGCGTCGCGCCGAAGGGGGAGAGCGCCCAGGCGCGCGCCGCCCGGCTGCGCAAATTCCTCGACTTCTACCTGCCGACCGGCATGGCGACCTCGGACGACATCGCGGCCCTGGAAGATACCTCGCTTGGCAGCCATGGGCGCAAGAGCCAGTGGAACGATTTCAGCCGCGGCGCCAGGTCCACCATCCCGGGCGAGCAGTGCGAGGAACTGCGGGAGATCGGCTGCAACGCCGTCGCCGTATCGCGCAACTGGGACCACGACACCTTCTACCAGGGCTACTACCGCCACTGGCTGAAACTGATGAGCAAGGGTAAATAACGATGCTGAACGACGCAACAATCTACGCCGAAGTCTGCAACCTGCTGGCGCGTGAGGCGATCTTCCTCGACGAACAGCGCTGGCGCGACTGGCTCGCGCTGTACACCGAAGACGCGGTCTACTTCGTGCCGGCATGGCAGTCGGAGAGCAAGCTGACCGACGATCCGGCCACACAACTGAGCCTCATCTACAGTCCGACGCGTGGCGGCCTCGAAGAGCGCGTGTTCCGCATCGAGAGCGAAGATTCGTTCGCCTCGCTGCCGGTGGACCGCACCACGCACCTGACCTCGAACATCCTGGTGACCGGCGGCGACGCCGACACGGTCGAGGTGGCCGCGACCTGGCTGGTGCACGCCTGGGGTGCGCGCGGCGAGACCACCCGCGGCGGACGCTACAAGTACACGCTGCGCCGGGTGGACGGTGCGCTGCGCATCGCCCGCAAAGTGACGGTCATCATCGACGAAAAGCTGCAAGGCACGGTCGACGTCTATCACCTCTGAGAAAGCAGGAAAATATGTTAGCGCTAAGTAAAGTGTCGCCAGGCGAGAACGGGCTCGAGTTGTCGGAAGTGGCCGTCGCGCTGCCCAAGGCCGACGAAGTCCGGATCAAGGTGCACGCGGCAGGCATCTGCGGCACCGACATGCAGATCTATAAATGGTCGCCCCGCATCAAGCGCCGCATGACGCTGCCGCGCGTGATCGGGCACGAGGTGAGCGGCATTGTCGACCAGGTCGGCAGCGCCGTCAGCAACATCCAGGTCGGCGACCACGTCGCGCTCGAAAGTCATATCTATTGCAACAACTGCGTGCAGTGCCACCGCGGCCAGGAGCATCTGTGCGAGAACCTGACCTATCCCGGCATCGACATTGACGGCGGCTTTGCCGAATATATCGTGGTGCCGGCACGGATCGCCTGGGTGATTACGCAGCCGCTCGACCATAACGTCGCGGCCATGCTCGAGCCGTTCGGGATCGGCGTCCACGCCGCGCTCGAAGGCTCGGGTGTCAGCGGGCAGACGGTGCTGGTCAACGGCTGCGGCCCGATCGGCCTGATGACGATCGCGGTGGCGCGGGCGCTGGGCGCGCGCAGGATCATCGCCAGCGACATCAACCCGCTGCGCCTGAGGACGGCCGAGCTGATGGGCGCCGACCGCACGGTCAAGGTCGGCGACGAGAACCTCGTCAACGCGGTGAAGGACTTCACCAATGGCGCCGGGGCGGACGTCGGCATCGAGTTCTCGGGGGCCGAGGCCGGCTTTCGCAACGTGTTCGATTCGCTCACCAAGGGCGGCGACTTCCGCCTGGTCGGGGCGCCGGCGCAGCCGATCGAGGTCGACTTCAGCCAGTGGGTACTGAAGTGCCCGAAGGTCCACAACATCCACGGCCGCCGCATCTGGCAGTCGTGGGAGCGCGCCATGCCGCTCATCTATGACGGCAAGGTCGACCTCGCGCCGCTGGTCAGCCACGTGCTGCCGATGGCCGAGGCGACCTCCGGCTTCGAGCTGATCCTGCAAGGCCTGGCGGTCAAGCCCATCATTGTTCCGGCCTGAAGGAGGCGCCCGTGCACCAGATAACGGCAATCTTTGAAGACGGAAAATCGGTCAGGTTTTCGAGCCGCGCCGATGAGGTCGTCTACCAGGCGGCCTACCGCTCGAACATCCGGCTCGAGCACGACTGCCTCGAAGGCGCGTGCGGCGCCTGCAAGGCGCTCTGCACGCAAGGCGAGTTCCGGGTCGACGACTACAGCGACGAAGCCCTGTCCGATGCCGAGCTGGCGATCGGCTACACGCTGCTGTGCAAGATGAAGGCGAAAACGCCGTGCACGCTCGAACTGCCATATTCGTCGCGCTTCCTGTCCGCCCAACATGCGCCGCAGTGGCTCGACGCCAACGTGGTGGCGGTCGAATCGGTGTCATCGAGCGTCAAGCGCATGGTGGTGCAGCTCAAGGCGGGCGACATCGACTTCCTGCCCGGCCAGTACGTGCACATGGAAGTGCCCGGTGCAGGCGGTGCGGAGCGTTCGTATTCGTTTGCGAACATGCCGGCGCAGCAGCAGCTTGAGTTTTTCCTCAAGGTGTATCCGCACGGCGTGATGAGCGACTACCTGCGCGAGCGCGCCAGGGTCGGCGACGACATCCGCATCAAGGGGCCGGCCGGCCATTTCTACCTGCGCGCGCTGCGGCGCCCGATCCTGATGATCGCCGGCGGCACCGGCCTTGCACCCATGCTCAGCATGCTGCGCAGCATGGTGCGCGCCGGTGCGGCCGACCAGCCGGTGCATCTGATCTACGGCGTCAACGAAGCCTCGGAGTTTTTCAACGCGGGCGAACTGGAGCAGCTCGGCCAGAGCCTGCGCCTGACGGTGGAGCGCATCGCGGTATCGGAGAACGGCTGGCAGGGCCCTGCCGGGCACGTCACCCGCTTGCTGCGCCCCGAACTGTTGCACGGTGGCGAATGCGACGCCTACCTGTGCGGCCCGCCGCCGATGGTCGAAGCGGCCACCGCGTGGCTGCGCGAGAACGGCATGGACCCGGCGCGCGTGCACGCCGAGCGCTTCGTCACCACCAGCTGACCTTACGACTGAGGATTGAACATGATTGATCTGCACGATGTGCGCTACGTACGACTCGGCACCCGCAACGTTGAAGAGTCGACCCGCTACGCGCAAGAGGTGCTCGGGCTCGAACTGGTGCGCACCGAACAGGGCGCGCGCTACTTCCGCAGCGACAGCCGCGATCACACGCTGGTGTACTTTGAAGGCGACACCAACGACCATACCACCGGCTTCGAACTGGCCGACGCCGCCGGCATCGACGCCGCGGCCGCTGCGCTTGACAACGCCGGCTACCGGGTCAAGGCGGGCTCGCGCGAAGAGTGCGAGCAGCGCCGGGTCGAGGGGCTGGTCAATTTCATCGACCCGAGCGGCAACAGCATCGACCTGGTGGTGCGTCCGCACCACAGCGGGCGGCGCTATTTCCCGTCGCGCGACGCCGGCATTACCGGCTTCAGCCATATTGGGCTGCGCTCAAGCGACCCGGCGCGCGACGAAAAATTCTGGACCGAGGTCATGAGCGCCAGGGTGAGCGACCGCCTGGGCAACTCGCCGCTGCTGCGGATCGACCCGGTCCACCACAAGATCGCGCTGTTTCCATCCAGCTTCGCCGGGGTCCAGCACATCAACCACCAGGTCGAGGGCATCGACGACATCATGCGCGCCTACTACGTGCTCAAGGAGAAGGGCGTGCGCATCGTGTTCGGACCGGGGCGCCACCCGACTTCGGGCGCGATGTTCCTGTACTTCGCCGGACCGGACGGCATGACGTACGAATACTCGAGCGGCGTGCGCGTGTTCACCGAAGAAGAAATGTTGACGGCCCGGCCGCGCCAGTTCCCCTTCAATGAAGCGACCTCGCTGTGCATGTGGGGATCGCGTCCGGATATTCCCGAATTTAAGAGCTGACCAGGACCCATGATGCAGGCAATGACGAAACAAGCGATGGCGGCCGGCGCCAGTGAAGAACGCCTTGCACACCTGCAGGCCCAGGTGCGCAAGGCTGCGCGCGCGATGGGCCGGCACGGCCTGGTGCATGCGTTCGGACACGTCAGCGCGCGCCTGAACGACACCGAGTTCCTGGTGTGCGCGGCACGTCCGATGGGTTGCCTCGACGCTACCGACGAGGGCACCGTGGTGCCGGTCGAGGGACCGTTGCCGCAGGGCGTGCTGGGCGAAGTCCGGCTGCATCAGCAGATCTACAAGCTGCGGCCCGACGTCGGCGGCATCTGCCGCATCCTGCCGGCGCGCGTGATCGCGCTGTCGACCATGCGCCTCACGCCGTCGGCCCGCCACGGCAACGGCTCGTACTTTGCGCCGCACCCGCCGCTGTGGGACGACCCGCAGCTGGTCCGCGACGACGACAAGGCACAGGCGATCGCGGCGCTGCTCGGCGGCGCCCGCGCGATCGTCATGCGCGGCAATGGCGCCGTGGTCGCCGGCAGCAGCATCGAGGAGGCGGCAGGCCTGTCGTTCCTGCTGGAAGAGGCGGCGGCGCTCGAACTGACCGTGCGCTCGGCGGCCGGCGGGCACGGCGGGACGCTGCTGTCGGACGCCGAGGCCAGTGCGCGCGCGGTGTTCACGGGCGGGATCTTCGAACGCCTGTGGGAATTTCTCACGCATGGCGACCCGGAGCAGAGCGGGGCCGACCGGGCGAATATCAGGTAACACGCGTTTTTATTCGGGCAAGACCGGCACAGGAAGGCAATCAAGACCTTCGCCGGATTTTTTAAAGGCAGCAAGAGGAGACCATGATTACCAGCTCAATTCCCCGCACCGTCGCAGCCGCGCCGGCCGTGACGGCCGCTACCGCACAGCCGGTTGCGGATGCGTGCAAGATCAGGATCACGAATCTTGTCAAGCAATTCCAGACCAGGGACGGTGTCTTTACCGCGGTCGACAACGTGTCGCTCGATATCCCCTCGGGCGAATTTTTCACCATCGTCGGCCCAAGCGGTTGCGGCAAGACCACGCTGCTGCGCATCCTGGCGGGCCTCGAGCAGGCCAGCAGCGGCAGCGTCGAGATCAGCCGCTCCGGCCAGGAGCGGCCGGCCAATTCGATGGTGTTCCAGGGCGATTCGCTGTTCCCCTGGATGACCGTCTGGGACAACGCCGCGTACGGCCTGACGCTGCGCAAGGTTCCCGTCGCGCAGATCCGCGACGTGGTCGGCCACTATCTCGACCGCACCGGCCTGACCCGCTTCGCGAAGGCCTATCCGCACCAGCTCTCGGGCGGCATGCGCCAGCGGGTGTCGATTGCGCGCGCGTTTGCCAACGACCCCGAAATCCTGCTGATGGACGAGCCGTTCTCCGCGCTCGACGAGCAGAACAAGACGCTGTTGCAGGAAGAATTGCTGCGCATATGGGAAGAGACCAAGAAGACCGTGGTGTTCATCACGCACAGCGTCGATGAAGCGGTGACGCTGAGCGACCGGATCATGATCATGACCGCGCATCCGGGCCGCTGCAAGGCGCTGATCGACGTGCCGTTCGAGCGCCCGCGGCGCGTGATCGAGCTGCGCTCGCAAGCCGAATATGGCGAACTGGTGTATCGCATCTGGGGTTACCTGCGCGACGAAGTGCAGCAGGCCAAGTGTCAGGAAGAGAAAAAGGGAGGTGTGAAATGATGAAGGTAGTCGAAATTCCGCCGGCGCCGGCGCAAGTGTCCGCCGCCAACCGCGCCAGCTTCGCGACCAAAAAGCTGAGCGCCGGCTCGCGCGACCGCCTGCTCGGCGTGCTGTCGCCGCTCATGCTGCTGCTGGTATGGGAGATCGCCGCGCGCACCGGCTTCATCGACACCCGCTTCTTCCCGGCGCCCACCTCGATTTTCCAGACGCTGTTGGTGCTGGCCGAATCGGGCGAATTGTGGGCCAACACCTGGGCCAGCCTGCAGCGGCTGTTCTGGGGCTTCCTCGTCGGCGGCGTGCCGGCGCTGGTCATCGGTGTTCTGATGGGGCTCTACCGCCCGCTGCGCGCAGTGGTCGACCCGCTCATCGCGGCCACCTATCCGGTGCCGAAAAGCGCGCTGATGCCGCTGCTGCTGCTGATCTTCGGCCTGGGCGAAGGTTCCAAGATCGCAATGGTGGCGATCGGCGTGTTTTTCCCGGTACTGATCAATGCCGTCACCGGCGTGCGTGAGATCAACAAGATCTACCTCGACGTCGGCAGCAACTTCAAGGCCAGCCGCTGGCAGGTGTTCCGCACCATCGCGGTGCCCGGCGCGCTGCCGTTCATCATGACCGGCATCAAGCTCGGCGTCGGTATGGGACTGATCCTGATCGCGCTGGCCGAGATGGTCGGCGCCCACAGCGGCCTCGGATACATGATCTGGAACGCCTGGGAAATCCTGTCGGTGGAGACCATGTACGTCGGGCTGCTGATGATTGCCCTGATCGGCTTCGTGTTCACGCTTGTGATGGATGAAGTCGAACGAATCGTGGTGCCCTGGAAGACCGAACGCTAAATAGCCCCTCATGTTGCATATACCTACTAAAACGGAGACAGTAACAATGAAATCAATAACGACGATTCAATCGACACTGGGCAAGCTGGTGCGCTCGGCGCTGTTTGCCTGCGCCGCCATGGCAGTCTTGAGCGGCAACGCGGCGGCCGCCGCCAAGGTGCGGATCGGCGTGGTCGGCTCCCTGAGCGACGCGTCGATCTATATCGCCGAGGCCAAGGGCTACTTCAGGGACGAAGGTATCGATGCCGAGATTATCCGCTTTCCGAATTCGGCGCAGATGATCGCGCCGATCGGTGCCGGCCAGCTCGACGTCGCGGTGGGCGCGACCAGCGCCGGCCTGTACAACTCGATCGGACGCGGTATCGACATCAAGGTCGTCGCGGACAAGGGGTCGATGCCGCCGGGACATGGCTACGTGCCGCTGCTGGTGCGCAAGGACCTGGTCGACAGCGGCGCCTTCAAGAGCCTGAAGGACCTGAAAGGCCTGCGGGTCGGCAGCCAGTCGCCGGGCGGCAGTGCGCTGTCGCTGCTGAACGAGGCACTCAAGAAGGGCGGCGTGCCGTACAAGGACGTCAAGATCTCGTACATGGGCCACTCGCAGCTGGCCGCGGCACTGCAGAACAAGGCGCTGGACGCGGCGATGGTGACCGAGCCGAATGCGACCCGGGCCGTACAGACCGGGACCGTGCTCCGTTTCAGCCCCCAGGCCGACCAGATCTATCCGTCGCAACAGGTAGCAGTGGTGCTGTACCGCGGCGCCTTTGCCAAGCAGGAGGCGGCCACCGCGACCAAGGTGATGCGCGCTTATATCCGCGCCACGCGCGACTATAACGACGCGCTGGTCAATGGCAAGCTGACCGGCAAAAACGCGAACGAGATCATTTCGATCCTGACCAGGTCGACCCACGAGAAGGATCCCGCCATCTACAAGGTCGCCACGGCACACGGCTGCCATCCGGACGGCATGGTCAATGTCGCCAGCATGAAGCTCGATTACGAGTTCTTCAAGGAGCAGGGCCTGATCACGGCCCCGGTCGATATCGACAAGGTCGTCGACATGTCCTTTGCCAAAGCGGTAGTCAAGGAACTGGGGCCCTACAAGCCGAAATAAGTTTCTGGCGTCAGCCGCCAGGCTGCCGCACGCACCCCTACAGCAAGCCGGAGCGCCACACATCACGATGTGCGGCGGTGATCCCCTGCTGCCCAAAGAATTGATCCAGCCCGGACAAACATGAAAAAGACATTCCTTGCGCTTGCCGTCGGCGGTGCTTTTGCAGGCCCAGTCCATGCCCAGAGCAACGTCAGCGTGACCGGTTCGGTCGACGGCGGCCTGCGCTACATCTCCAACGACGGCGACGACCGCGTGACGGTCGGCTCGAACGGCACCTCGTACAACAACCGCCTGGTGTTCCGCGGCACCGAAAACCTGAGCGGCGGCCTGTCGGCGCGCTTCCACCTGGAAGCCGGATTCAATCTTGGTACCGGCGCCCTGGACAACAACGTCGGCCAGCTGTTCCAGCGTACCGCCACCGTCGGCCTGGCCGGCAAGTGGGGTGCGGTCGACGTCGGCCGCCAATTCAGCGTGGCGTTCAAGGTCGCCGCACCGCTGTCCCCGTTCGGCTCCAACTACACCGGCATCACGCCGCTGGCAATCGCGGTGCCTGGCTCGCAGACGCTGGGCACGCCGACCGCCACCACGCCTGCGGCGCATGCCGGCGTGGGCCGCTTCAACAATGACATCCAGTACACCGGCGTATTCGGCGCCTGGACCGCGCGCGCCGAATACGCCGCCGGCGAGCAGGCCGGAAGCCACAGCGACGGCTCCGCCGGCGCGCTCGGCCTGAGCTACGCCAACGGTCCAGTGCTGCTCGGCGCCGTGTACACCAAGCACAAACCCAATATGCGTACGACGGCCAACCCGTCGTTCCAAGATCGCGACCACTGGCTGGCCGGTGTGGCCTACAAGATCGGCGACGCGCGCTTCACCGCGGCGTATGTGGACGACCAGGTATCGACCGACGCGGCCGGCGAGCGCCACACCCGCTGGACCTGGGGCGGCGTGCAGTATGCATTGACGACTGCAACCACTTTTACAGGCGCCTATTACCACACCAGGATCTCGGGTGGCGGCCTGCCCGACGGCAAGCGTGGGATGTTCATGACGGCGGCCCATTACGCCCTGTCCAAGCGCACCAACCTGTACCTCGAAGTCGACCTCACCAAGCACCGCGGCGCGCTGCTGTCTGCCGGCAAGGCCAACACGAAAGCCGCTTCGGTCGGTATCAACCACCTGTTCTGACCCGCTGGTCGCGCGAACGTCCGGTGGTGGCCTAGGCCAGATTTTACATTTTTGGAGATAACGTGAAAGACATTCTGAACTTCATCAACGGCGACTACGTGCCGTCGGAGCGCTGGTTTGACAAGAGCGCGCCGTATGACGGCAAAGTCTTCGCCCGGGTGGCCGAGGCCGACTCGGCCCTGGTGGACCGCGCCGTGCGGTGCGCGCGCGAAGCGCTGCACGGACCGTGGGGCAAGATGAACCTGAGCGACCGGGTCGACCTGCTGTACGCGTTGGCCGACGAGATCGACCGCCGTTTCGAGGATTTCGTCGAAGCCGAGATGACCGACCTGGGGCAGCCGACGCATTTCATCCGCCACATCGACGTCCCGCGCGGCGCCGCAAACTTCAAGGTCTTCGCCGACGTCATCAAGAATGTCCCGAGCGAGTTTTTCGAAATGGCTACCCCCGACGGGCGCGGTTCGCTCAACTACTCGCTGCGGCGTCCGGTGGGCGTGGTGGCGGTCATCTGCCCCTGGAACCTGCCCTTCCTGCTGATGACCTGGAAACTGGGCCCGGCGCTGGCGTGCGGCAATACGGTGGTCGTCAAGCCGTCGGAAGAAACGCCGCAGGCAGCGGCGTTGCTGGGCGAAGTGATGAACAAGGTCGGCATGCCGAAAGGCGTTTTCAACGTCGTGCACGGCTTCGGGCCGGGCTCCACCGGCGAATTCCTGACCACCCATCCGCAGGTCGATGCGATCACCTTTACCGGCGAGACGCGTACCGGCGCCGCGATCATGAAGGCCGCCGCCGATGGCGCGCGCCCGGTCTCGATGGAGATGGGCGGCAAGAACGCCGCGATCGTGTTTGCCGACTGCGACATGGACGAGGCCATCGCCGGCACCCTGCGCTCGTGCTTTGCCAACGCCGGCCAGGTATGCCTCGGCACCGAGCGTGTGTACGTGGAACGTCCGGTTTTCGAGGAATTCGTCACCCGCCTGAAGACCGCGGTCGAAAAGATGAAGCCTGGCCTGCCGTCCGACCCGGCCAGCGGCATGGGCCCCTTGATTTCGCAGGAACACCGCAACAAGGTTCTTTCGTACTACCGCAACGCGGTCGAGGAGGGCGCTACCGTCGTCACCGGCGGCGGCATCCCCGACATGCCATCGGAACTCGCGGGCGGCTCGTGGGTGCAGCCGACCATCTGGACCGGCCTGCCGGACACGGCGACCGTGATGCGCGAAGAGATCTTCGGACCATGCTGCCACATTTCGCCGTTCGATACCGAGGAAGAGGTGATCGCCCGCGCCAACGACAACCCGTACGGGCTGGCCTCGGCCTTGTGGACCACCAACCTGGCGCGTACCCACCGGATCGCCGCCCGAATCGAAGCGGGCATCGTCTGGGTCAACTCGTGGTTCCTGCGCGACCTGCGCACGCCGTTCGGCGGTTCCAAGCAATCCGGCATCGGGCGCGAGGGCGGGGTGCACTCGCTCGAGTTCTACACCGAACTGAAAAATGTCTGCATCAAACTGTGATCATGGATAAAGAACTCATCACCCAACTCGGCGACGAACTCTACCAGGCCCTGACCGGCCGCACGGTGGTCGACCCGCTTACCAGCCGCCATCCCGGCATCACGATCGAGAACGCGTACCACATCCAGCAGCGCATGATCGAGCGCCGCGTGCAAGCCGGCGAACGCATCATCGGAAAGAAAATCGGCGTGACCTCGCGCGCGGTGATGAACATGCTGGGCGTGTACCAGCCGGACTTCGGCTACATGCTCGACGGGATGATCTACAACGAAGGCGAGTCGATCGACATCGACACGCTGATCCAGCCAAAGGCCGAGGGCGAGATCGCCTTCATCCTGAAGAAGGACCTGATGGGGCCGGGCATCTCGAATGCCGAGGTGCTGGCCGCCACCGAATGCGTGATGCCGTGCTTCGAGATCGTCGACTCGCGCATCCGCGACTGGAAGATCAAGGTGCAGGACACGGTGGCCGACAACGCCTCGTGCGGCGTGTTCGTGCTGGGCGACCAGGCGGTGGACCCACGCAAGATCGACCTGTCGCTGTGCGGCATGGTGCTGGAAAAGAACGGCGAGATCGTCGCCACCGGCGCCGGCGGCGCCGCCCTCGGCTCGCCGCTCAATGCGGTGACATGGCTGGCCAACACCATGGGCCGGCTGGGCATCCCACTGAAAGCCGGCGAAGTGATCCTGTCGGGCGCACTGGCGGCGATGTTCCCGGCCCAGGCAGGCGACAACTTCCGCGTCAGTATCGGCGGCTTGGGAAGCTGCTCGGTGCGGTTTAATTAAGGAAAGAAACACCATGACAAAAATTAAATGTGCAATCATCGGGCCCGGCAATATCGGCACCGACCTGCTTGCCAAGCTGCTGCGCAGCCCGGTGCTGGAACCGGTGTGGATGGTCGGGGTCGACCCTGCATCGGACGGCCTCAGGCGCGCCAGCGAGCTGGGCATCAAGACCACTGCGGACGGCGTCGATGGCATGCTGCCCCACGTGCTGACCGACGAAGTCCAGATCTGCTTCGACGCCACCAGCGCCTATGTGCACGCCGAAAACTCGCGCAAGCTGACCGCGCTGGGGGTGCTGATGATCGACCTGACCCCGGCCGCCATCGGTCCCTACTGCGTGCCGCCGGTGAACCTGCTGGAACACGTCGGCAAGGGCGAGATGAACGTCAACATGGTGACCTGCGGCGGCCAGGCGACGATCCCGATGGTGGCGGCCATCGCCCAGGTGCAGCCGGTGCAATACGGCGAAATCATCGCCACCGCATCGTCGCGCTCGGCCGGGCCGGGCACCCGCAAGAACATCGACGAATTCACCCGCACCACGGCCGCGGCGATCCGCAAGGTCGGTGGCGCCAGACAGAGCAAGGCGATCATCATCCTGAACCCGGCCGAGCCGCCGATCATCATGCGCGACACCGTACATTGCCTGACCGAGAGCGAGCCCGACCAGGAAAAAATCACGGCCTCGATCCACGCCATGATAGCCAGGGTGCAGCAGTACGTACCCGGCTACAAACTGGTCAACGGACCTGTGTTCGACGGCAACCGCGTTTCGGTCTTCCTGGAAGTCGAAGGCCTCGGCGACTACCTGCCGAAATACGCCGGCAACCTCGACATCATGACCGCCGCCGCCGCACGCACCGGTGAAATGTTCGCCGAGGAAATCCTCAAAGGCACGCTCACGCTCGAACGCGTCAGCGCCTGATCCAAGGAGAAGAAAATGAACCTCAAGGGCAAAAAGATCATCCTGCACGACAACACCCTGCGTGACGGGATGCACCCGAAACGCCACCAGATCACGCTCGAGCAGATGGTCGCGGTGGCCAGGGGACTCGACGACGCCGGCATGCCGATGCTGGAAGTGTCGCATGGCGACGGGCTGGGCGGCGGTTCGGTGAACTACGGCTTCCCGCGCCACAGCGACGTCGATTACCTGCGCGCCGTGATCCCGCACCTCAAGCACACCAAGGTGTCCTCGCTGCTGGTGCCGGGCATCGGCACGGTCGACGACCTGCGCGCCGCGCACGAATGCGGCCTGCACACGGTGCGCGTGGCCACCCATTGCACCGAAGCCGACGTAGCCGAGCAGCACATCATTGCCGCGCGCAAGATGGGGCTGTACACGGTCGGCTTCCTGATGATGGCGCATATGGCCACGCCCGAAAAGCTGGTCCAGCAGGCCAGGCTGATGGAGTCCTACGGCGCCCAGTGCGTGTATGTGACCGATTCGGCCGGCTATCTGCTGCCGGATGGCGTGACCGAACGCGTCGGCGCGCTGCGTGCGGCCCTGGCGCCGGAGATCGAGATCGGCTTCCATGGCCACCACAACATGGCGATGGGTGTCGCCAACTCGCTGGCGGCGATCGAAGCCGGCGCCAATCGCATCGACGGCTCCACCAACGGCCTGGGCGCCGGCGCCGGAAATACCCCGCTCGAAGTGTTCGTGGCCGTGTGCAACCGCATGGGCATCGAGACCGGCGTCGACCTGTACAAGATCATGGACGTCGCCGAAGACGTGGTGCTGCCGATGATGGACCACATGGTGCGGATCGACCGCGATGCGCTGACGCTCGGCTATGCGGGGGTGTATTCGACCTTCCTGCTGTTCGCCAAGCGCGCCGCCGCGAAGTACCAGGTACCCGCGCGCGACATCCTGGTCGAGCTGGGACGGCGCGGCATGGTGGCCGGGCAGGAAGACATGATCGAAGACGCGGCCTTGACCATGGCCCGGGAAAGGGGACTTGTATGAAACTCGACCAGGCAACCATCGCCAAGCTGGCCGCACACCTGGAAAACTGCGAGCTGGAAGCGCAGGACACCCTCAAGATTACCGATGCCCACCCGGACATGGACTGGGACGACGCGTATGCGATCCAGGACGAGATCCTGCGCCGCAAAGTGGCGCGCGGCAACAAGATCATCGGCTGGAAAGCTGGCCTGACCTCGCACGCAAAGATGAAACAGATGGGCGTCGAAACGCCTGTGTTCGGTTTCATGGCCGACTATTACGCGCTTCCCGAAGGCGGCGAATGCAAGGTGTCGGAGCTGATCCACCCGAAGGTCGAACCGGAGATCGCGTTCGTGATGAAGACGGCGCTGAAGGGCCCCGGCTGCCACATCGGCTCGGTGCTGGCCGCGGTGGACTTCGTGATGGCCGGAATCGAGGTGATCGACTCGCGCTACCGCGACTTCAAGTTCGACCTCAAGAGCGTGATCGCCGATAACACTTCGGCGGCGCGCTTCGTGGTCGGCGGCCAGCCGCGGCCGGTGTCCGAAGTCGACCTGCGCACGCTCGGCATCGTGCTCGAGAAGAACGGCGAGCCTGTGGCATTTGGCGCCGGCGCGGCGGTACTCGGTCATCCTGCGGCGGCCATTGCCATGTTGGCGAACCATCTGGGCGAGCGCGGCAAGGAAATTCCGGCCGGCGCGCTGATTTTGTCAGGCGGCATCACCGAGGCCGTAGCGGTCGAGGCCGGCGACTGCGTGACCCTGCGCATGCAGGGGATGGGCAGCGTCGGCATGCGTTTTGTCTAAACATTCAGAAAGGAAAAGGCCATGCCGTTTGCACAAATCTACATGATCGAGGGCCGCACCGAGGATCAAAAGCGTGCGGTGATCGACAAGGTCACGCTGGCGCTGTCCGAGGCGGTCGGCGCTCCGAAGGAGAACGTCCGGGTATGGATCCATGATGTCCCGAAGGAGAACTGGGGCATTGCCGGGGTCTCGGCCAAGGACCTGGGGCGCTAGGACAGGAGCGCGCGATGCCCTTGTCTGTTGCCCTCATCGAGGAACTGGCCCAATCCCTGGTCGAGGCGGAGTGCAGCCGCGGCACGATCGATACCTTGTCGTCGCGCTATCCCGAGCTCGACGAGGCCGATGCATATGCGATCGCCAGGGCCAGGCTGCGGCGGCGCCGGCACGCCAGGACCGGCTACAAGCTCGGCTACACCAGCGCGGCAATGCGCCGCCAGATGAATATCGAGCACCCGAACTATGGCGTCCTGACCGCCGACATGCTCATCGAAGGCGGCACGATTGCCTTCAATACGTTGATTCATCCACTGGTGGAGCCGGAGATTGCGATCGCGCTCGGGCGCGACCTCGCCGGGGGCGGACACGACAGGAACTCGGTGCTGGCGGCCGACCCGCTGTTCATGGCGGCGATAGAAGTGTGCGATACGCGCTACCACGAGTACCGCTTCAAAGCGGTCGACAACATCGCCGACAACAGTTCGGCGGCGCGCTACGTGCTCGGTACGCCGATGCCGGTAACGACCGGCTGCGACCTGCGCAGGCTGGCCGCCGAGCTGTGGATCGACGACCAATTAACCGACCAGGGCGTCGGCACCAACGCGCTCGACGATCCGCTGCTCGCCGTCGCCTGGCTGGCCAACCGCTTGCATGCCGAGGGCGCGACGTTCAAGGCCGGCGAGGTCGTGCTGACCGGCGGCCTGACGCGCGGCTACCTGGTGCGGCGCGGCCAGCATATCCGGTCGCGGCTGGTCGGCGCAGGGGATGCGGCCCTGCTGTTTTGCTGAACTTTCACGCTCCCTCATGACGACATCAGACCGACGAGTTTCCGCCGCTGCCGCACCCTCCGCCGTGTCGGTTCCGACCGTCATAACAGGGGCGCTGCTCGCCATGCTGCTTGGCGCGCTGGAGCAAACCGTACTCGCCGTTGCGGTACCGGCGATCGCGACGCAACTGAGCGGTTTCGAATTGATGGCCTGGATCATGGCCGCCTACCTGGTGGCGTCGACCGTCGTCACGCCGATCTACGGAACCGTCAGCGACATGTACGGACGCCGCGCCACGTTGACCGCGGCAATTATCATTTACCTGCTGGGGACGATCGGCTGCATGCAGGCGGCAACGATACCGGAACTGATCGTGTTCCGCGCCATGCAGGGCATGGGCGGCGGCGGGCTGATCGCGGTGGCGCAGGCGACGATTGCCGACGTTGTCCCGCTCCGGGAGCGCGGGCGTTACCAGGGCTACATCAGCGGCGTATGGGCCGCCGCCAGCATGGGCGCGCCGATCATCGGCGGCTACCTGACCAACTATTTCTCGTGGCGTGCGATCTTCATGGTCAATTTCGTGGTCGGCGTCGTCGCGCTGGTCGTGGTCCGCCACACTTTGCGCGCACTGCCCACGCAATCGCGGGGACCGCGCAGCATTGATTTCGTCGGCGCCTTGCTGCTCGCCGCCGGACTGACATCCATCCTCATCGCGGTGACACGGGTAGGGCAGGGTGTGTCGCTGGCCGATCCCGTCAACGCCGCCCTGGCGCTGTGCGGCGCCGCCCTGCTGCTGGTGTTTTGCTGGTACGAGCAACGCGCCGCAGAACCGCTGATCCCGCTTGCCATGCTGGGTAATCCGACGGTCGCGCTGTGCTGCGTCACGCTGTTCATGACCTACGTTCAATTCGTTTCGTTCTCGGTATTGCTGCCATTGCGCTTGCAGATGGTTGGCGCCGTGGCCGCCGACGAGGCGGCCTTGCGCCTGTTGCCGCTGACGCTGACCGTCCCGATCGGCACGTTTGGCGGCGGCTGGCTGATGACCAAGTATGGGCGCTACAAACCCTTGCAACTGGGCGGCGCGATCGCCGCCACGCTCGCTGGGTTTGCGTTTGCGTTCACCGAGCCGCACCAGGTCTGGCTGATGGCGCTGGTCACCGGCCTGTTGGGCGTGGGCGTGGGCCTGCAGATTCCCACCGGCGTGGTCGCGATTCAAAATTCCGTGCCGAGCTCGCAGGTTGGCGTGGCGACGGGCCTGGCCGGGTTTTCCCGCATGCTGGGCGGCGCCGTCGGCGTTGCGGTGCTCACGGCCGTGCTGCTCGCGCTGCTGCGCAAGGCGGTACCGGACGTGTCGGGCGCAGGCGCCAGCGCCCAGACCGCGACCGCGCTCTTCAAGTCCTTGATCGCCAGTTCCTCCAGTCCGGACGGCGTCGCGCTGCGGCACGCCGCCGAGGGCGCGTTCCGGACCTTGTTCATCATTCTGGCCAGCGCAACCACGATCTCGCCTGTGCTGTTGTGCTGGCTGCGCGAGCGCGACCTGGGCGCCCGCTCAGTGGCCAGCGGCAAGCCGAAAGTTTAGCAAAGCTCATCTATTCGTGTTCGGATGGCGTGTCAGCTCATCGCAGCTGTCCGGTCGCTACGGCTGGATGCCCGAATACCCGCCGGCGCCCGGCCGGGCTGCGGGCACCATCGCGGCGCTGAAAGCTGAGCAAGTCATATAGGATAAGGGTTTCCCACCACCCCAGAGAAGCGGATGAACAAACAGGTCGAGCTGCTCCAGGCCAAACGGCTGGCGCTGATGTTTTTTCTCGGCGCCGCCGGGCTGTTTGTGCTGACGCTGTTCCTGCCCCAGGTATGGCTGACCGGCCTGCTCAAGGCGTTCGCCGAGGCGGCGATGGTCGGCGCGCTGGCCGTCTGGTTCGCGGTGGTCGCGCTGTTCAAGCGGATACCGATACCGATTGTGTCGCGCCACACCGAGATCATCCCGGCCAACAAGGTCAAAATCGCCGATAACCTCGCCCTCTTCGTGCGCGAGAAATTCCTCGATACCGAATCGATCGTCAGACTGATCCAGAAGCATGACCCGGCGCAGAAAGTGGCCGACTGGCTCGTCAAGCCGGCAAATACCGAACACATGGGCGGCTACCTGGTGAAAGTGGCGGGCTGGATGCTCGACTTTACCGAAGACTCGGCCATCCAGAATTTCCTGCGCAAGGCCGTGCACACGATGGTGGGCAGCGTGGATTTGTCCAAGTCGGCCGGCACCATCCTGGAAAGCCTGACCCGGGGGGGACGGCACCAGGAATTGCTGAATGAAGGCATCCACCAGCTGGCGCAATTGCTCGAAAACGGCGACACTCAATCCTATATTTCGCAAGGCATCGTCGACTGGCTGCGGGAGGAATACGCGTTCATCGAAAAGATGCTGCCGTCCGAGCTCATCGGCCGCAAAGGCGCCGATATCGCGGTGCGCCTTGCGTCTGGCATCCTGAGCAAGGTCGCGGCGGATTCCCAACACCCGCTGCGCGCGCGCTTCGACACCTTTACCAAGGAATTCATCGAGCGCCTGAAATCGGATCCTGCATTTTCGAGTAAAAGCGAAGAGATCAAGCATTACCTGCTGAACGACGACACCCTCAACGATTACCTCAAATCCTTGTGGGGCGAACTGAAGGGGTGGCTCAAGCGCGACCTGGAAAGCCCCGACTCGACGCTGCGCGCCCGCATGCAGGCGCTTGGGGCCTGGCTCGGCAAGACCCTGGCCGAAGACCCGCAACTGCGCCAGACGCTGAACGACAACCTGGAACTGGCGGCACGCGCGGCCGCGCCGGAGTTCGCGGTCTATCTCACCCGGCACATTGCCGATACAGTGAAAAACTGGGACAGCGCCGAAATGTCGGAGCAGATCGAACTGAATATCGGCAAGGATTTACAATTCATTCGCATCAACGGCACGATGGTCGGCGGCCTGATCGGGGTAGTGCTGTATCTGCTGTCGTCCCTGCCCGGCATGCTGTGAACGCTTCAAAGGAGAAGTGAATGGAACAGGCACTGAATGCATGGCTGGCCGCACATCCGGAAATCGAAGCCTTGCCCGGACGCGATTTGTTCATCGTCGCGCGTTATCTCATTCCCATGGAAGCGGCCCTGATGCAGGGCTGCCTGGAAGCATCCGGCATCCCGGCGGTGCTGGCGGACGCCCACCTGATGCAAGCCGACTTGTTGCTGGCGCCGGCGCTGGGTGGCGTGCGCATCCTGGTGCCGGCGCAGTATGTCCAGCAGGCGCAGGCCGTGATCGAATCGTTTGGGCGTGGGGAATTCGAACTCGACGAGAATGCGAATGGATGAAGTGAAAAAGCCGCCACTTCTTGCGAAGGGGCGGCTTTTTCACTTCTACTGCTTGTCTGGTGGTGATAGGTGGACTTGAACCACCGACCCCAGCATTATGAGTGCTGTGCTCTAACCAGCTGAGCTATATCACCGAAAGGGGACTAAAACAAAATGGCTCGACTCGCGTGAGCCAAGCCATTCGTTTACAAAATTCTGGTGGTGATAGGTGGACTTGAACCACCGACCCCAGCATTATGAGTGCTGTGCTCTAACCAGCTGAGCTATATCACCGAAACGAACGACATTATCCAAGGCGCGGCGTGATGTGTCAAGGCTGTGTGCGCCGGGCAAGCACGGTTTTTCGCGCTGCTGCCAGTTTTACAAGCCCTGCAGGCGCCCGAGGCTTGGGTGACTCAGGATCTCGCCCGCCGGGTCGCGCCCGAGGAAGTCGACGACGATCCGGTCCGGCATCGCGCGCAGCCAGGTCAGCTGGCGCTTGGCCAGCTGGCGGGTGGCGATGATGCCGGTCTCGCGCAGGCCCGCGCGGTCGATCTTGCCATCCAGGTAGTCCCAGGTCTGGCGGTAGCCGACGCAACGCATCGAGGGCAGCGTCGGCGACAGGTCGCCGCGGGCGCGCAGGCGCGCCACCTCGGCCACGATGCCTGCGTCATCCGTTTGTCCCAGCATCTGGTCGAAGCGCAGTGCGATCCGCTGGTGCAGCACGCTGCGGTCCGGTGTCTCGAGCGCGAACGACACCAGCTTGAAAGGCAGCTCGGGCCTGGCGCGCCGCGCCAGCAGTTCCGACATCGGCTTGCCGCTCAGGGCGATGATTTCCAGCGCGCGGTTGATGCGCTGGGCGTCGTTCGGCGCCAAGCGGTCGGCCGTGGCCGGATCGAGCGTGCGCAGCTTGGCGTGCATGCCGGGCCAGCCGATCCGTGCCGCTTCCGCTTCGATGGCGGCGCGCACGGCGGCGTCGGCGGTGGGCAGATCGTCGAGCCCGTCGGTCAGGCCCTTGAAGTACATCATCGTGCCGCCCACCAGCAGCGGCAGGCGGCCGCGCGCACTGATCTCGCCGACCAGGCGCAGGGTGTCGTTCCGGAACTGCATCACCGAATAGGCGTCCAGCGGGTCGATGATGTCGACCAGGTGGTGCGGCACGGCCGCCAGTTCTTCCGGCGTCGGTTTCGCCGTGCCGATGTCCATGTCGCGGTACACGAGGGCGGAGTCGACCGAGATGATCTCGCTCGGGATCTCGCGTGCGATCCGGAGTGCCGCCGCCGTCTTGCCCGACGCGGTCGGGCCCATGATCGCCACCGCCAGCGGCTTGGCCGCCTTGGCCTTCTCTGCTTCGAACGTCATTTATTGGCCGCGCAGGAAGAGTTTGTCGAGCGCGGAAATCTCCAGCTGGACCCAGGTCGGACGGCCGTGGTTGCACTGGTCGGCGCGTTCGGTGCTTTCCATCTGGCGCAGCAGCGCGTTCATTTCGGGGATCGTCAGGATGCGGTTGGCGCGCACCGCCGTGTGGCAGGCGAGGGTGCCGAGCAGTTCGTTGCGGCGCTCGATCAGCACGCGCGAGCCGCCGAATTCGCGCACGTCGCGCAGCACGTCGCGCGCCAGCGTCTGGGCGTCGGCATTCCTCAGCAGGGTGGGTACGGCGCGCACCGCCAGCGTGGTCGGCGAC
>JBBWZO010000269.1:0-7238 GCA_039649125.1 Massilia sp. | reverse complement strand
ATCACATACGCAGTCTCGACATGGGAATTGACGCCCTGCTCGCGCAGGATCGCGACCCGCGGCCTGGCGCCGGTCGCAATGAACGGCGCGGCGATGTCCTCTTGCGGATCGAAGCTCAGCACCGGCGCGATGCCGGGGTCGGATGCATCGAGAATCCGATCGTATTCCGCATCGGCGCAAGCCGGATTGTCGCGCAGCCGGGCGATGCGCCAGCTGGTCTCGCTCCACAGGCGCTGCAACTCGATGCGCGGCTGCTTGTAGATCACTTTCGCATCGCGCGTGAACTCGATCACGTCGCGCTCATTCGGTTTGCCGATGATATGGCTGCAGGCGCCCAGCTGATGCGCGCGCAGCACGTTCATCACCTCGGACTTCTGGTCGGCGCGTACCTGGATCACGGCGCCCAGTTCTTCATTGAACAGCGCGCGCAGCGTCATCTCGTTGCGCCGTTCGCCGATCTGGCTGGCCCAGTTTTTCGAATCGCCCCAGTCGGCTGCGTGCTCGCCTTCCATGGTCAGGATATCGAGGTTGACCGACAGGCCGCTGCGGCCGGCAAAAGCCATTTCGCACAAGCTTGTGTACAAGCCGCCGTCGGAGCGGTCATGGTAAGCCAGCAGTTTTTGCTCGTTATTCAGCTGTTGAATCGCGGCGAAGAACGCCTTCAGGTCGGCGGCGCTGTCGACGTCCGGCGTCTCGTTGCCGAGTTGCTGCATGACCTGCGCCAGCGCCGACGCGCCCATGCGGTTCTTTCCGCGTCCCAGATCGATCGCGATCAGCACGGTGTCGCCGGCATCCTTGCGAATCTGCGGCGTCAGCGACAGGCGCACGTCGTGCACCGGCGCGAACGCCGAGACGATCAGCGACACCGGCGAGGTCACCGATTTGCTTTCGCCTTCTTCTTTCCATGTCGTGCGCATCGACAGCGAATCCTTGCCGACCGGGATGCTGATGCCCAGCGCCGGGCACAGTTCCATGCCCACGGCCTTCACGGTGTCGAACAGCGCCGCGTCCTGGCCCGGCTGCCCGCAGGCGGCCATCCAGTTGGCCGACAGTTTGATGTCTTCGATCGAAGCGATCGGCGCGGCGGCGATGTTGGTGATCGCCTCGCCGACGGCCATGCGGCCGGAAGCGGCGGCGTCGATCACGGCCAGCGGGGTGCGCTCGCCCATCGCCATCGCTTCGCCCACATAGCCTTCGTGGCTCATCGTGGTGACGGCGCAATCGGCCACCGGCACCTGCCACGGGCCGACCATCTGGTCGCGCACGGTCATGGCGCCGACGCTGCGGTCGCCGATGGTGATCAGGAAGGATTTGTCGGCCACCGTCGGCAGCAGCAGCACGCGGCGCGCCGCTTCGGCCAGTTCGATGCCGGTCAGGTCGACGGCCGGCAGGGTGCGCTGGACGTGCTCGACCTCGCGCAGCATCTTCGGCGGCTTGCCGAGCAGGACTTCCATCGGCATGTCGACGGGATTGTTGCCCATCTCCGGATCGATCACGCGCAGCTGGCGCTCTTCGGTGGCGACACCGACGACCGCAAACGGCGAACGCTCGCGCTCGCACAGCGCCGCGAACACCGGCAGATTTTCCGGCGCGATCGCCAGCACATAGCGCTCCTGCGACTCGTTCGACCAGATTTCCTTCGGCGCCATGCCACTCTCTTCGAGCTGGATCTTGCGCAGGTCGAAGGTCGCGCCGCGCCTGGCGTCGTTCACGATCTCCGGGAAGGCGTTCGACAGGCCGCCGGCGCCGACGTCGTGGATCGAGATGATCGGGTTGTTTTCTCCCATCTGCCAGCAGCCGTTGATGACTTCCTGGGCGCGGCGTTCCATCTCCGGGTTGCCGCGCTGGACCGAGTCGAAGTCCAGGTCCGCGGTGTTGGTGCCGGTCGCCATCGAGGAGGCGGCCGAGCCGCCCATGCCGATGCGCATCCCCGGGCCGCCGAGCTGGATCAGCAGGCTGCCGACCGGAATGTCGTTCTTGTGCGTGTGCTGGTCGGCGATGTTGCCGATGCCGCCTGCGATCATGATCGGCTTGTGGTAGCCGTAGACGCCGCCCGCGGCCTGGGCGTTCTGCTCGTAGGTACGGAAGTAGCCGCCCAGCACAGGACGGCCGAATTCGTTGCTGAAGGCGGCGCCGCCCAGCGGGCCGTCGATCATGATCTGCAGCGGAGAAGCGATGCGCTCCGGCTTGCCGTAGACTGGAGCAGCGCCCTTCTCGCCCGCGTTCGTTACGTCGGCGGCGTTCTCCCACGGACGCTGCGCATCGGGCAGCAGCAGGTTCGAGACCGTGAAGCCGGTCAGGCCCGCCTTCGGCTTGGCGCCGCGGCCGGTCGCGCCCTCGTCGCGGATTTCGCCGCCGGCACCGGTCGAGGCGCCCGGGAACGGAGAAATCGCGGTCGGGTGGTTGTGGGTCTCGACCTTCATCAGCGTGTGGGTCAGCTGGGTCGTGGGCGTGTATTCCTGGCCTTCCCCCTGCGGGAAGAAGCGGGTGACCGTGCTGCCCGCCATGATCGAGGAGTTGTCGCTGTAGGCGACGATCGTGCCCTTCGGCTGCAGCTGGTGCGTGTTCTTGATCATCTGGAACAGCGAGCGCTCCTGCTTCACGCCGTCGATGATCCAGTCCGCGTTGAAGATCTTGTGGCGGCAGTGTTCGCTGTTGGCCTGGGCGAACATCATCAGTTCGACGTCGGTCGGGTTACGCTGCGCCTTGGTGAAGGCCTCGTGCAGGTAATCGATCTCGTCGACCGACATCGCCAGGCCGAGTTCGGTGTTGGCGCGCACCAGGGCCTCGCGGCCCTGCCCCAGCACGTCGATGGACTCGAGCGGCTTGCCTTCGAGTTCGCTGAACAGTTGCGAGGCGTCGTCGGCGCTGCGCAGCACGGTTTCCGTCATGCGGTCGTGCAGCAGGCTGGAAACCGCGGCGGCTTCCTCGTTCGACAGCTTCTTCGGCGCGCCGAAGCTGCTCCCGAGGATGCCGCTCTTGAGCACCACCTTGTAGGCGACGCCGCGCTCGATGCGGTGCACGTGCTGCATGCCGCAGTTGTGCGCGATATCGGTCGCTTTCGAGGCCCATGGCGAAATCGTGCCCAGGCGTGGAATCACGAAGAACTCTTCGGTCACGCCCTCGTACAGCGTTTCAGGGACCGGCTCGCCGTAGGTGAGCATGGCCGTCAGGCGTTCGGTGTCGCTCGTGGTCAGGGGCGCGCTGGTATCGATGAAATGATAGAAGCGGGCCTGGACCTGGGCGATCGACGGTGCGACGGCTTGCAGTTGGCTCAGGAGGCGTTGGCTACGAAATACGGACAGGGCGTTGGAACCCGGCAGAATCAACATGGCTGGAAGTCGGTTGATGCAGCGTGGCTGCGGGTGGAAGATAGCCCGTTATTATACAGCGTTGACACCGTTGCCTGCGCGCCCGGGGGAGAGCCCCTCTTCGCGGGGAAAGCGGCGCTGCCGGCCTGCACGGTTTGCTCCAGTTGCCCGGGGGGGGCGCTTGGCGTTATCGTAGCGTCTGGAAACGCCCCGCCGGTGCCCGCAGCCGCCCGAGGAAACGGATCACCGCGGCGGCGCGCAAGACGAGAGAACCAATGCAAGAAAACAGCAACCTGTCGGTCCTGATCATCGACCCCAACCCCGGCATGCGCAGCAACCTGCAGAACATGCTGAACGCGTCGGGCATCGTCAGGATCGAGTTCGCCGTGAATTCCGGGACCGCCATCCGCCAGCTGGCGCGCCGCAGCTACGACATCGTCCTGTGCGAATACGACCTCGGCGCAGGATCCGGCTCGAGCGCAGGCAACGGACAGGACGGCCAGCAGCTGCTGGAAGACCTGCGCCACCACCAGCTGCTCGGCCCCTGGGCGATCTTCATCATGCTCACTTCGGAAGCGGTGTACGGCAAGGTGATCGGCGCCGCCGAGCTGGCGCCGACCGATTACGTGCTGAAACCCTTCACCGCCGAGATGCTGGGCGCGCGCATCAGGCGCGCGATCGCACGCCGCGCCGTATTCCTGCCGACCTGGCAGCTTGTCGCGCAGGGCAACGTGCTTGAGGCGATCCGTTCGGCCGCGGCCTCGGAAATCGCGCATCCGCGCTACGCCCTGGACTTCGCGCGCCTGCGGGCGGAGCTGCACGCGGGCATTCAGCAGCACGGCGAAGCCGAACAGATCTACCGCAAGGTGCTGGCCCACAAAGCCCTCGGCTGGGCCGGACTGGGTTTGGCGCGCGCGCAGTATGCGCAGGGCCAGGTCGACGCCGCGCGCGACACGCTGCAGGCCCTCCTTGCCGACAACCCGCGCCTGATGGCCGCCTACGACCTGCTCGCGCGTTGCCACGAGGCGGCCGGCGCGCACGTCCAGGCCCAGAAGATCCTGGAGGAGGCGGTGTCGATCTCGCCGCACATGGTGCGCCGACTGCGCAAGCTCGGCGAGGTCGCGCTCGAAGCCGGGGATCCGGCAAGCGCCGAAAAATCCTTCAAGCAGGTGGTGAGCAAGGCGCGTTACTCCGAGTTCCGCGACCCGGAAGACCACCTTCGCCTCGTACAGGCGCTGGTCAGGCGCGGCGACCTGCTGGGCGCCAGCGGCGTGGTGCGCGACCTGGAGCGTTCGATGCGCGCCAGCCCCGAAGCCGACGCCTGCGTGAACGTCGCCAACGCGGCGCTGCACGAAGCTGCCGGCAACCAGGCCGCGGCGCTGGTCGACCTGCAGAACGCGGTCGGCGCGGTGCGCGCCAGCAGCGCCCTGTCGACCGGGCTGAAGCTCGGACTGGTGCGCTCCTGCCTCGCCCACCGCCTGGACGCGCCGGCGCAGGAGCTGATGCTGGCGGTGGTCAACGACAGCGACAGCGGCGTCAGCTTGCAGGACGCGCTGCGCCTCTTGCTTGATGCCGGCCGGCGCGACCTGGCCGACGGCATCGGCCGGCAGCTCAAGGCGCAGGCCCAGATCCTGCTGGGCGTGGCCGACGAGAAGCGCAACATGGGCGACGTGCGCGGCGCGGTGCAGACCCTGCTCGAGGCGCTGCACATGGCGCCCCAGAACCTGCAGGTGATGATCACCGTGGCCGGCGGCGTGCTGCGGCAGATCAAGGAGCTGGGCTGGGATCACCCGCTGGGAGAACTGTGCCTGGCGCAGCTGCAGAAGATCCGCGCGGTCGATGCCCAGCATCCGAGATTGGGACCGCTGATGGACGAGTACCAGGCGCTGCGCAGCAAGTACGGCATTTCGACCTGACGGGCGTGCGCTTACTTCATGCGCGGTCAGGAGCTTCTTCGCGACCGTAGGGTGGACTCCTGAGTCCACGCGTTCCACCGCTGAGTTTCACCGTCCCATACCGGAATATCCGGAGAGTGCCACCATACCCAGCGAAACGCATATTGCTGCTCAACCGTGCCAAAAGCGTGGACTCCGGAGTCCACCCTACGTGTTCGCGACATCCCTTTCGGTGGTCGAGGCTAGGCTTCCCCGAACCCTCCCCCGCCCGGCGTCTCGATGACGAACATGTCCCCCGGCCCCATCTCGACCTTGCCAATGTGCCCAATGCGCTCCTCGCGCCCATCCGCCCGCACCACGGTGTTGACCCCGCGCGCGCCCGGCTCGCCGCCCGCCATCCCGAACGGCGCGTAAATCCGGTTGTTCGACAGGATCGCCGCCGTCATCGGCTCCAGGAAGCGCACTGTGCGCACCCCGCCATTCCCGCCGTGCCAGCGCCCTGCCCCACCTGAACCCGGGCGGATCGCATAGCTCTCCAACCGCACCGGGAAGCGGAATTCGAGGATTTCGGGATCGGTCAGGCGCGAGTTGGTCATGTTGGTCTGCACCACGTCGGTGCCGTCGAAGCCCTCGCCCGCGCCGCTGCCGCCGGAGATGGTCTCGTAGTACTGGTATCGCGCGTTCCCGAAGGTGAAGTTGTTCATCGTTCCCTGCGAGGCCGCCATCACGCCCAGCGCCCCGTACAGGGCGTTGGTGATGCAGGTCGAGGTCTCGACGTTGCCCGACACGACGGAGGCCGGATAATGCGGATTGAGCATGGAGCCGGGCGGGATGATCACCTCCAGCGGCTTCAGGCAGCCGCCGTTGAGCGGGATCTCGTCCTCGACCAGGGTGCGGAACACGTACAGCACCGCCGCCATGCACACGCTCGACGGCGCGTTGAAATTGTTGTCCAGCTGGGCCGAGGTGCCGCTGAAGTCGATGCGCGCGCTGCGCGCCGCGCGGTCGACCCGCACCGCGACGGCGATCTTCGCCCCGTTGTCCAGGTCGACGGTGAAGTCGCCGTCCTTCAGCGCCCCGATCACGCGCCGCACGGCTTCCTCGGCGTTGTCCTGCACGTGGCCCATGTAGGCGCGCACGACATCCAGGCCGAAGTGCTCCACCATCCGCCGCAATTCCTCGACGCCCTTCTGGTTGGCCGCCACCTGGGCGCGCAGGTCGGCCAGGTTCTGGTCAGGATTGCGCGCCGGGTAGCGGGCGCCGGTCAGCAATGCGCGCACCTCCTCTTCGCGCAGTACGCCGTCCTGGCCGTCGATCAGCTTGAAGTTGTTGATCAGGACGCCCTCCTGCTCGATGTGGCGCGAATCCGGCGGCATCGAGCCCGGCGTAGTGCCGCCGATGTCGGCGTGGTGTCCGCGCGAACCGACATAAAAGAGAATGTCGGCTCCCGCTTCATCGAACACCGGCGAAATGACTGTCACGTCCGGCAGGTGGGTGCCGCCGTTGTAGGGGTCGTTGAGCACGTAGACGTCGCCGGCGCGCATGCGCCCGGCGTTCTCGCGCATCACCGTCTTGATGCTTTCGCCCATCGAACCCAGGTGCACCGGCATGTGCGGCGCGTTCGCCACCAGGTTGCCGTGCGCGTCGAAGATGGCGCAGCTGAAGTCCAGGCGCTCCTTGATGTTGACCGAATGGGCGGTGTTCTGCAGGCGCAGGCCCATCTGCTCGGCGATCGACATGAACAGGTTGTTGAAGATCTCGAGCATGACCGGGTCGGCCGTGGTGCCGATCGCGCGCCGCTCCGGGAGCGCCTGCACCCGCCGCAGCACCAGGTGGTGATAGGGCGTGACCTCGGCCTGCCAGCCCGCTTCGACGACGGTGGTCGCATTCTCTTCGGCGACGATGGCGGGACCGGCGATCAGGTCGCCCGGCTGAATGTCGGCGCGGCGGTAGAGGGGCGTGCTGCGCCAGACCCCGGCGCCGAACATCGGCACGCTGGCGCTGGGAACGGGCGGCGCGGCGCGCTGCGGCC
>JBBWZO010000258.1:0-3921 GCA_039649125.1 Massilia sp. | reverse complement strand
CGCGTCACCGGCGCCACCACGACCAGCGGTGGCTTGGCGCCGCCAGGGGGCTGCGCCGGCGCCTCACGTCCGCAACCGGCGCAGGCCGCTACCAGCACGACCAGCATCGAAAGCAGCGGGATTTTGCGAACCAGTTGCATGTCTCAACTTTCCGGCCGCAGTTGTCAGCTGCCTTTGAATTGCCGGAGGGGCCACCAATCGGGTTGGAGTCGAATCGAGCGCAGTGGTTCACTGGGCGTGGCCAGGGCGGCCTGATGAAGTTGCGCCCGGAGGGGGATACCTACGCGTTCAACTTTATGCCGGGTTGACCGGCGCGCGGGATGCTGGCGAACAGGCTTCCCAGGTTCCGCGATGGCGTTGAATATTTACAGCAGCTGGAGTGGAATCGTCCCGGTAACGCCCCCGAACGGCCTCGCAAGAGGCCGCTTCGTTTTCCAGGCTCGCTGGTTGCCCGTTCTGCGACACCGCTCGCGAACGGAGGCATTTTTCCCTTGCCGCTAAAATGCGCTATCGGGATGTCGGCGTCGAAGTCGCCCGTCGCCTCGACGAGCTTCATCTCATGGATTCATTCGACCTGACCCTGATGAACCTGACCGCCGCGCTGACGCACCTCTCGCGCGCCTACAAGTCGGCCGCCGACAAAGTGGCTGCCGACTACGGCCTGTCGCAGGCGAGCGGTTTGCCGGTGCTGCTCATCGGGCGGCTGGGTAACCAGGGCGTGCGCCCCGGGGCGGTGGCCGAGGCCCTCGGGGTCGAGCCGTCGTCGCTGGTGCGCGTGATCGATCAACTGGTCGACAGCGGCCTGCTGGAGCGCCACGACGACCCGCAGGACCGCCGCGCCAAAATCCTCCACCTCACCGAGCAAGGCAAGAAGACCGCGGCGCTGATGGAGCAGGCGCTGATTCCGTTCCGCCGCAAGCTGTTCGGCGGCTTCGACCCGGATGACGTCGAAGCCTGCCTGCGCGTCGTGAGCGGCCTGGACAGTGCCCTGTCCAAATCCCGGGACAACGCCTGAGCGCACAAGGCAGCGTAAAAATGCCGACCGCCGCGGAGGTACTGTTCTCTCTGAAATGTTTCGCGGCAGCGATGCTGTCGCTGTGGATCTCGATGCGTATCGGACTGCCGCGTCCGTTCTGGGCCCTGATGACCTGCTACATCGTCTCGGCCCCGTTTTCCGGCCCTACCCGCTCCAAGGGGCTGTACCGCGCCGGCGGCACGCTGGTCGGCGCCATCGCCACGCTGGTGCTGGTGCCGCCGCTGGCCAACGCGCCCGAATTGCTGTCGCTGGCGCTCGCCTTGTGGCTCGGCGCCTGCCTGTACGTGTCAATGCTCGACCGCACCCCGCGCGCTTATTTCTTCATGCTGTCCGGCTATACCGCGGCGCTGATCGCCTTCCCGACGGTGGACCAGCCGGGCACGATCTTCGACGCCGCGCTGGCGCGCGTGGAAGAGATCGTGCTCGGGATTACCTGCGCCACGCTGGTGCACAGCCTGGTTTTGCCGCAGGGCTTCGGCCCGGTGCTGCTGGCCCGGCTCGACCACGCACTGCGCGACGCCCAGCACTGGATTGCCGACGCGCTGGTGCCGGCCGGCGACGCCAGGCTCGACCGCGACCGGCGCGAGCTGGCCGAAGACATCACCGACCTGCGCCTGATGGCCACCCACCTGCCGTTCGATACCTCCAACCTGCGCTGGACCGAAAACGCGGTGCTCGCCCTGCAGGACCGCCTGGCGCACATGGTGCCGCTGCTGTCGGCGATCGAAGACCGGCTGCGCGCGCTCAAGCAGATGGGTGCACTCGACGCGTCGTCGCGCTGGCGCACGCTGCTCGACCAGATCAGCGCCTGGACCGGCAGCCGCCGCGGCGAAGCCAGGCCGGGCTACGAGAAGGAGCTGCACCGGGCCATCGATGAGCTCACCCCGGCCGTTGGCCCGGATGCCAACTGGCAGCAGCTGATCGAACTGAACCTGGCCGCGCGCCTGCGCTCGCTGGTCGATACCGCCGCCGCCGCCGCCGCCCTGCGCCGCCATATCGATGCGGGCGTGCGTGGCGACCTGCCGGTACAGGCGCGCGACCTGCCGGGCGTGGCGCCGCACGCCTTGCACCAGGACCGCGGCATGGCGCTGCTGTCGGCAGTGGCGGCCGTCATCACCTGCCTGTCCGTATGCGCGTTCTGGATCGTGAGCGGCTGGCCGCATGGCGCGCAGGCAGCGATGTGGGCCGCGATCCTGTGCAGCTTTTTCGCCACCCAGGACGATCCAGTGCCGTTCATCAATAACTTCCTGAAATACCTGATTTACTCGATCCCGGTCGGCGCCCTGTACCTGCTGGTTCTGCTGCCGGCGGTCCAAACCTTCGAAATGCTGGTGCTGGTGTGCGCGCTCGCGTTTTTGCCGCTCGGCGTCTACCTGGCCCGCCCCGCCACCTATCCGAAAGCCATCCCCTTCCTGTTCGGCGTGGGCGGCGCGCTGGCCCTGCAGGACAGCAGCACCGACAACCTGCTGTCGTTCACCAACAACATGCTGGCGCAAGTCCTCGGCCTCGCCGCCGCCGCGATCGTGACCGGCTTGCTGCGCTCGGTAGGCGCGGACTGGGCTGCGCGCCGGTTGCTGAAAGCCGGCTGGCGCGAACTGGCCCGGCTCGGCAGCGGCGAAGTCGCCGCCTCGGTGTCGGAATTCGCCGCGCGCATGGTCGACCGCGTGGCCCTGCTGACGCCGCGCCTGGCGCTGGCCGGCAAGCAGCAGGACCTGGCGGCGGCCGACGCGCTGGTCGACCTGCGCATTGGCCTGAACATGGCCCGGCTGCTGGCGGCGCGCGACCAGCTGGGCCGCAGCCAGGCCGCGCTGTGGCCGCTGATGGAACACCTGGCGCAGCATTTCGAGGCGCGTCCCGACGTCGATCCGGCCGAGGATGCGCGCCTGCTGGCCTCGCTCGACAACGCACTGCGCTCGGTCGCCGCCGCGCCGCCGTCGAAGGCCCGCACCGATGCGCTGGTCGCGCTGGCCGGCCTGCGGCGCGACCTGTTCCCTGACGCGCCGCCGTACCAGCCTTCCCCCCTTCCGGAGAAGGAAATCCGATGATCGGCGAAGTCTACCTGTTCGGCCTCTACGTGCCTACGCTGCTGCTGCTGGTGCTGCCGGCGCTGGCGATCTCGTACGTGCTCAGGCGCGCCCTGGCGCGGGCCGGCTTCTATCGCTTCATCTGGCACGCCGCGCTGTTCGACTTTTCGCTGTTCGTCCTCGTGCTGGGCGGCCTGGCTTTCCTTGGATCCAGGTGGTTATCATGGCGCTGAAACTTTCCTTGCCGGCGCTGGGCCGGGTGCTTACCACCCTGGTGGTGGTGGCCGCGGCGGCCTATGTAGCCTGGCAGCTGTGGCGCCACTACCAGATCGAACCCTGGACCCGCGACGGCCGGGTCAAGGCCTACGTGGTCCAGGTGGCGCCGGACGTGACCGGCCTGGTCACCAAGGTCTATGTCTACGACAACCAGCAGGTCACTGTCGGGACGCCCCTGTTTGAAATCGACCGCGCGCGCTTCGAGCTGGCGCTGCGCGAGGCGGAAGCGACGGTGCAGGCCGCCAAGGTGGCGCTGGCACAGGGCGAGCGCGAGGCGCGCCGCAACATCCAGCTCAACGAGCTGGTGGCGCAGGAGACACGCGAACAGGGCATGACACGCGTCAACCAGGCCAAGGCCGAGCTGGCGCAGGCCGTGGTCGACCGCGACACCGCGAGGCTCGATCTCGAGCGCACCCGCATCGTGTCGGCCGTGGATGGCACTGTCACCAACCTCGACCTGCGGGTCGGCTCCTATGCCACCAGCAGCCGCGCCGTGATGACCGTGGTCGACAGCCATTCGTTCTATGTCGAAGGCTACTTCGAAGAAACCAAACTGCCGCGCATCCACCTGGGCGACACCGTCAG
>JBBWZO010000174.1:0-9412 GCA_039649125.1 Massilia sp. | reverse complement strand
GGGGGCTGGATTCGAACCAGCGTACTCAGAGAGGGCAGATTTACAGTCTGCTGCCTTTAACCACTCGGCCACCCCACCGCGAAGAACCGCAGAGTATGAAGCAAGCTCAACATGCTGTCAACTATTTTTACCTTCACTACTGACCAGGCTCAAATAGCAGCGTTGCTTCGGGGCGTGATTGTAACCGTACGCAGAACAAATCTGCAAGGGTTCTTTTTTCTTTAGCGGTGCGCTGCGGCGTTCTGGGGTGCTGTACTGTATGCGGCACGCATGTAAAGACGGCACCAATGGACAGCCACGCCTCCCGTTATCCGCACTGGAGCCGGCCGCAGATCGTGGTCGGCAACCTCGCCATCGTCGCGGCCTTCCTCGGCACGCGCCTGCTTGCCGAGCTGCTCTCGCTGCCATCGGGTTATGCGCTGCCGCTGTATCCGCCGGTCGGGGTCGCCCTGGCGCTGGCGACGGCCGGCGGCATGCGCGTGCTCCCCGGGGTCGTGCTCGGCTCGATCCTGGTCAACCTGCCGCTGCACCGGGCCAATCCCGGCCTGGGCCCGGCGACCGCGTTGCTGGCGACCCTGGCCAGCGTCGCCGGCAACCTGCTGCTGACCTGGCTGGGGGCGCGCCAGTTCCGTCGCCACCTGCGCCCGGCAATCGACTCCGGCCGCGACGTCATCGCCTTCCTGCTGCGCACGCCCCTGGTCTGCCTGCTCGGCGCCAGCGTCACCGCGCCGGTCCTGCATCTGCTGGGTGCGTTCGGTGACGCGGAGCTGCCGCGCACCTGGTTCACCTGGTGGGCCGGCGACACGCTCGGCGTGCTGCTGGCCGCGCCGCTGTGCTGGATCGTGTGCGGCTCGCCGCGCCGCCTGTGGCGCCGCCGCGCGGGCCTGGTCGCGCTGCCGCTGCTGATCACCACGGCGGCCGTGATCACCATCTACCGCCTGGCGCTCGGCTGGGAGCACGACCAGCACCTGCAGCCCTACCGCCTGAAGGCGCAGCAGACGGCCGACCTGCTGCAGGCCGAATTCAACGAACACGTGCGTTTCGTGGGCACCTTTGCCGCCACCCTCGCCGAGACCGAGCACATCCTGGCGCGCGACAAATTCCTGCAGATTGCCGGCGGCTATGCCGACGGCCGTCCCGAGATCCAGGCCATGAACTGGACGGTGCCGGTCAGCGGCCTGGAGCGTGCCGGCTTCGAGGACTGGGTGCGGCGCACGCTCGACCCCGGGTTTGCGGGCATCCGCGACCTGGACGGGAGCCGCCTGGTCGCGGCCTCGGAACGCGAGCGCTACCTGCCGGTGCTGTACGCCTGGCCCACCTCCCACAACGTCATCCGCGGCCTCGACTATCTCGCCGCGCCCGGGCGGGCGGCGGTGGCGGCGCAAGTGCTCGCATCGCGCACGCCCGCCGCCACCGAGCCGTTTGCGCTGATGACCGAGGACGCCCCCGGTCCGGCGATCGCCCTGATGCGCTCGGTCGGCGACCCGGCCGGGCCGCCGGCCGGGGTGGTCGCGTTCTTGCTGAATGCACGCCGGCTGCTGGAGCAGGCCATCCTGCGCGCCGGCTTTGACGGCTTCGAGGCATCCCTGGTCGACGTTACCGGCGGCGCCGCATTGCCGGTGGTGGGCGCGCTCGGCCCGCCGGCGCCCGACGATTACCGGGTGCCGCTCTCGTTCGCCGGGCGCCACTACATGGTGCACTTCCGCCCGAGCGCCGCCTACATGGCGGCGGAAACGGGCGCCGCCAGCTGGACCGTGCTGTCGGCCGGCCTGCTGCTGACCGGCCTGCTGGGCGCGCTGATGCTGCTCATCAGCGGCGAACGCGACGTGATCGAAAAACTGGTGGCCGACCGCACCGCGCGCCTGCGCGACCGCGAGGCGCGCCTGCAGGCGATCCTCGACAACGCGGCCGATGCCATCATCACCGTCGATGCGCACGGGCTCGTCGTCTCGGCGAATGCCGCCACCGCACGCCTGTTCGGCTATGCGCCGCAGCACCTGGTCGGGCTGACCTTCGGCACCCTGGTGCCCGACAGCGTCGACGGCGACGCCCACCTGGCACAGCTGTCCAGGGCGCCGCCCGAGAACTGCGTGCTGGAGGGGCGCAATGCGCGCGGCGAACCCTTCCCGCTGTCGATCTCGGTGGCCCCGGTGCAGATGGGGCGCGAGGAGCTGTTCGTGTGCATCCTGCGCGACCTGACCGAGCAGCAGCGCGCGCAGGAACGGATCCACCGGCTGGCCCACCACGACGCCCTCACCGGCCTGGAAAACCGCTTTGCCCTGAACGTGCGCCTCGAACAGCAGCTGGCGTCGGCGCGCCGCCACAACGAGCCGGTGGCGGTGCTGTTCATCGACCTCGACCACTTCAAGAAAATCAACCATTCGCTCGGCCACGCGGCCGGCGACAAGCTGCTGGTGGGCGCGGCCGAACGCATGAAGGACCTGCTGCGCGAAGTCGATACGCTGGCGCGCCTGGGCGGCGACGAATTCATCATCGTGCTGGCCGGGCCGCTGACGCCCGACAGCGTCACCGGCGTGGCCGTGCGCGTGGTCGAGTCGCTGTCGCAGCCCTACCAGCTCGGCGGCGCCACCGCCCACAGCGGCTGCAGCGTCGGCGTGGCGCTGTTCCCCGACGACGGCGAGGACGCCTCGACCCTGATCCGCCACGCCGACATGGCGATGTACGCCGCCAAGCGCGAGGGCCGCGGGAATTTCCAGTTCTTCTCGCCCGAGATGAACGCCGCCACCCACGAACATCTGCTGCTGGAAAACCGCATGTGGGGCGCACTGCACGCCGAGGATTTCGAGCTCTACCTGCAGGCCCAGGTAGCGCTCGATACCGGGCGCGTGATCGGCGCCGAGGTGCTGCTGCGCTGGCACGACCAGGAACTGGGCAGCGTCGAGCCGAGCCGTTTCATTCCCGTGGCCGAGGAAAGCGGCATGATCGTGCCGCTCGGGGACTGGGTGCTGGGCCAGACGATGGCCCTGCTGGCCCAGTGGCGGCGCGAAGGGCTGGAACAACTACGCCTGGCGGTGAACCTGTCGGCGCGCCAGTTCTCGGGCGGCACGCTGCTGACCCGGCTCGACGAGCTGGTGGCGCAGCACGGCATCGACCCGTCGCTGCTGGAGCTGGAAATCACGGAAACGGCGGCGATGCGCGACCCGGAAAACACGCGCCAGCTGCTGCGCCAGCTGCGCAAGCGCGGCTTCAAGCTGGCGATCGACGACTTCGGCACCGGTTACTCGTCGCTGGCCTACCTGAAACTGTTCGCGATCGACCGCATCAAGATCGACCGCGGCTTCGTGCAGGACATCGAGCACAACCCGAACGACGCGGTGATCGTCGCCGCCACCATCGGCCTGGCCCATTCACTTGGGCTGACGGTGGTGGCCGAAGGGGTCGAGACACAGGCGCAATGGGGCTTCCTGCGCGACAAGCAGGGTGACGAGGCCCAGGGCTACCTGTTCGCGCGGCCGATGCCCGCCAGCGAGTTCCGCGAGTTCATCCGGCGGCAAGCGCAGCCAGTCCCTGGCGCTTGAGGGCGCGGTACTGTCCCTGGCGCGCATCCTTTACCGGTGCCCGACGTGTTCAGACCTGCTGCTTCTGCCATCTGGGTTTATCCGTTTTTCCTGGCGCGTGCGCCCTTGTCGTATTTCTTCAGGACCGCCTGGTGCAGCGCCGTCAGCGCCGCCAGCTTCGGATTGCGTGGATCCAGCCCGCGCACCGCACCCATCTGGACCCGGGCCTGCTGGCCGAGCCGGTCGCTCCAGCCGGTGTGCTCCAGGCAGCGCAGCAGCGCCAGCGCGGCATTGAAGGCGACCTGCGGATTGCCCGGCATGGCCGCTGCCGCTTCTCCCATCAGGGTGACGGCGCCGTGGTAGTCGCCGTTTTTCGCGCGCTCGGCGCCGCCGGCCACCAGGTCGATCACGTGCTGGCGCGCTTCCTGAGCGAGTAGCGTGCCCAGTTCGGCGTGGCCGGCCCTGGCCATGACGCCCATGGCGCGTTCCATGGCGCCGGCATCGGCGGCGTTGCGCATCACGTCGCGCACGAGGGCGGCGGCGCCCTCTTCCATGTCGTGCGCGAGGCAGCTGCGCGCCAGTTCCAGTTTCAGGTCGGCCGACATGCCCGGCAGCTCGCGGCTGGCCGCCAGTGCCGCGTTCAGGGACTGCTGCAGCCGCTCGTCGTTACCGGTGTACTCGTGCAGCAGGGCCGACGAGATGGCGCTGCAGGCGTCGGCGTGGCCCTTTCCGCCCATCGAGCGCTCGAGGTCGCGGATCACCGCGGCCGCCGCCACCGGATCGCCCTTGCGCACCAGCGTGCGCACCAGCTTCACGTGGTCTTCCGGGTCACGGAATTCCGAATACTTCGCTTTCGCCACCACCTGTTTCAGCATCTTCTCGGCGGTGTCGTCGTCGCCTGCCTCGAACGCGGTTTCGCCCAGCAGGCGCAGGCGCCGCACCGCATGGGGAGAGACCGCCACCGCGCGCGCCAGTACCTCCTGCGCCTTGCCCGGTTCGCCCATGGCGCCGTGGGTGCGCGCCAGCCAGTCGTAGGCGTCGACGAACTGGCTGTTGCTCTGGACCAGCTCGGCCAGCAGCCCGCCCGCCTCCTCGAAGCGCTCGCGCAGGTACAAGGTCTTGGCCAGCCCGAGCCTGGCCCAGGCGATGGTCCGGTTCTCGGCCAGGCGCCGGTAGATCGGTTCGGCCAGGTCGGCTTCGCCGAGGAACAGGTGCAGTTCGGCGCGCAGGCGCAGGAAATCGAGCGCATGGCGCGGATGTGCCGCTGCCCCCTCGATGCAGGCCTGGATCGCCTCGTGCTGGGCGCCGGTTTCCATCAGGCGGTAGACCGGCAGGAACACGTTGCGCTTGTCGAGGGCGCGGGCGATGCGCTCGAGCAGGCGCTCGGCGGTGAAGGGCTTCAGAATGTAGTCGGTCGGCGCCAGTTCGGCGGCGCTGACCACCTTGCCGTAATCTCCCTCGGCCGTCACCATGAAGAACATGGTCGAGAGCGAAATCAGCTTATGGTGGCGCAGGTCCTCGAGCAGCTGCTGGCCATCCTGGCCGCCTTCGAGGTCGTACTCGCACAGCACCAGGTCGAACGCTTTGATGCCCAGCTGCTTGATGGCCTGGTTGGCGCTGCTGGCATGGTCGATGCGGGTCAGGCCGCACATCGTCAGCATGCCGTGAAGGTTGGCGCGCATGCCCGAATGGGGCTCGATGAGCAGGGCACTGAGGCCGTCTAATTCGTTCATGGCGACTCGATTTTTCCGTTCGGGCGGGCGCCGGGCCTACCTGCGGCAGGCTTGGCAGCGGCCAGGTTGGCGGCCCGCAAAGTATATTACGGCAGAGGAACATATTGCTTGAATAGATCAGCCGCTGCGGCAAAAGCGCAGCCGCTGAGGAAAGAAAGCGACAAGGTGTGGCGGGAAAGATGCGGTGAGCGTCGCTGGGCCGACACCTTGTGGATTATTTCGCAAGACAATGACGCGGCAAGCGCCGGGAAGATGGCAAGGGCGTCCTGGCGCGGATTCAGCCGCCGAAGCTCGATCCGGCCTCGGCCTGGCGCAGGTTTTCGCCGCCGACGCATTCGGAGCGGGCGGCGCCCGTGACGACGTTCTGGTAGCGCACCTCGTACTTGCCGGCCGCCAGCTCGTCGATGGTGAGCGTGCCGTGCGCCAGCACATAGGCATGGCGCACGTTCGAGCGGCGGTCGAGGTCGTAGATCTTGACGAATACGGGAGTAGCGTTGGCGCTGTTGTCGACCACGACGGTCATCTCGCGCCCGCCGTTGCCGACCGGGTAGCCGTCGATGTAGCCGGACTCCGCCGGCCAGGGCTCGCCATTCGGCGCCAGCCGCGTGGCCAGGTCGGTATCGCAACCGGGCTGGCGCCGCGGCACCACCAGCTGGGTCACGGCCAGCGCCTTGACCGGGGCCGGCGGCGTTTTCTCGGCGCCGGCGCTGGCCCAGATGTCGAGGTCGGCAGCCGATGCCGTGGACGGGGCGCTGCCGCTGGACTCGACGACCGCCGGCTTGGCATTGAAGGCCAGCGCCGTCGGCAACAGGCGCGGCTTCTGGACCAGGAACACGGCTGCGGCCGCGCCGACAATCAGGCCGCCGGCCAGGCCAAACCACCAGCGGGCGTCACGCCACAGGCGCCGGCGCCGGCGCGGCGGTTGCGCCGGCGCCTCCCACCCGGTCTCGCCGCGCGGGCGGGTGCCCTCGTCGCCCGTGCTTTCCAGCCACTCGACTTCCCACTCTTCGGCCGCGATCCACTCGTCATGCTCCTTGCGGCGCAGCGGATCGGAGAGGGTGTTGTAGGCGGTGTTGACGATCGCCATGATGCGGGCGGCCTTTTCGTCGCCCGGATTTTTATCCGGATGGTATTTCTGGCTGAGCGCCTTGTAGGCCGCACGAATGACTTCCTGCGGCGCGCCGCGCGCCACTTTCAGGTTGTCATAATGGGTGTGGATCTTGGCCATGATCTTAAAGAACCTATCTCGGTAGGTAGGAGTCGCTGCTGGCGCGCCTGACAAGCGGGGCGGCGTTGCTCGTCGTAGCATGGACCCGCCATGCGTCCTCCTCGCGCCTTGCCCGCACTTGCCAGGCACCGCCATCCGCTTCCTCCTACCTGCCGAGATAGGTTCTTGGCGGCGCGTGTTCTGGTCAGGATGATAGACGATCGCGGTGGCCGCACGGACGGGCCATCCGGTACAGCATAGCCGGGTTTATATCCCCGGCGCAAGATTTCCTGGAGCTTATAGTCGGCCGCTGCGGTCGGCGCGTGCGAGCTCTTGCGGCAGGTCGACGCCGTTGCCGACGATGAGCACCTTGAACAATTCTCCCATCTCCGCCGGCGACACGAGCTTTTGCACGGCTTTCGACTGTGGCAAATAACGCACGGGGTCTTCGGGATCGAGGCGCAGCAGCAACTCACCGATACCGCAACCGAGCAGGAAACCGGCCTGGCTCATGTAGCCCAGCACCTCCAGTCCGGCGTCCTGGGCGGCGAGCGCCATGGTCGTGAAATCGACGTGGGCCGTGATGTCCTGCAGGCCCGGCAGGAAGAAGGGCTCGGGGTGCGCGTGGTGACGGTAATGGCACATCAGGGTGCCGCCGACGCGCGCGTCGACATAGTATTCGTGGGCCGGAAAGCCGTAGTCGAGCAGGATGGCGGCGCCCTTCCCGTTCGCAAACATGCGCGCCAGGGACCCCATGAAGCCGCAGGCGACCGGATGCAGTTCGGTCAGATAGCCCTCGGCCAGGCTGTCGGCATGCGGCACCTGGCGCGCCAGCTGGGCAGCCAGGCTCGCATCGAGCTCCTGCTGGACATAGGCGAAGCGGCCATTTTCGACCGTCACCATCTGGCGGCGCCAGCCGTCCCGGGTTTTTACTACCAGCTCGACCGGCATCGCATCGAGCACTTCGTTGGCCAGCACCACGCCATTGAAACTGTCCGGGAAGCCCTCGAGCCAGCGCACTTGCGGAAAGTCGCGCAGCGCTTCTTCCTGGCGTGCACGCAATTCTCCCGACAGTTCGATGATGGTGTAGCTCTCGACGCTGACGCCTTCCTCGGCCAGCGCGACCAGCACGTCGCGCGCCAGCTTGCCGGTGCCGGCGCCGAATTCGATGATGTTGGGCGCGCTTTGGGCGATAATAGCGGCTGCTGCGCGCGCCAGCGCCTGCCCGAACAGGGACGTGATCTCGGGCGCGGTGATGAAGTCGCCGCTTGATCCGAGCTTGGCCGCGCCGCCGCTGTAGTAGCCGAGCCGGGGCGCGTACAGCGCCAGTTCCATGAAACGCGAAAACGGGATGGCGCCGCCGGCCTGTTCGATCGCGGTGGCAATCTGCTGTTGCAGGGCGTGGGACGCACTGAGGGCGTCGCTGTCGGGAAGGGGTAGGGACATCCCGGCATTGTAGCCAGATCGGCAGCGATCAACAATTTAGCAAGACTATGACGCATAGCACACGACAGGATGGACCAGGGGCCGCACCACGGGTCGCGCTCGTGACCGGCGCGGGACGGCGCATCGGCCGTGCCATCGCGCTCGGCCTGGCCGCGGCCGGCTGGGACGTCGCCGTGCATTACCGCCATTCCGAACGCGAGGCGCAGGAAACGGGCGAGGCCATCCGCGCGCTCGGCCGTCGCGCCGCCGTGCTCGCCTGCGACCTGGCCGACGAAGCGGCCGTGCGCCAGCTCCCGGCCCGCGCCGCCGAAGCGCTGGGACGGGTGACTTGCATCGTCAACAACGCTTCGTTGTTCGAATACGACAGCGCGACCACGTTTTCGCCAGGCCTGCTGGCCGCGCACATGAGCGCGAACCTGGCCGCGCCCCTGCTGCTGGCGCAGGCTTTACATGCGGCCACGCCGGTAAACAGCCAGGCCGTGGTCATCAACCTGCTCGACCAGAAACTGTACAATCTCAACCCGGATTTTTTGTCGTACACGCTGTCGAAAGCGGCACTGGAGACGGCCACGAAGATGCTGGCCCAGGCGCTGGCGCCGCGTGTCCGCATCGTCGGCGTCGCGCCCGGCATCACGCTGGTGTCGGGCGACCAGAGCGAAGAGGGTTTTGCCAAGGCGCACACGGTGACGCCGCTGGGCCGCTCCTCGACGCCGCAAGACATCGCCGACGCCGTCGTGTATGCGGCAGCGGCGCGCGCGCTGACCGGCACGACGCTGGTGGTCGACGGCGGCCAGCACCTGGTGCCGCTGGCGCGCGACGTGATGTTCCTCGCCAAATAACCGAATCAAGAACGCACGAATCAAAATTTACGCATCAAAACTTACGCATCAAAACTTAATCTAAGGCTTCCTATGCTGTCCGCCCTCACCCACCCGAGCTTGCGCGATTGCCGCCGGCTGTTCCTGCGCAATTACGAAGTCATGATCAACATCGGTGTGCACGATTTCGAGAAGAAGGGCGAGCAGCGCGTCCTGATCAATGTCGACCTCTACATCCCCCTGGCACAGTCGACCCCGAAGGACGACCAGCTGCACGAGGTGGTCGACTACGACTTCATGCGCGAAACCATCGCCAACCGCATCGCCCTGGGCCATGTCCACCTGCAGGAAACGCTGTGCGACGACGTGGTCAAGGCCATGCTCGCGCATCCGCGCGTGCGCGCGGCCCAGGTGTCGACCATGAAGCCGGACGTGTATCCCGACTGCGAAGGCGTCGGTGTCGAAGTATTCCAGATCAAGGATGAAGCATGAGTGAAGTAATGGAAGTAGCTGACAAGCAGCTTGAGAAGCAGACCTACGAAATCAACAAGCTGCACAAGCGCCTGTGCCGCCTGGTGGGACAGGCGATCGGCGACTTCAACATGATCGAAGACGGCGACAAGGTGATGGTGTGCCTGTCGGGGGGCAAGGATAGCTACGGCTTGCTCGATATCCTGCTCACCCTGCGGG
>JBBWZO010000241.1:0-53491 GCA_039649125.1 Massilia sp. | reverse complement strand
GCGCGCGAGCGAGGTCATGAAGCTGGGGTCGGTCAGCGCATCGATTTCTTCCGCGATCGTCAGTTCGCGTTCGTCAGGCTCCTCGGGGGTGGCGGGGGCAGGACGCTTTGTTGTCGATTTTGTCATGGTTGAATTTTAATGCGTTGAAGTGGCGTTCGTTCGCGTCCGATCGGTCTTTTTTTCTTGACCGTTCGGCCTGTCAGTCTATACACTTTGTTGGGCGGTAATCAACCATTAGTTCGATTATCGAACAACGGCATCATTAACACAAGCGTGCCGGCACTTATGCCGTGTACGTTCAAAAGGCGAAGATAATGATCGACAAAACCTATGAATCGCTGGAACGTGCCGTCGCCGACGTGCACGACGGCGCCACCGTCATGATCGGCGGCTTCGGCAACGCCGGCATGCCCTCGGCCCTGATCGACGCGCTGATCGCCCAAGGGGCACGCGACCTGACCATCGTCAACAACAATGCCGGCAACGGCGAGACCGGCCTGGCCGCGCTGCTCAAGGCCAAGCGGGTGCGCAAGATCATCTGCTCGTTCCCGCGCCAGACCGACTCGCACCACTTCGACGCCCTGTATCGCTCCGGCGAAATCGAACTCGAACTGACCCCGCAAGGCAACCTGGCAGAGCGCATCCGCGCGGCCGGCGCCGGCATCGGCGGCTTCTTCTCGCCCACCGGCTACGGCACGCTGCTAGCCGAAGGCAAGGAAACCCGCCTGATCGACGGCCGCCACTACGTGCTGGAGTCGCCGATCCACGCCGACTTCGCGCTGATCAAGGCGCTGCGCGGCGACCGCTGGGGCAACCTCGTGTACCGCAAGAGCGCCCGCAACTTCGGGCCCATCATGGCCAGCGCCGCGAAGGTGACGATTGCCCAGGTCGCCGAGGTGGTGGAACTCGGAGAGATCGACCCGGAAGCCGTCGTGACGCCGGGCATCTTCGTTCAACGTGTCGTCAGGGAGGCAGCATGAGCCGCATCGTGAATTCCGCTCCGGAAAAATTCAGCCGCGACCGGATGGCCGCGCGCGTGGCGCAGGACATCCCCGAGGGCGCCTACGTCAACCTCGGCATCGGCCTGCCGACGAAAGTCGCCAACTTCCTGCCGCCCGAGCGCGAGGTGTTCCTGCACAGCGAGAACGGCCTGCTCGGCATGGGGCCGGCGCCGGCACCCGGCGAGGAAGACGAGGACCTGATCAATGCCGGCAAGCAGCCGGTGACCCTGCTCACGGGCGGCGCCTACTTCCACCACGCCGATTCGTTCGCGATGATGCGCGGCGGCCACCTCGACATCTGCGTGCTCGGCGCCTTCCAGGTCTCCGGCAGCGGCGACCTGGCCAACTGGCATACGGGTGCGCCGGACGCCATCCCCGCCGTGGGCGGCGCGATGGACCTGGCGATCGGCGCCAAACAGGTGTTCGTCATGATGGAGCACCAGACGAAGACCGGCGAACCCAAGATCGTCGAACGCTGCACCTATCCGCTGACCGGCGTCCAGTGCGTGAGCCGGATCTATACCGATCTCGCCGTGCTCGACATCACCCCCGAGGGCCTGCGCGTGCGCGAAATGGCGCCAGGGCTGACATTCAACGACCTGCAGGCAGTCACCGGCGCACGCCTGCTCCCTGCGCAAGACAAGACGACTTCGTGAAGTCCTTTGGCAGGGGCGCACAGTAGGGCTGGGCAAGGGCTCCAGAACGCGTGGAGTCAGGAGCGGTTCGCCGCCCGCTCCACCCTACGAATCTGGCCGGACCCTGCGTGCGCCCGGCCAATGCACGCGGCTCGGCTGCCGCAATAATGCACGTAAAATGAGGGGAATCGTTCCAGCTGGAGAAATAATGGATAGATTTCTCGAAATGAAAGTGTTTGCGGCGGTCGTCGAGGCGGGCAGCTTCACCGCCGCGGCAGACGGGCTCGACATGTCGAAGGCGGCGGTGTCGCGCTACGTGGCCGAGCTCGAGGAGCGCCTCGGCGTGCGCCTGCTGCACCGGACCACGCGCCGGCTGTCGCCGACCACCGAGGGCGAGATTTTCCATGCGCGCTGCCGCGAGTTGCTGGGCAACCTGGAGGAAGCCGAAGCCGAAGTCGGCTCGCGCAGCGGCGAGGCCAGCGGGCTGCTGAAGCTGAACGTGCCGGTGACCTTCGGCCTCATGCACCTGGCCCATCTATGGCCGGCCTTGCTCGCCCGGCACCCGAAACTGGCGCTCGACATCACGCTGTCGGACCGCGTCGTCGACCTGGTCGAGGAAGGCTTCGACGCCGCGGTGCGGATCGGCCAGCTGGCACCGTCTTCGCTGATCAGCCGGAAGCTGGCGTCCACGCGCCTGGTGCTGTGCGCGTCCCCGGCGTATGTGCGCGCGCGCGGCGAGCCGGCCCATCCGGACGAGCTGCTGCGCCACGACGTGATCTCGTACAGCCTGTTCGCGAGCGGCGAGAACTGGCGCTTCAGCGGGCCGGCCGGCGAGAGCACGGTCAGGGTGGTGCCGCGCATGCGCACCAACAGCGGCGATACCTGCCGCGCGGCGGCGCTCCAGGGCCAGGGCATCATCCTGCAGCCGAGCTTCATCGTCGGCGCCGACCTGGCCCAGGGCACCCTGCGCGAGATCATGCCGGGCTACCGCGCGAGCGAGCTGGGCATCCATGCCGTCTATCCGTCCCGCAAATTCGTGTCGCCGAAGCTGCGCCTGCTGGTCGATTTCCTGGCCGATGCGTTTGCCGAGCCGGGCTGGGAGTAGCATAGCGATTGTTCTATCCAGTGGAACAGTGTTGTGCTTGGCGGGCTATTTATCTCTCAATCAGGCAGGAATAAGATGGCTCCTGTCGATGCGGCATCCGCCGCTCCAAGCAAACAGGATTCGTCATGACTGCATCTCCGACCCCCTCATTTGCGACTCTCTTCCTGTCGCACGGTTCACCGATGCTGGCCCTGCAGGACAGCCCGGCGCGCCGCTTCCTGCAGGGCCTGGGCGCCTCGCTCGGGAAACCGCGGGCCATCGTCGTGGTCTCGGCGCACTGGGAAACCAGTGGCGCGCCGGCCGTCAGCCTTGCGCGGCAGCCGGAAACCATCCACGACTTCGGCGGCTTTCCGCGCGCGCTGTTCGAGATCCGCTACCCGGCCCCCGGCGCGCCCGATGCGGCCGAGCGTGCGGCTGCGCTGCTCGAGGCGCAGGGGATTCCGGTCGGCCGCAGCCCCGATCGCGGGCTCGACCACGGCGCCTGGGTTCCCCTGAGCCTGATGTATCCGGATGCAGACATCCCCGTGACGCAGTTGTCGGTCGTGCGCGGCGCCGGCCCGGCCGGGCACGAACGCCTCGGCCGCGCCCTGGCGGCGCTGCGCAAGGAGGGCGTGCTGGTGGTCGCTTCCGGCGCGCTGACCCACAACCTGTACGAGTTCCGGGGACAGGGCCTGGAGGCGCCGGCGCCGCACTGGGTCAGCGCCTTCGCGGCCTGGATGAAGGAGCGCCTGGAGGCCGGCGACCGTGAGGCGCTGCTGGACTACCGGCGCGCGGCGCCGTTCGCGGCGGAAAACCATCCGTCCGAGGAGCACCTGCTGCCGCTGTTCGTCGCCATGGGCGCGGGCAGCGAGGGTGGGGAGGGCGCGCGGGCGACGCGGCTGCACGCCAGCGTGGAGCACGGCGTGCTGGCGATGGACGCCTACGCCTTCGACTGAGGGTGCGCCTGGATTGTTGCTGAAATCGAGACAAATAGTCTACGGAAGCCCTCTTTTTTCCTTTGAATAGGACGGTTAGACTGTTCCCCATCCCACCACTTTTGATAAGCAGAGCATGAACCAAATGAACAAACTGAGCAAACTGATCTCCGCTACCGTCCTCGCCCTGGCGGTCTCCGCCCCGGCCCTGGCCGCTCCCGAGACCTACGCGATCGACCCGAGCCATACCTTCCCGCGCTTCTCGTACAGCCATTTCGGCTATTCGACCCAGCTGTCGCGCTTCGACAAGACCAGCGGCAAGGTGGTGTTCGACAAGGCGGCAAAGACGGGCAGCGTCGATATCGCCATCGACATGAAGTCGGTGAACACGGGCTTCGCCACGTTCAACGATCACATCCAGGGCGAAGACTTCCTCGACACCGCCAGGTACCCGACCGCGACCTTCAAGTCGACCAAAGTCCATTTCAAGGGCGACAAGCCGGCCGCCATCGACGGCGACCTGACGATCAAGGGCGTCACCAAACCGGTGACCCTGACCGTCACGTCCTTCCAGGCGATGCCGCATCCGATGCTGAAGAAGGACGCGATCGGCGCCAACGCGACCACCACGATCAAGCGCTCGGAGTTCAATGCGGGCAAGTTCGCGCCGCACGTCGGCGACGAGGTGCGCATCGATATCGCCCTCGAAGCGGTCAAGGAATAAGAACGCGCCTCACAACACCTCCATACCGGCGTTGCAGCGTCCCGCCGTACAGGCGTACTGTCTTCGACGCTGCGTCGGGTGGCCGCATCCCTTGCCCTGAAGCTGTTGTGAGGCGCTCGACACCGCTTTTCCCGGCCTGCCGCACTTCTTGCGGGCAGGCCGCAGCCGTTTCCGCTTCAGTCGGCGAAGGCCCCGGCCTGCTTGTAGATCGGCCCCCACTTGTCGATTTCCGCCTTCAGGTAGGACTGCAGGGCCGCGGGCGTGGCCTTGTCGGCCGCCACCGGTTCGGTGCCCAGGTCGGCCAACCGGGTCTTGACGTTCGGATCCTTCAGGGCCTGCTGCAGGGCGGCGCTCAGCTTGGCAATCACCGGCTTGGGCGTGCCTTTCGGGGCATACAGGCCGTGCCAGACCACCATCTCGAAGCCTTTCATCCCCTGCTCGTCGAAGGTGGGGATGTTCGGCAGCGAGGCGACCCGCTCCCTGGTCGTGGCGCCGTACACCTTCACCTTGCCGGCGCGGATATGCGAGGTGGTGGACGTCGTCTGGTCGCACAGCAGGTCGATCTGGCCTCCCAGCAAATCGTTCATGGCCGGCGCGGTACCGCGGTAAGGCACGGTCGTCAGCGGCGTGCCGAGGGCTTGCAGGAACAGCATGCCGCACTGGTGCGACACGGCGCCGAGGCCGGCGTTACCCATCGTCAGCTTGCCCTGGTTCGCCTTGATGTAGGGGATCAGTTCCTTGAGGCTGTTCGGCGGCAGGTCCTTGCGTGCGACGAGCACCATCGGGACGTCGGCAACGAGTCCGATGTATTCGAAATCGGTCAGCGGATTGAAGGGCAGCTTGCGGTACATCGCGGGGCTGGTGCTCATGCCGTTGTGATGCAGCAGGAGGGTGTAGCCGTCCGGCGTCGCCCGCGCTACCTTGCCCGCCGAGAGGGTGCCGCCGGCGCCGGTGGCGTTTTCCACGATGACGGTTTGCTTGAGCGACTTCGACATGCTCTGGGCCACGATGCGGGCCAGGGTATCGGTCGGCCCGCCGGCGGCGAAGGGAATAATCATGGAAATCGTCTTTTCCGGGAATTCGGCGGCCAGCACGGCGGTGGAGGCCATCAGCCCGATCGCGGCGGCGCTCAGCTTCTTCAACATCAGCTTCTTCAACATATCGTCTCCTCGACTGGTTTGTGCGGTATTCCGCTTGTATTTAGAACCTATAAGCCATCGTATGAGCTTATAGGAGGCGACGTGAAATAGCTTATTTTGATGCCAGCATCAAGGAACGGCATAGCTTGCCGGGTCAGCGTCCGATCCAGGAAGCGCCCGGCCACGCCTGTTTCTCCACCATCTCCTTCATCAGCGCGACCAGTTCGGATGCGACGGCGACGCTCGCCGGCGACGGCCTGCGCGCGGCGGCGCGTGCTAGCACGATACGGCGCGAGAGGTCGGGAGCCGTGATCGGCGCGCCGGAGAGGGTGCCCTGCTGGAGCTCGTCCAGGACCGCCGAACCGGGGAGGATGGTATAGCCGTAGCCCTGGGCTACGAGCGACTTCTGCAGATCCAGCGCATTCGTCTCGGCCGCCACGTTGACACCGATGCCTGCCACCGCCAGCGCATGCTCGATGCTGCTGCGCAGCCCGTGCGCCACGCTCGGCATCACCATCGCCCGGTCCGCCAGCGCCTTCAGCGGGAAGGGTTTGCCGGCAGCGACTTCCCCCGGCGCACCGATCAGGTACAGGCGCTCGTCCAGCAGGGCGTCGACCTGCAGGCCGGTAGAGGAGCGGGTGTCGTACACCAGCGCCAGTTCGACTTCGCCGGTTTCCAGCCACTGCACCACATTGCCCGAATAGCCGACGTTCACGCTGAGCGTCACGGCCGGATGCGCCGCCCGCACCCGCGCCACCAGTTCGGCCGCCAGCAGCCTGCTGGTGCTGGCCAGCAGGCCGATCACCACCCGTCCGGCAATCGTGTGGGCGGCCGGCCCGATCTCGGCCCTTGCCTTGTCCAGCTCGCGCAGCGCGCGGCGCCCGTACTCGGCCAGGGTGCGTCCGGCATCGGTCAGCACCATGCCGTGGCGCTCGCGCTCGAATAGCGGCACGCCGCATTCTTCCTCGAGCATGCGGATATGGCGCGACACGGCCGGCTGCACCAGGTGGAGCAGTTCGCCCGCCCTGGTGGCACTGCCGGTCTCGGCGATCGCAATCAATGTACGGATCTGCTTGATGTCCATGGATGGTCCTGGAAACGGATGAGCCATCAACATAGGTGATTCGGCAGCGCTTTGCAATCTACGTTCATGATGGCGCAGGCATGATGAACCGTGATGGCCGCATCAGTTTTTTCTATTTCACGAACGCTTCCATCTAATTCTATGATGACAAAAACAACCTGAGGCGAGCGTTGCTCGATAGACGATGACTGTTGATGATTTCGATCCGGCCCACCTCCAGCAGTGGGTAGGCAAGACTGACGTGCTGCACGAGACGGTGCGCCCCGAAGTCGCGGCGGCGCTGGCCGCCACGCTGGATTATCCGGATGCGCCGCGAGAAGGCGAGCCGCTGCCGCCCCTCTGGCACTGGACCAACTTCAATGCGGTCAAGCCGCAGTCGCAGCTGGGCCCCGACGGCCACCCGAAACGCGGCGGCTTCCTGCCGCCGGTGCCGCTGCCGAGGCGCATGTGGGCCGGCGGCAGGTTCGTCTTCCACGCCCCGGTGCCGATCGGCGCACAGTTGACGCGTACCTCGACCATCCGCAGCGTCAGCGCCAAGGAGGGATCGACCGGCCGCCTGGTATTCGTCACCGTCCGCCACGAGATCACCCGCGACGGGCAGCCGGCCATCACCGAAGAACACGACATCGTCTACCGCGACCTCCCTGCGCCCGGCAGTCCCGCGCCGGCACCGAAAGCTGCGCCCGCGCAGGCGCGCTGGTCGCGCACCATCCATCCGGATCCGGTGCTGCTGTTCCGTTATTCGGCCCTGACCTTCAACGGGCACCGCATCCACTACGACCGCAGCTACGTGACCGAAGTCGAAGGCTACCCGGGCCTGATCGTGCACGGCCCCCTGATCGCGACCCTGCTGGTCGACCTGGTCCGGCGCGAGCTGCCGGGGGCAAGCCTCGCCGAATTCCGTTTCCGCGCGCTGGCGCCCTTGTTCGACACCGAGCCGTTCAGCGTCTGCGGCGAGCCGGCGGCCGACAGCAACACCGGCAACACAATCACGCTCTGGGCGCAGAACAGCCGGGGCGAGCTGGCGATGCAGGCCGAAGCCGTCCTGCACCCAGCACATTCCAAACAAGAGGGAGCGCAGTCATGATTCATCAAGAACAATCGCACCAGGACATCCGCGACGCGGTGCGCGCGCTGTGCGCGGAGTTCCCGGCGGACTACTTCAGGAAAGTCGACGAGGCGCGCGGCTATCCGGAAGAATTCGTGAACGCGCTGACCGAGGCCGGCTGGCTGGCCGCCCTGATCCCCCAGGAGTACGGCGGCTCCGGACTGGGCCTGACCGACGCCTCGGTCATCATGGAGGAAATCAATCGCTCGGGCGGCAATTCGGGCGCCTGCCACGGCCAGATGTACAACATGGGCACGCTGCTGCGGCACGGCTCCGAGGGCCAGAAGGCGTTCTATCTGCCGAAGATCGCCAGCGGCGAGCTGCGCCTGCAGTCGATGGCGGTGACCGAGCCGACCACCGGGACCGACACCACCAGGATCAAGACCACGGCGGTGCGCAAGGGCGACAAGTACGTGATCAACGGCCAGAAAGTCTGGATCTCCCGGATCCAGCATTCCGACCTGATGATCCTGCTGGCGCGCACCACGCCGCTGGCCGAGGTCACCAAGAAGTCGGAAGGCATGTCGATCTTCATCGTCGACCTGAAGGAGGCGATCGGCAAGGGCATGAGCGTGCAGCCGATCGTGAACATGGTGAACCACGAGACCAACGAGCTGTTCTTCGAAAACCTCGAGATCCCGGCCGAGAACCTGATCGGCGAGGAAGGCAAGGGCTTCAAATACATCCTCGACGGCCTGAACGCCGAGCGCACCCTGATCGCCGCCGAATGCATCGGCGACGGCTACTGGTTCATCGACAAGGTGACCAAATACGTGAACGAGCGCGTCGTGTTCGGTCGCCCGATCGGGCAGAACCAGGGCGTCCAGTTCCCCATCGCCAAGGCCTACGTGAACCTCGAGGCGGCCAACCTGATGCGCTACAAGGCCTGCGAACTGTTCGATGCCCACCAGGCCTGCGGCGTCCAGGCCAACATGGCCAAGATGCTGGCGGCCGACGCGTCGTGGGAGGCGGCGAACGCCTGCCTGCAGTTCCACGGCGGTTTCGGTTTCGCGGCCGAATACGATGTCGAGCGCAAGTTCCGCGAAACCCGCCTGTACCAGGTGGCGCCGATTTCGACCAACCTGATCCTGGCGTATGTCGGCGAGCACGTGCTCGGCATGCCCCGTTCATTCTAGGAGACGGGCATGCAAACGCCTATGCCATCACTTGTGCGTCCCCTGGACGGCATCACCGTCGTCACGCTGGAACACGCGATCGCCGCGCCGTTCTGCACCCGCCAGCTGGCCGACCTCGGCGCGCGCGTCATCAAGGTCGAACGGCCCGGCGTGGGCGATTTCGCCCGCGCCTACGACGAGCGCGCGCGCGGGATGGCCTCGCATTTCGTCTGGACCAACCGCTCCAAGGAAAGCCTGACCCTGGACGTGAAGCACGAAGGGGCAGGGACTATCCTGCAGGACCTGCTGGCCGGCGCAGATGTGCTGGTGCAGAACCTGGCGCCGGGCGCCGCGGCGCGCCTCGGACTCTCGTACGAGGTTTTGCGCGAGCGCTTTCCGCGCCTGATCGTCTGCGATATCTCGGGGTATGGCGCCGACGGCCCCTACCGCGACAAGAAGGCCTACGACCTGCTGATCCAGAGCGAGTCGGGCTTCCTGTCGATCACCGGTTCACCCGAGGAGCCGGCGAAGGCGGGCTGCTCGATCGCCGACATCGCGGCCGGCATGTACGCCTACACCAACATCCTGGCCGCCCTGATCGCGCGCGGCCGCACGGGCGAGGGCTGCCATATCGACGTCTCCATGTTGGAAAGCATGGCCGAGTGGATGAGCTACCCGCTCTACTACGCGATCGACGGCGCCTCCCCGCCGCCGCGCGCCGGCGCCGCCCACGCGACCATTTATCCGTACGGACCCTTCCCGGTCGGCGACGGCAAGACCGTGATGCTGGGCCTGCAGAACGAACGCGAGTGGGAACAGTTCTGCGCCCGCGTGCTGGAGCGGCCGGCGCTGGCGAAGGACCCGCGCTTCGCGTCCAATTCGGCGCGCACCGCGGCGCGCCAGGAGCTGCGCGCGATCATCGTCGAGGCCTTCTCGCACCAGACGGCGGAGCAGGTCATCGCACGCCTGGACGCCGCCCAGATCGCGAATGCGCACATGAACGACATGCACGACGTCTGGGAGCACCCGCAACTGCGTGCCCGCGGGCGCTGGACCGAGGTCGATACGCCCACCGGCAGCATCCCGGCGTTGCTGCCGCCCGGCGTGCCCAACACGTGGACGGCGCGCATGGACGGCGTGCCCGCGCTGGGACAGCATACCGATGCCATCCTCGCCGGACTCGGCTACGACGACGCCAGGCTGAGCGCGCTGCGCGACGCCGGCGCGATCTGAGAGAAAGGCATCCCATGACCAGTATGCTTCCCCGCTCCTACCTGTTCGTTCCAGCCAACCGGCCGGAGATGTTCGGCAAGGCGTGCAAGGCCGGCGCCGATGCGGTGATCGTCGACCTGGAAGACGCGGTGCCCTTCGCCGACAAGGCGGCGGCCCGCGGCGCGCTGGACGCCTGGCTGGCGTCGGCTGACCGGCCAGCGGCGCCGCCGGTGCTGGTGCGGATCAATGGCGCCGACACCGCGTGGTTCGAGGACGACCTCGCGCTGTGCGGCGCGCCCGGCGTGCAGGGCGTCGTCCTGTCGAAGGCCGAGGGGGTGGCCGACATCGCGCGCCTGCGGCAGGCGGGGGCGGCCGCCATCCTGCCCCTGATCGAAAGCGCGGCGGGATTCGACAATGTCCGGGCCATCGCCCAGGCGCCGGGCGTGCAGCGCCTGCTGTTCGGGTCCATCGATTTCCAGCTGGACCTGTGCATCGGGGGCGAGCGCGAGGAACTCCTGTTCTTCCGGTCGCAACTGGTGCTGGTGTCGCGCCTGGCCGGCATCGGCGCCCCGGTGGACGGCGTCAGCACGGCGATCGGCGACGCCGGGCTGCTCGAGCGCGATGCGACGCACGCCCGCCAGATGGGTTTCGGCGGCAAGCTGTGCATCCATCCGAAACAGGTGGCCGGGGTGAATCGCTGCTTCAGCCCGGGGGAGGAAGAGCTGGCCTGGGCACGGCGGGTGCTGGCGGCCGCCGAGGCCGCCGGGGGCGCCGCGGTGGCGCTCGACGGCAGGATGATCGACCGGCCGGTCATCCTGCGCGCGCAGCGCATCCTCGATACGGGACACTAAGCGCGCTAAATCGTTAGTCCGCGCAGCCGGCGATAAAAGCCTGTACCAGCCGGTTGAATGCCGCCGGGTGCGATACGTTCATCCCGTGCGAGGCGCCCGCGATCGAACGCTTGTCCACGTGCCCGATCCAGCCCGCCAGCGCCGCCACGTTGTCGCGGTACATGCGCGGGCTTTTTTCGCCTTCGATCAGCAGGGTCGGGCAGCTGATTTCGCGTGCCGCCGCGCGCGTGTAGGCCGGCAGCGGGTCGCGGAACTGCTTCGGCAGCGTGCCCGCATTGTCGATCGCCATCGTGCGGAAGCCGGGCCGGCTGCGGCGCCAGATGCCGGGCATGCTGACCGAGTCCACGAACTTCTCCAGTCCGGCGTCGATCGCCCCGTTCTCGATGAGCGCCGCGACCTGCGCGCGCAAGGCCTCGGTCGCCGGCGGCAGCGTGGCCGGCGCCGCGCCGTCGATCTGCAGCGGGCCGCCCGGATCGGCGAGCGTCAGCGTCTTCACCAGCTGCGGATACGCGCGCGCCAGGTGGAAGGCGACGCAGCCGCCGCGCGAGTGCCCGGCCAGGTGCACCGGGCCGATGTCCATGGCGGCGATGAAGGCCGCCACTTCGTCGACGTGCGCCTGCCAGCTGAAGGCCGTGTGCGCTTCGGCGTCGTCGCCCGGCCAGTAGTGGCTCAGGCTGAGCGAGATGCAGCGGAAGTGCCGCGACAGGACGTCGGCCTGGCCGTTCCAGTAGCGGTAGTCGCACAGCGAGCCGTGCACGAAGACCAGCGGCTCCCCGGTGCCGGTGGCAAAGTAGGGGATGCGCACACCAGATGAGACAGTGGCGAAGCGCAGCTCGGCGGCTGCGAAGGTGCGTGGATCGGTGAGTGCGTTCATGAGTGGCTCCTTTCCACTACTATGCACGATGGCGCCGCTTTAGAAAATTGAATAATATTGATCGTATCTATTTAATTTTCTTATACCGATTTTATCCGATACCGATGAAGGCACTCGACCTGGACGTCCTGGCAATGATGGTGGCGGTGGCCGACACGGGCAACATCAGCCGCGCGGCCGAAGTGGTGCACCGCTCGCAGTCGGCCGTCAGCATGCAGATCAAGACCCTGGAGACCGCGCTCGGCAAGCCGCTGTTCGTGCGCCGGCCGCGCAGCGTGACGCCGACCCAGGACGGCGAGGTCCTGCTGAGTTACGCGCGGCGCATGCTCGCCCTGCGCGACGAAGCCTGGGCCGCCGTGGTGCGGCCCGACGTCACCGGCCGCGTGGTGATCGGCGTTCCCGACGACTACGCGTCCTCGCTGCTGCCGCCCATCCTCAAGCGGTTTTCCGCGACCTATCCGAAGGTGGAGATCCAGGTGGTCGGCTTGCCGAGCGTGGCGCTGGCGCCGATGGTGAAGGACGGGTCGGTCGACCTGGTGTGCGCGACGCGCGTGAAGGGGCTGTCGGGCGAATTCGTCCGCTTCGAACCGATGGTGTGGGCCGCGAACCCGAGCGCCCCGGACATCTGGCGCGAGCGGCCGCTGCCGATTGCCGTCTTCCTGCCGGGCAGCGTGGCGCGCGAAAACGCGGTGCGCAGCCTGGAACGCGCGAAGATCCCTTACCGCACTTCCTATGAGAGCCCGAGCCTGATGGGACTGCTCAGCATGGTCGAGGCGGGGCTGGCCGTGGCGCCGCTGGCGCGCTGCGCGGTGCCGGCGCACCTGAGCCTGCTCGGCCAGGCGCAGGGACTGCCGGAGATCGACGCGCTGGAAATGATCCTCGCGCGCAGTTCCAAGTCGCGGCGCCCGCCCTGCGATTTCCTGGCGGACGCCATCATGTCGGAGCTGCGGCGCTAGCGCCGAGCGGGACGCAGAACGTCCGTTGGGTGCTTATTTGCGCTTCAGCTGCGACAGGTCGCGCACCGCACCGCGGTCGGCCGAGGTGGTGAGCGCCGCATACGCCTGCAGCGCCTGCGACACATAACGCTCGCGGTCGACCGGCTGCCAGGCGTCCGCGCCGCGCGCTTCCATCGCCGCGCGCCGCTGCGCCAGGTCCTCGTCCGTGACGCGCAGGTTGATGGTGCGCGCAGGGATGTCGATGTCGATCATGTCGCCTTCTTCCACCAGGCCGATCGCGCCGCCTTCCGCTGCTTCCGGCGAGGCATGGCCGATCACCAGACCCGACGACCCGCCGGAGAAGCGGCCGTCGGTGAACAGCGCGCAAGCTTTTCCCAGGCCCTTGGACTTGATGTAGGAGGTCGGGTACAGCATCTCCTGCATGCCCGGACCGCCTTTCGGGCCTTCGTAGCGGATGATGACCACGTCGCCCGCGTGCACGCGCTCGCCCAGGATCGCTTCCACCGCGGCGTCCTGGCTTTCGAACACGCGCGCCTTGCCGGAGAACTTCAGGATGCTTTCGTCCACGCCGGCGGTCTTCACGATGCAGCCCTTCTCGGCGATGTTCCCGTACAGGACCGCCAGCCCGCCGTCCTGCGAGTAGGCGTGGGCGCGGTCGCGGATGCAGCCCAGGCTGCGATCGAGGTCGTTCGAGGCGAAGCGCTCGGACTGCGAGAACGCCACCTGGGTCGGCACGCCGCCCGGGGCGGCGCGGAACAGCTGGTGCACGGCACGGTCGTCGCTGACGCGGATGTCGTACTTCGCGATGGCGTCCGCCAGCGTCGGGCTGTGCACGGTCGGCAGCGAGGTGTCGAGCAGGCCGGCGCGCGCCAGTTCGCCCAGGATGGCGACGATGCCGCCGGCGCGGTGCACGTCCTCGATGTGGTACTTGTCGGTCATCGGCGCCACCTTGCACAGGCAGGGCACCTGGCGCGAGATGCGGTCGATGTCGGCCATCGTGAAGTCGACCTGCGCTTCGTGCGCGGCCGCCAGCAGGTGCAGGACCGTGTTGGTCGAGCCGCCCATCGAGACGTCGAGCGCCATCGCGTTCTCGAAGGCCGCGCGGGTGGCGATCGATCGCGGCAGGACCGAGTAATCGTCCTGCTCGTAGTGGCGCTTCGCCAGCTCGACGATCAGCCGGCCGGCCTTCAAAAACAGTTCCTTGCGGTCGGCGTGGGTCGCCACGATGGTGCCGTTGCCGGGCAGGGACAGGCCCAGCGCCTCGGTCAGGCAGTTCATCGAGTTGGCCGTGAACATGCCGGAGCAGGAGCCGCAGGTGGGGCAGGCCGAGCGTTCGATCTCGGCCACGTCGGCGTCGGACACCGTGGAATCGCCGGCCTTGATCATCGCGTCCACCAGGTCGAGCTTGATGACCTTGCGGTCGTTGTTCACGACCTTCACCACCTTGCCGGCTTCCATCGGGCCGCCGGACACGAACACCACCGGGATGTTCAGGCGCATCGCGGCCATCAGCATGCCGGGCGTGATCTTGTCGCAGTTCGAGATGCACACCATCGCGTCGGCGCAGTGGGCGTTGACCATGTATTCGACCGAGTCGGCGATCAGGTCGCGCGAGGGCAGCGAGTACAGCATGCCGCCGTGGCCCATGGCGATGCCGTCGTCCACCGCAATGGTGTTGAATTCCTTGGCGACGCCGCCGGCCGCCTCGATCTCGCGCGCCACCAGCTGGCCCAGGTCCTTCAGGTGCACGTGGCCCGGGACGAACTGCGTGAAGGAATTGACGACGGCGATGATCGGCTTGTCGAAGTCGCCGTCCTTCATGCCGGTCGCACGCCACAGCGCGCGTGCTCCCGCCATGTTGCGGCCCTGGGTGGTTGTGTGGGAACGGTAGGTCGGCATGCGGTCTCCTGGCGTGGCTGGTGAATATGGAAACAACAGGGTGCCGCAGGGGCGGCGATTTGTCCAATATATGATTCCGACCCCTGTGATTCTTTTTGCGTATCAGTCCACTCAGTTTACTGCAGCGCCGGCCGGCTCGCCCGCCGCGTCATCCGCCGCGTCGTCCGTCCCCGCCGGCGCGCGTCCCCATTCGCGGTACTCGACCAGCGACGGAATCCGTTCGATGGCCCCGAGCGGCTCGATCCCCATGCGCGCGAGCTGGGCCAGCAGCTCACCCAGCACCGCGTCGCGACGCAGCGACCAGGTCGAGGCGAAGCAGCGCCAGAAGGTCCAGCCCGCGCGCTCGAGCACGCGCTGCCGGCCCATGTCGGCCTGCCAGCGGTCCGGTCCGTGGAACTCGTCGCCGTCGAGCTCGATCGCCAGGCGCCGGTCGTCCGCGCCTTCGACCACCATGTCGATCCGGTAGCCGGCGGCGGGCACCTGCGGGATGACGCGATAGCCGCGCCTGAACAGCTCGGTGTAGACGTCGCGCTCGAAGCCCGACTCGCACAGCGCGACCAGGCTGGCGGCTTCCTCGTTGCCTTCCACCGGCTTCGCAAAGTGCTCGACGAGCGTGCGCCGCAGGTCGAGCGTGGAGAGTTCCTCCAGCCGTACCGAGCGCACCAGGAACATGCGGTCACGCGCGCGCGAGGCGGCGACGTTGAAGCGCTGGTCGTACATCACGCCGGAGAGGGCGTGGTGGTTCCTGCTGTCGGCGACCATGCTCAGGAAGATGATGTCGCGCTCGCTGCCCTGGAAGATGCGGGCGTCGCCGCAGGCGAACTGGCGCCGCGCCAGCTCGACGGCGTCGCAGCGCGCGCGCACCTGCCTGTCGATCAGCTGGGCCTGTTCCGGGCCGAGCAGGGACACCACGCCGAGCGTGCGGCCGGCCATCGTCGGGTCGCGCAGGATGGCCTCGATCTCGGCGACGATGAAGTCCGCTTCCGACGGATTGTGCCCCTTGGCCGAGCGGTAGCCGTTGGCGACATATACGTCGACCAGCGGCGGGTCCAGCCGTTCGGACGCCTTCGGGATGCGCACCGGCTGGATGAAGTCCTTGTAGAATACGCGGTTGCTGTAGGCGATGATCGGCGGCACGCAGCGGAAGTGCTCGCGCAGCATGACCTTCGACGCCGCGAACACCGAGGACGCAATGTCGTAGAGCGACATGTCGGCCGTCAGCACCGCCTCGAAGGGCTGGCCGGCCAGGAAGCGGCGGCGCAGTTCCGTGATCTTCGCGCCCGAAACGAAGCCGGCCTCGGGCGAGACCTGCTTGTCGTCGCCCACCACCAGGATCTGCTTGCCGCGCAGGACGGCCGGCAGCGCCCACAGGTCGGACTGGCTGGCTTCGTCGACGATCACGAGGTCGAATGCACCGAGCTTCGCCGGCAGGGTCTCCGACACCCGGGCGTGGCTCATGATCCAGCAGGGCACGGCCGCCTGCGCGTCCACCATGGCGGTTTGCGCATCGCGCCGGTAGCGTGCGGCGTTGACGCCGGTGCCCTTGCCGAACTTGCGGATGGCGGTGCGGTAGGTTTCCAGTGCGCTCAGGACGTTCTGCCCGGCCTTGCGTTTCGTTTCCAGCCAGGCCGACTTCGACACCAGCTCCTGGTACAGGCGGGCGAGCGCGTTTTCGAGTTCGCGCCGGCGCGCGGCCAGGGCTCGCATCTCGTCGCGCCCGTCGATGCCGTCGAGATGGGTGCGCAGGCGCGCCCAGGTCCAGGCATCGCGCCAGCGCACGGGGAACACGGCGTCGTCGCCGGCGGCACCCACGGGTACCGTCGTCACCCGGGCCGCGAGGCGCGGGGCGCCGTGCCTTTCGATCTGGGCGGCGGCCGCACGGACGCCGGCCAGATCGTGCGCCAGCGCCTCGACACGGCGCACCTCGGCCAGCATCGTGGCGTAGTCGGCGGCGACCTGCTCGGCGGACAGGTCGGCGCTGCCGAGCGCCTCCACCAGCGCGCGCAGGCGCTCGGAGACCGGCCCGCTCGTGCCCGCCACCTGTTCCCGAAGCATGGCGAGGCTCGCCGTCGCTTGCGCCAGCTCGGCGCGGGTCAGGTGGCGGCGCAGCTGTTCGCGCACGCGGGCCAGGTCCGCCTGCCGGCCCAGCAGTGCATCCAGCAGTCCATTCAACAGTGTGTTACGCGGCACGGTCTCGAACACCTGTTCGGCCAGCAGCGGCAGCTGGAGGTCGTGGGTGGTGGCCAGTGCGTGGGCGGCGCGCGCGGCGATCGTGATCGATTCAATCGTGCGCAGCTGGGCCAAGCCAGGCTGCAATTCGGGCTGCAGGGGCGGCAGCGACAGCAGTTCGGCGAAGGCATTCCAGCGCACGGTGAAGGACAGCAGGCGCGTATGCAGGGCGGCGAAGCGCTGCACGTGGGCCCAGTCTTCCCTTGACGCCGGCGCCAGGCCGGCGACGCGGATGGCGTTCACGTGCGGCTTGATGTCGCCCGCGCCCATCGAGAGCAGACCCGCGAACAGCCCGAAGGGCTTGCCGGTGTCGGCAGCGCGCGCCACCGCTTCCTGCGCCTTCGGGTCCTCGAGCGCCTCGCGCGATGCGGTCACGGGCTTTTGCATGAACTCGGCCCGTGCCTGCAGCAGCGCGTCCATCTCCGGGAACAGGGCCTCCAGCGAGGCGCGTTCGGTCGCGTATTGCGGGCGGCGGCACTTCTCGCGCAGCGCGAATGCCCATTCCAGGCCCGGCTCCCCGAGCCCGCGCACTGCCTCGAGTGCCAGGTCCAGCTGCGCCAGCAGCCGGCGCGCCTGCTCCAGAACCTCGGGCGTGGGCGCGCGCAGCGGCAGCAGGGCGCCGCACGCTTCGTCGCGCTCGATCTCGCGCACCGCCTGCAGCACGGCGTGCAGCTGCCCGACGTCATGGGCCGCAGGGAGGCTGTGCGAGGACGCCACCCGGGCTTGTACATAAGCCAGGTCCGCGCCGAGCCGGCGCCGCGCCTCGCGCAGCTGCATGCCCTGTTCGTCACCGAACGGCGGCGCGTGTTCGGACGCCAGCGTCAGCGCGTCGTCGAACCAGCCGAACTGTTCGCGCCCGGCGATGACCAGGTCGGCCATCTTCTGCGCCCGCATGGTTACGCCGTCGACCTCGATCTCGGCCAGTTGCGCATGGGCGATCTCGTCGATGCGCGTATCGATCTGCGCCATCTCCGCGTGCGCCCGGTCCAGCGCGGCGCGGCAGGCGGCGATCTTCTCTTCCTCCAGGCCCGTGTTCAGGTGGGTGAGCGTGTGGATGATGGCTTCGATCGCCGCCTGGAACTGGCGCATGCCTTCCTTGTCGCCGGAGAGCAGGGCGACGGTCAGCGGGCGCACCGCTTCCGGGATCTTCTCCTGCAAGACCTTCAGCGCCGGCTCGCCCTTGGAGGTCACGAGGATGCGCTTGCCCGAGGCCAGGTAGTGGCTGATGATGTTTGCGATCGTGTGGGTCTTGCCGGTGCCCGGCGGGCCCTGCACGGCCACGCCCGGCGAGCGTTCCAGCTGCTGGATGATCGTTTCCTGCTCGCGGTTGTAGGGCAGCGGGAAGTAGAGTTCGCGCGGCTCGCCCTCGATGGTCGCCCGGCCCGACAGCCCGCGGAAGGCGATCGGCTGGTGTTCGACGACGGCGTCGGTCGGCGCGGTGACCATGCTCAGCGGCCCGGCCGGCAGTTCGGCGCCGGCGCCCGTATCGTCCGCGGGTTGCTCGTTGATGCGCTCCTTCAGGCGCGCGATGTCCTCGATCAGGAAGTGGGTGGCGCGCGGCCGCGCAAACACGATCCACTGGTCGGTGACGACCAGGTCGTCGCCCGCGGCCGGCGCGGCCGCACCCCCGCGCTCAAAGCGCGCCGAGGCCGTGATGTTCCCCGCCACCAGTTTCAGGATCGGTTCGGTCGACGCCGGTTCGAAGGGCGACACCGCGGTGCCGCCGGCGTCGCCCAGCAGCCTGCGGGCGGCGGCTTCAACCTCGCCGATGCCGGCCACGCCGCAGGCGGCGAAGGCGTCGAGCTCGAGCCGCGCCTCGACCTGCCGGGGACCCAGCGTGATCGCATGCGAGGCGTCGTCGATCTCGATCTCGAGCGCCTGGGTGACCAGGGGATAGTGAAACTCAACGCTTGTGGAGGCCCCGCTCCTGCCGGTGGCCGGCATGCGCCAGGACGACACGCCCATCCCCCATACCAGCTCGAGCGGGCGCACCGCTTCCTGCGACTCGAGGCGCGTCTTCAAGGCGAACAAATCCGCATACAGCGCGATCACCTGGCGGCGCGGCTTTTCGCGCGCGGCCCAGTCGTTCCAGCGCGGCAGGTAGGCCTGCAGCAGGCGGCCGGCACGGGCGCGGCGCTCGGCGTCCCGTTGCGAGGCTTCGTCTTCCTCGACGACCAGCGCATCCTGGTCGCGGGCACCGGCCAGCGCCGCTTCCCGGAGGGCCGGCGGGCTGGCTGCCGGGTCGTCGCTGACCGCGAGGTAGGGCGCGAGCTCCGGTTCGGACAGGGCCGGCGCCCGGGTCGCCTCCAGGCGGTGCACGCGCAGCCAGGCCGCGTCGGTATCGCCGGCGACGTTGAAGTCGACCCAGGGCAGGGTGGCCAGGTCGGCGTAGGTCTTCCTGAATTCGGTGAGTTTCGCGAGGGTGAACGCGGCAGGGTCGATGTCTTTGGCTTGCTCGACGAGATAGTCGAGCAACCCGCTCATGAGCTGGGCAGGTGTGGGCATGGTGGTTTCCCGGCTGGGCGGCGTGGGCAAGGCGATGGATCGGCGGTGGTTGCGACGGGCAAAGCGCGTGCCCGCGCGTGGTTCGGCTGGATGGTGCTCAATGGTTATGTTTCCTCAGCGTACTGGCTTATCGATGGCTGAGCAATGCTGAGGGGGTGGGCATTGGGTTTTTGCAATTTTACCCTGAGGCCACGCATTCCCGGCGTCCGGAACGAATCGAATTTGCAACAATTCGTTTGTCGGGGGGAGAAAAGGGGATGGCCTGTGCGGGGACAGGTGCGGGACGGGGTCTGGCGCGGCGCTGAATCGAGGGCGTTCAGTGCGGGGATGCGGGTGGCCGTTCCCGCTCCGGGTGCAGCAGGAAGTAGGGTGAACGGCTACACCCGGGAGTGTGAGCGGCCAGCAGCGTGGACGGCGCAGGCAGCCCGTAGGGTAGCGCCGTCCACCCTACAATGCTAGCCTCGACGCACCAGGCAAGGCCGCTTGTTATCGTAGCGCCAGCCCGGCACCAGATACTGCATCGCCACCGCATCGTCGCGCGCGCCCAGGCCCATGTTGCGATAAGCCTGGTGCGCCTTTTCCAGCTCGGCGTCGTCGAGCTCCAGCCCCAGGTCCGGCTTGGCCGGCACGTGGACCAGGCCGCCCTCGATCTTTAGCGGTTCCCTGGTCAGGCGCTGGCCGTCCTGCCAGATCCAGTGCGTATCGATGGCCGTGACCTTGCCCGGCGCCGCCGCGCCCACGTGGGTGAACATCGCCAGCGAAATATCGAAGTGGTTGTTCGACTGCGAGCCCCAGGTCAGGCCGAACATCTGGCACAGCTGGGCCACGCGCACCGAGCCGCTCATGGTCCAGAAGTGCGGGGCGGCCAGCGGAATGTCGACCGACTGCAGCGAAATCGAGTGCGCCATCTGGCGCCAGTCGGTGGCGATCATGTTGGTGGCCGTCGGCAGGCCGGTCGCGCGCTGGAACTCGGCCATGACTTCGCGCCCCGAAAAGCCGTTCTCGGCGCCGCAGGGGTCTTCGGCATAGGCCAGCACGCCGTGCTTGTCGCGGCAGGCGCGGATCGATTCCTCCAGCGACCGGCAAGTGAGTTGGTACGGGCAGTCGGCACTACGCCGCATCGCAGGGCGGCCCGGGCCCGAACAAGCCCGGACACGCGGCGACGCGCGCAGCCCGCCTGAGGGCGAGAGTGAAGCTGCACGAAAGGAATAAGTAGTTCATCCGGAAAACATACCTGCACCATCAAGATATGCGCAGTATGAATGGCGCACATTCGAACATATGATTTGATTTTTATCTGGGAGCCCCGATACTAGGGAGTAACAACACACTAGTAATGAGGTTCTCCATGTCTACCACACTGTCGCGCCCATCCCGGTCTGCTCTGCACAATGCCTTCAATGCGTTCAAGAGCCTGTTCCGAAATATCCTGAACGGCGCATCCCCCCAGGCTGCGCCCACGGACACCGCTGACGTCTGGCGCCTGTACCGCCTGAACGGCGGCGCCGATTCCGTCAGCCCGGCGGCGCTCGCCGCGCTCTCGCGCCACGCCGGCGCGCGCTGACCGAACAGGAAACCAGAGGATGCCGCGCGGCCCTGTGCCGCCGGCCATCCTCCGGGAAGCAGGCTGCCTGCTTCGTCACCGGCGCCCCTGCCGCGCCGCCACCGCGGTGAGTGCCGTCCCCGGCACCGCCGCCATTCCCATTCCCAGTACGGCCCCGTCCGGCAACCGTGCGAACCGATGTCCAGCCGGATGCTAGACTCTGCATTCAGACCTCAAGAGCGCCTGAAAAAACCTCCATGCCTGCGTTGCAGCGTCTCGCCGTACGGCGCACTGTCTTCGACGCCGGGTCGGGTGGCCGCATCCATTGGCCTGAAGGTTTTGTCAGACGTTCCGCTGTCTGCCGGCATACGCCGAACTCGTCCGCCGTCGTCCTTCCTTGAAGGCGTGCGCCATGCCGCATCGCCGGCCCGCACCGCCGGCCTGACACTGCGCCTCGCACCCATGCTGCGGCGACCCGTGATGTCCAGCGGCGCCATCCGCGTTCCCGACGCTGCGCCGCATCGGCCTCGAACCGATTCCACCCGCGAAAGGAGCCGTTTTGCGCATGCGTTTTCCCCTCAGTTTCCTGTTTTTCCTGGTCATCGCACTGGCTGCGCCGGCAGGCTACACCGCACCCGCCGCGCAGGCGGCGGAGGCGCCCGCCGCACCGGCCGTCCTGCCCGATCCGCTCGGACGCGAGACGCCGCGCTCGATGGTGTCCGGCCTGATCGAAGCCCTGGCCGAACTCGATTACGACCGCGCCGCCCGCTACTTCGACCTGCCGGCCGCGAACAGCAGCCGCCAGCGCCTCAATGCGGTGACCCAGGCGCGTGGTTTCCACGCCCTGCTGGACAACGGCGGCTCGCTGAAAGCCTTCGCGGCGCTGTCGAACGACGCCACCGGCAAGATCGATGACGATCTGCCCGTCGACCAGGAGAACATCGGCGAAATCACCGTGCAGGACAAACAGGTGCCGGTGCTGCTGGTGCGGGGCCAGGACGGCGACCAGCAGGTATGGCGCATCTCGCGCGAGACGCTCGGCCAGATCGCGGCGCTGACCAGCCGTGCGCCCGTGGCGCAGGAAGCGGCACAGGACGAATATGTCGTGGCCGGCGCCCCCGTCGGGGACTGGGCGCTGCTGCTCGGAGTGGGCGTCCTGATCTTCGGCGGCCTGTGGATGGTGGCCGCGCTGGCGGTGGCGGGCATGCGCCGGATGGTCGCCGATCCGGCGGCGAACGGCATCATCCGCTTCGCCCAGGCGGCGCTGCCGCCCCTGAGCCTCCTGATCGCCGTGGTGGTGTTCTACAACTGGGCGGAGCAGGTGCCGGCCGCGATCGTCGCGCGCCAGACCCTGCTGCGCTATACCGGCATCGTGTCCGTCGTCGCGGTGGTGTGGTTCGGCCTGCGCCTGGTCGATGCGGTTGCCGAACTCGTCATCGCGCGCATGCAGCGCCACCAGCGGCGCCAGATCATTTCGGTGGTGACGCTGCTGCGCCGCGCCGTCAAGATCCTGCTGCTGGTGTTTTCCGGGATCGGCATCCTAGGCACCTTCGGCATCGACGTCACCACCGGGATCGCGGCGCTCGGCATCGGCGGTATCGCCCTGGCGCTCGGTGCCCAGAAGACCGTCGAGAACCTGGTCGGCAGCGTCACCGTGATCGCCGACCGGCCGCTGCAGGTGGGCGACTTCGTCAAGGTCGGGGACGTGCTCGGCACCGTCGAGGACCTGGGCATCCGCTCGACCCGCATCCGCACCGGCGAACGCACCGTGGTCACCATCCCGAACGGCGACCTGTCCGCGCGCCAGATCGAGAACTTCGCGGCGCGCGACCGCTTCCTGTTCAATCCGGTGATCGCGGTCGACTACGGTACCTCGTCGGCCAAGCTGAAGGAAGCCATCGCCATCGTCCGGCAGGTACTGGACGACGAGGAAAAGATCGCCGAAGGCGCCCGCGCCCGGCTGGGCAGCATCGGCGAGCGCTCGTTCAACATCGACGTCTGGGCCTACATCGACACGCCCGAGTTCGACGTCCAGGTCGTGATCCGCGAAGCGCTGCTGCTGACCATCTACGAGCGGCTCGAAGCGGCCGGGATCGACCTCGCGTTCCCGACCCAGACCGTCATGCTCTCGGCCGAGCATGGGCGGCACGGGGCCCGGGCGGCGGTCGCGGAGCTGGACGAGGCGCGCCGCAACCGGTCCTGACCCGCCGCCGGCCGTGCGCCCGGGCAAGAGGGCGCCGCCGACGGGCGATATCGTGGCCAAATGAAGGCCGCGGCGATATCAGTCAACTTTTTCGGGAGCAATCATGGACCAGCCTGACCAGACCTGCATCGACGCCTGCAACGACTGCGCGAACGCCTGCGACACCTGCGCCGGAGCCTGCCTGCGTGAAGACGACGTCAAGATGATGGCACGCTGCATCGCCCTCGACATCGACTGCGCACAGTTGTGCCGCCTCGCCGCGGCCGTGATGTCCCGCGGCGGCGAAGCCGCCGGCACCATCTGCGCGGCCTGCGCGGCGGTGTGCGAGCTGTGCGCCGGGGAATGCGGCAAGCACCCCATGCAGCACTGCCAGGACTGCGCGGCCGCCTGCCGCGCCTGCGCCGCCGAGTGCCGCAAGATGGCGGCCTGAGCGTCGCAGGCCGCCCGCTGCACGCGCCGGCTGCGCGCCCGGCGGCTGCCGTGTGCGCCCTGCAGCGCAGTTCGGTTACATTTTTCCCATGAGCGGCTGCCGCCACCAGGGCGGGCCGGCGGGGAAACAGGAGGCGGCATTTGTTTACGCAAGTCGAAGAGCAGGTACGTTCCGGCGTCGAGTGGTTGCGTCTGCTCGTGGAGACGCTGGGCGCCCTCGTGATCGCCGTCGGCATCGTGGTCGTCGTGGCCGGGCTGGCGCGCCACGTCCTTTCCCGGCGCGACGGTAATTTCATGCCGATCCGGCTCGCCTTCGCGCGCTACCTGACGCTGGCCCTCGAACTCCAGCTGGCCGCAGATATCCTGTCGACCTCGGTCGCGCCGACCTGGGACCGGATCGGCAAACTGGCCGCGATCGCTGTCATCCGGACCGCGCTGAACTACTTCCTGATGCGGGAAATCAAGGAGGAGCGCGCGGACGCGGAGCAGGCGCCCGGGGCAGGGCGGTCCGCTGCGCCCGGTTGAGGGGAAACCGGGGCGTACCGGGAACGCGCGGTGGGTTGGCGCCGTGGCCGTGCCGCCGACTTGCCTGCGCCCGTACAGCGTGCGCCCCGGCAAGGCGTGCGGCATGTATAATCCGGCAAGGGTGATCGTACCGCACAGGTACGACAGGACGCGCGATGGTCGGGCCGCCACGCGGCCAACCTGCGTCCTCGCCAATGTCACATCCTCCTTCACCGCCGTGCGCGGCGTCATGCGCCCGCCCTTTGTCTCATCCTGCATCCCATGCCGCCGGACGGCGCCCCGCTTGCGTCATCGATTCGTCCTGAGCCGTGGTTTGGCACAAGCAGCCACGACCAGCCACGATCCTTGCCCGGCCGACGGGCCTGCATGAACGGACTTGCCGCGCCAGCGGCAAGGCCAGCGGAAAACATGATGCGCATTGAAAAATCACTCTCGACAACATTCAAGGAATTCACCGAATCGGGCAAGGCCGGGGGCATCCTCCTGATCCTGTGCACGATCGTCTCGCTGGCCCTGGCGAACTCGCCGCTGGGCGAAGGCTACCTCTGCTTCTGGCATCTGTACGTCGCCGGCCTGAGCATCGAGCACTGGGTGAACGACGCCCTGATGGCGGTGTTCTTCCTGCTGATCGGCCTCGAACTCCAGCGCGAGCTGCAGAACGGCGAATTGTCCGACCTGCGCAACGCCATGCTGCCGATCCTGGCCGCTGCCGGCGGGATCGCCGTCCCCTCGCTGATCCATTTCACGCTCAACGGCGGCACGCCGACCCAGGCCGGCATCGGCATCCCGATGGCGACCGACATCGCCTTCGCGCTCGGCGTGCTGAGCCTGCTCGGCAAACGGGTGCCGGCGTCGCTGAAAGTCTTCCTGGCCGCGCTCGCCGTCATGGACGACCTCGGCGCCATCATCGTCATCGCCGTGTTCTACACGGCCGAACTGTCCTTCGCCTACCTGCTGGGCGCGCTCGGCGTGTTCGGCGCGCTGCTGCTGATGAACCGCATGCTGCGCGTGATGGCGCTGCTGCCTTACCTGCTGGGCGGGGCGCTGATGTGGTACCTGATGCTCAGGTCCGGCGTGCATGCGACGATTGCCGGCGTGCTGCTGGCATTCGCGATTCCCTACTCAAACAGGCAGGACGACGCCGAGTCGCCCTCGCACCGGCTCGAACATGCGCTGCACAAGCCGGTCGCCTTCCTGATCCTGCCGATCTTTGCCCTCGCCAATACCGGCATCGTGATCGGCGCCGGCTGGACCAACGAGCTGCTATCCTCCAACAGCCTCGGCATCCTGCTCGGCCTCGTGGTCGGCAAGCCCGTGGGCATCGTCCTGTTCAGTTTCGCCGCGGTCGCGCTCGGCCTGTGCCGCCTGCCGCTGGACATGGCGTGGCGCCACGTGCTGGGGGCTGGCGTGCTCGGCGGTATAGGGTTTACCATGTCGATCTTTATCACCAACCTCGCATTCACCGGACAGGCCGGCATGATCAACGCGTCGAAAATGGCGATCCTGGTCGCGTCGCTCATGGCGGGCGTGCTCGGCTTCACCTGGCTGAAACTGAAGGGCGCGCCGCTCGCGTCCGACCCGGACCCGAACACCATGGACTTCGAGGAGGCGCCGGCGCGCCGGGGCAGCCGCACAGCACGGGACGCGTAAAAACCAGCATGAAAATCATCATCCACCCGGCCAGGGCCGTGACCCTGGCTTTCCTCGGCACCAGCCTGGCCGGAATGCTGCTCCTGATGCTGCCCGCGGCGCGGGCCAGCGGCACGGCCGCGCCGCCTTTGGTGGCCCTGTTCACCTCTGTTTCGGCCGTCTGCGTGACCGGCCTGGTGACGGTCGACACCGGAACCTACTGGTCGACCTTCGGCCAGGCCGTGATCATGGTGCTGTTCCAGCTGGGCGGCTTCGGCATGATGACGGCGGCGACCCTGCTCGGGCTGATGGTGAACCGCTCGCCGCGCCTGCGCGCGCGCCTGATGACCCAGACCGAAACCCGTCTGCTCGGCCTCGGCGACGTGTCGAGCGTGGCGCGCATCGTGCTCGCGGTGACGCTGGTCTCGCAGGCCCTGATTGCCGCCGTCCTGACGCTCAGGCTGCACTTCGCGCACGGCCTGGGCTGGCAGGAGGCCGGCTGGTCCGGCCTGTTCCACGCCGTGTCGAGCTTCAATAATGCCGGCTTTTCGATCCATGCGGACAGCCTGGTCCGTTACGCGGACGACGCCCTGATCCTGCTGCCGCTCCTGCTCGGCTTCCTGGTCGGCGGCATCGGTTTCCCGGTGCTGCACGACCTGCGCATGCGCCTGCGCGACCCGCGCCACTGGTCCCTGCATACCAAGCTGACCCTGACCGGTTCGGCCGTGCTGCTGCTGGGCGGCTTCCTGGCGGTGATCCTGTTCGAATGGAACAACGCGCGCACGCTCGGCCCGCTCGACCTCGCCGACAAGCTCGTCAACAGCCTGTTCATCTCGGCGGCGGCGCGCACCTCGGGCTTCAATACGGTTGACATCGCCGCCCTGACGCAGGAGACCTGGGCCCTGCATTACTTCCTGATGTTCGTCGGCGGCGGCAGCGCGGGGACGGCGGGCGGGGTCAAGGTGTCCACCATCGCGGTGCTGTTCCTGCTGGTGCTGGCCGAATTGAAGGGCCACAGCGACACCGAGGCCTTCGGGCGCCGGGTCGGCGCTTCGGCGCAGCGCCAGGCGATCACGGTGCTGGTGCTGGGCAGCGTCCTGGTCGTGTTCGGCACCCTGGTGCTGCTGCGCCTGACCGATTTCCCGCTCGACCAGGTCATCTTCGAAGTCATCTCCGCCTTCAGTACGGCGGGGCTGTCGACCGGCATCACGGCGCAGCTGCCCGCCGCCGGGCAGGCGGTGCTGGTACTGTTGATGTTTTTTGGCAGGGTAGGGACGATCACGCTGGCGACCTCGCTGGTGCTGGGCGAGCGCCGCATGCCGTATCGTTATCCGGAGGAGCATCCAATTGTTGGGTAGAATTTTCACAGAGCAGTTCGCATTTTCCGCCAGCGACAGCGTGGTCGTCATCGGCCTGGGCCGCTTCGGCGGCGCCGTGGCCCAGTCGCTGGTGCGCCTCGGCCACGACGTGATGGGCATCGACCGCAAGGAAGAACTGGTGCAGGTCTGGGGCGACCGCCTGACCCACGCCGTGCAGGCCGATTCGACCAACGAGAACGTCATGCTGCAGCTGGGCGTGGCCGACTTCTCGCACGCGATCGTCGGCATCGGCTCCGACCTGTCGGCCAGCCTGATGACGCTGATGGTGCTGACCGAACTGGGCATCAAGGACATCTGGGTCAAGGCCATGAGCCCGGAACACGGCCAGATCGCCCAGCGCATCGGCGCCCACCATGTGATTTATCCGGAAGCCGACATGGGCGAGCGCGTGGCGCACCTGGTCACCGGGCGGATGATGGACTTCATCGAATTCGAGGATGGCTTCGCGATCGCGAAGATCCACGCGCCGTCCGGCACCCACCACCAGTCGCTGGCCGAATCCCACGTACGCTCGCGCTTCGGCGTCACCGTGGTCGGCGTCAAGCGCGCCAACGAGGACTTCCAGCACGCGCTGCCGGAAACGCGCATCCTGCCGGCCGACCTGCTGATCGTTTCCGGCCCGACCAAGAAGATCGAAGAGTTCGCCGCCGGCGACAAGAAGATCCGGTAAGGCGGGACAAGCAAGGCAGGACAGCAGGGGAGGCGGGCGCGCGGCAGGCCGGCAAGGCCGGGCCGCGCCGTCCGCAGCCTTCATACGTCCATACAATTGAACTTTTAATATCTGCATTTGTGCAAATGCGGTTTATTTGTTACAATTTAGTTCTTTTCGGAACAACCTAGTCGGTTCTTTCCTCCGGCGCGACGGACCACACCGTCCGCCTCCACCCCCTGGCAATCGTCGACGTGCAGCGCACGTCCGGTTGTGTTCGCCTTGTGACGGCAGCGCCGCCACACCCACCAGGTCGGCGCCCCGGCGCCGAGCGCATCGCTCTGAAAGGACGAAGACGATGACTGTAACAATTCCCCCGCAGTGGGCCCCACGCCCCCATCCCGATCACTTTGTACTGGCCACGGATCTCGACGGCACCCTGCTTGCCGGCAGCGTGGAAGCGCGCCGCCGCGTGCGCGGGCTGTTTTCGAACGCTTCGGCCGGCGCCCGCCTGGTGTTCGTCACCGGGCGCGCGCTCGAATCGATCCTGCCGCTGCTGAGCGATCCCACGGTTCCCCGGCCGGACTACATCATCGCCGACGTCGGCGCCACGGTGGTCGACCGCGAGCTGCGGCCCGTCGAAGAAGTGCAGGGCCAAATTGCCGCGCGCTGGCCCGGCTCGCAGGCGGTGCTGAAGGCACTGGCGGGCTTCCCCGGCCTGACCCGGCAGAGCGTTCCACAGGAACGGCGCTGCTCCTTCCTGGCCGACGCAGGCGCGGTCACGCCGGCGCTGCGCGCGGCGGTTGGCGCGCTGGGCTGCGACCTGCTGCTCTCGGCCGGGCGTTACCTCGACGTGCTGCCGCGCGGGGTCGGCAAGGGGCCGACGCTGCTGCGCCTGGCCGAGGTGGCGGGCTTCGACCCCGACACCATCGTCGTCGCCGGCGACACGCTGAACGACCTGTCGATGTACCAGACGGGATTGCGTGGCGTGGTCGTCGGCGGCGCCGAACCGGAGCTGGTACGGCAGGTGCGCAAGTGGCCGCGCACGCTCGTCGCCGCCGGCGCGGGCTGCGACGGCATCCTCGCGGGCCTGGCCCATCATGGCGCGGTGGCCGGACGGACCCCGGCGGCCGCGCCGCGCCCGCACGGCGAGGCGGAACTGGTCATGGTCTACCACCGCCTGCCTTATGACGAAGTGATCGAGGACGGCGTGCTGCGCCAACGGCGCCCACGCAGCCCGAACGGTATCATCCCGACGCTGTTGCGCCTGTTCGCAGGCCAGCGTGCGGGTTCCTGGGTCGCCTGGTCGCAGCAGGCCAGCCGCGAGCCGGAAGGCTTCCAGACCCACGTCGCGGTCGATCCGCAGCGCTATCCGGGCTTGCAGGCCGCGCGCGTTGCCCTGACCGGCGAGGACATCGACATCTTCTACAAGAAGTTTTCGAAAGAAGCGTTCTGGCCGATCATCTTCTCCTTCCCGGACAAGGCAGGGTTCAGGCAGGCGCACTGGGAGCGCTTCCTGGAGGTGAACCGGCTGTTCGCCGAGCAAACCGCGCGCGAAGCGGCGCAGGGTGCCCTGGTCTGGGTGCACGACTACAACCTGTGGATGGTGCCTGCTTTCCTGCGCCCGCTGCGCCCGGACCTGCGCATCGCCTTCTTCCACCATACGGCGTTTCCGGCCAGCGACGTCTTCAACATCCTGCCGTGGCGGCGCGAAATCATCGGCAGCCTGTTGCAGTGCGACTACGTCGGCTTCCACATCCCGCGCTACGTCGAAAATTTCGTCGATGCGGTGCGCTCCTACGCGCCGGTCGACGCCAGCGGCACGGTGCCGTGCGCGCCGCGCTTCCTGACCTATGGCTGTGCGCTCGGAGTCGATACGATGACGACCGACATTGCGGCGGGCGGGCGACGGATCGGCCTCGGCGCCCATCCGGTCGGCACCGATGCCGCGCTGATCGGGCAGCTTGTTGCCGGCCCGGCGGTACAAAAGCAGTCGGCGGCGATCGACGCCTACCTGGGCGGCGCCACCGGGATCGTCTCGATCGAGCGGCTCGACTACGTCAAGGGCACGCTGGAAAAGCTGGAAGCCTTCGAGCGGCTGCTGGAGTCCCACCCCGAGCACATTGGCAAGGTCACGCTGCTCAATGTCATCACGCCGGCGGCACCCGGCATGGAGATCTACGAGAGCCTGCGTGTCGAGGTCGACCGCACCGTCGGCCGCATCAACGGCCGCTTTTCCACGCTGGACTGGGTGCCGGTGCGCTACTTCTACCGTTCGCTGCCGTTCGAGGAGGTGCTGGCGCACTACGTCGCCTGCGACATCGCCTGGATCACGCCGCTACGCGACGGCCTGAACCTGGTGGCCAAGGAATTCGTTGCGGCCAAGCAGGCCAGCGGGCGTTCGGGCGTGCTGGTGCTGTCGGAATTCGCCGGCGCCGCGGTCGAGCTGCATGGGGCCCTGCTGACCAATCCCTACGATGCCAACGCCATGACCGCATCCCTGCACCAGGCGCTCACCATGGGCGCGGACGAGCGCACCTACCGCACCGGCCGCATGGCGATGATCGTCGCCGAACACGACGTGGAGCGCTGGGGCAGGGATTTCGTCGCGGCGGCCACGCGCGCGCGTGACGGCGACGCGGGGCAGGGCTGCGCCGCCCTGGCGGCCGAGGCCGAGGTCGAGGTCGAGGTCGAGGCCGCCTGACACATGGCTTCATGCCGGAACGGACTACATGGATTTCACGATACTGAATAATCACCTGGCCGCCTGGGGCATCGCGCTGGCGATCGCCCTGGCCGCGACGGTGTTCCTGCACACGGCAAGGGGCATGGTCGTCGGCCGCCTGCAGGCCTACGCGCCGACCACGGCGACCTACCTGGACGACCTCGCCATCACCATCCTGGCGGCCACCAATCCCCTGTTCATGCTGTTGATGGGGGTGTGGGCCGGGTCGAACTGGCTGGCCCTGCCCGACAAGACCGTCATCCTGCTCTCGCGCCTGGCGATCGCCGTGCTGCTGGTGCAGGTGGCCCGCTGGGGCGACGTCGGCGTGCGCGGCTGGCTGCAGCATTACCGGGCCCGGCGCAACGGCGAGGACGCGGCCAGCACGACCTCGACCGCGGCGCTGGGCTTCGTGGCGCGCGCCGCGATCTGGCTGATCGCCATCCTGATGATCCTGGATAACTTCGGGGTCAACATCACGACCCTGGTCGCCAGCCTCGGCATCGGCGGCATCGCCGTCGCGCTGGCGCTCCAGAACATCCTGGGCGACCTCTTCTCCTCGCTGTCGATCGTGCTGGACAAACCCTTCGTGGTCGGCGACTTCATCAACGTCGACGACATCTTCGGCACCGTGGAATACGTAGGGCTGAAGACGACCCGCATCCGCAGCCTGGGCGGCGAACAGGTCGTGTTCTCGAACAGCGACCTGCTGAAAAGCCGGATACGCAACTACAAGCGCATGGAGACGCGCCGGATCGCCTTCGCCATCCGCGTTCCGTACGGGATCGGCAAAGCGCAGCTGCTGGCCATCCCTGCGATCCTGCGCGCAGCCGTGGAGGCGCAGCGGCAGGTCCTGTTCGACCGCGCCCACTTCAAGGCCTACGGCCTGTCCTCGCTCGAGTTCCAGGTCGTCTATTTCGTGCAGACCGCGGACTACGGCGTGTACATGGACGTGCAGCAGGCGATTAATCTTGCCATCTTCGACCGCTTCGCCGAGGAGGGCATCGAGTTCGCCGTCCCCGCCCGGTCCGTCCATCTGTCGCGCCCGAAGCAGGGCGCCGACGTCAACGCATAGGAGACCTCATGCAAATGCTGCTTTCCGCAGGATTCATTCTCGCGGTCGTGTCATGGGGCATCCTGGCCCCCGCCAGCATGGCGGCCGTGTTCGACACGCTGCTCGCTGCGCTCACCCGCAATTTCGGCTGGTTCTACCTCTGGGTGGTATTGGGACTGGTCCTGTTCGCCGCCTTCGTCGCCTTCAGCCGTTACGGCAACCTGAGGCTCGGCAGCGAGGACGACGAGCCCGAATTTTCCGTCGGCAGCTGGTTCGCCATGCTGTTCGCCGCCGGCATGGGCATCGGCCTGGTCTTCTGGGGCGTGGCCGAACCGGTGTCGCACTACGGGACGGCGCCGCCGGGCATCGCCGCGCAGACGCCGGAAGCGGCGAACGCGGCGATGCGCTACGCTTTTTTCCACTGGGGCATCCATCCCTGGGCGGTCTATAGCGTGGTGGCCCTGGCGATCGCCTTTTTCCAGTACCGGCGCGGCGGGATTCCCCTGATCAGCACCGTCACCAGCGCCTTGCCCTGGCGCCCGGTGCGCGCGATGGCGGGGCTGTTCAACGGCCTGGCCGTGGTCGCGACGGCCTTCGGCGTCGCCGCTTCGCTCGGGGTCGGCGCGCTGCAGATCAACAACGGCCTGAACGCCGTGTTCGGCATCGGGGGCGGCAAGGCGGCGCAGGTGGCCATCATCGCCGTCACCACGGTCGTCTTCGTCGGCTCGGCCGTCAGCGGCGTCGACAAGGGCGTGCGCATCCTGTCGAACCTGAACATGGTACTGGCGGGCCTGCTCGCGCTGGCCGTGTTCCTGCTCGGACCCACGGTGGCGATTATCGATACCTTCAGCAACACGCTGGGCAGCTATTTCAGCGAGCTGGTCCGCATGAGCCTGCGTTCGACGCCCTTCCGCGACAGCAGCTGGGTCGGCAACTGGACGATCTTCTACTGGGCCTGGTGGATCTCCTGGTCGCCGTTCGTCGGGCTGTTCATCGCCCGCGTGTCGCGCGGGCGCACGATCCGCGAGTTCATCCTCGGCACCGTGCTGGCGCCGTCTCTGGCGGCCTTCCTGTGGTTCTCGATCTTCGGCGGCAGCGCCCTGTACATGGAGATCTGGCAGCACGTGCCGTTGACGGAAGCGGTCAAGGCCGACGTCGCCACCGCGCTGTTCACCATGTTCGACGCCTTGCCTTTCGGCGCGGCGATGTCGGTACTGGCGACGGTACTGGTGTTCATCTTCTTCGTGACCTCCGGCGACTCGGCGGTGCTGGTGCTGGGCATGATGAGCACCGGCGGCAATCCGAATCCGCCGAGGCGCGTCAAGATCGTCTGGGGCGTGCTGATCGCTGGCATCGCGGCGAGCCTGCTGCTGGCCGGGGGGCTCGAGGCGGTGCAGACCGCGACCATCCTGTTCGCCCTGCCGTTCGCCGTCGTGATCATCCTGATGGTGGTCTCGCTGTGGCGCGCACTGGCCGAGGACTGGCAGGAAGAAAACCGGCGCGAGCGCGAACTGAAGCGGCGGATGCGCGAGATGGTCGTCAACTAGCGATCGGGGCGCCAATAAATTTTTGTGCAAATATAGATTCCCGGCGAAAATCTCCGCTCGTCCCGCTTGCGGGAAATTCCGACATGCCAGGTCTTCCATGAACGCACCCGAGAACCAGCGCCCCTCGCCATCGCTGCGCGAAGCCATCGCCCACCGCTTCAGCCTGCTCGACGACAAGGCCGACGACGCCGAGATCGACCGCAGCCTGCGCGCCGGCGTCGAACTGCGCGGCGCCACGCCCTGGATTCTGATGCTGGCCATCGTGATCGCCTCGGTCGGCCTGAACACGAATTCGAACGCGGTGATCATCGGCGCCATGCTGGTGTCGCCGCTGATGGGCCCGATCGTCGGGCTCGGCTATGGGGTCGGGATCTTCGATTTCGCGCTGGTGCGCCGCTCGCTGGCCAACCTCGGCATCGCCGCCGCGATCAGCCTGCTGACCTCGACGCTGTACTTCATGCTGACGCCGCTGCACGAAGCGCAGTCCGAACTGCTGGCGCGCACCACGCCCTCGCTGTGGGATGTGCTGATCGCGCTGGCGGGCGGCCTGGCCGGGATCATCGGCCAGACCCGTCGCGAAAAATCGAACGTGATCCCCGGCGTGGCGATCGCCACCGCCCTGATGCCGCCGCTGTGCACGGCCGGTTATGGCCTGGCCAACGGCGACTGGGCGGTGTTCGGCGGCGCCTTCTACCTGTTCTCGATCAACTGCGTGTTCATCGCGTTCTCCGCGGTGGTGGTGATCGAATTCCTGCGCCTGCCGCACCGCAAGTTCGTCGACCCGCGCCGCGAGCGCCACGTCAAACGCGCCCTGGTCGCCATCGTGCTGCTGACCGGCCTGCCGAGCATCTACCTGGCGGCCAAACTGGTCGACAACGAGGTCTTCAAGAGCCGCGCGCGCGACTTCGTGCGCAAGGAATTCCAGGCGGCGCGGGTGCACGTGCTCGACACGCGGCTGGTGCCCGCGAAGCAGGAGATCGAGGTCACCCTGATCGGCCCGCGCCTGCCGGCCAGCGCCATCGCCGCCATCGAGGCGCGCCTGCCGGCGGCCGGGCTGCGGAAGGCGCGCCTGTCGGTGCACCAGGCCCAGGCCGAGGACAGCAAGCCGATCGACGTCGGCAGCCTGAAGGCCGAGATCCTGGCCGACATCGTGCGCAACAACCAGCAGGCGCTGCAGGACAAGGACACGGCGATTGCCGCGCTGCGCCAGCAATTGACGGCGCAGCAGGGCTGGGTGGAGCAGGCGGCGGCGGTCACGCGCGAGTTCGAGGCCCAGTATCCGCAGTGCGGGAACGTGCTGGTGGGCAGGGCGGTGCTGCCGGGGGCCAACGCGGCCGGTACGGCACCCTTCCTGAGCGCGGATTGCCGGCGCCTGCCGAAGGCCGACGAGGTCAGGCGGATCGAGGCCTGGCTGAAGGTGCGCACCGGAAATGCGGACGTAAAACTGGTGCTGGCGGCCGCGCGCGGGAAGATCGTCCGCCATGCGGATTCGGCGGCACAGGCCCCGGCGGCGCAACAGGGCGCGGCGCAGAGCGCAACATCGACGGCTGCGCCGGCCCGCCAGGCAGGTGCGGCCGGCTGAAGCCGCAGGCGCGGGCTGGAGAGGGGGCCGCCGTCAGCGCTTGCGGCGGAACAGGAAGGCGTTGACGAAGTGCTGCTGCTTGCCGTCGGCTTTTGAGTGGATTAACAGGCTGATCTCGACCAGGTGCTGCGAGTAGGCCGCCGCCAGGCTGTCGAGCAGGGCGGCCAGGTCCGCGTCCCTCGGGGAGTAAGCATGGCCGTCCTCGCGTGGCGCGATGATCTGCGCCTCGGCCAGTTGCGCCAGCAGTTCGGCGGCATTGCGCTCGCCGAGGTAGAGGCGGCGGGCGATCCCGGCCGCGTCCCAGCTCTGCTGCGGCGCGGCGCGCATCAGCAGCAGCGCTTCCAGGTAGGGAACCGAAGGAATGGCGAACTGGACATAGCGGCGCACGTCGTCGGGCAGCGGCGATGTGCTCATGCCGGATGCACTCCCTGCCCGAGGACGGTCCTTGTTTCAGGTTTGCCACCGGCAAAGCCATGCGTTGCCGTTTCCGGCAAGATCCTCGCGCTTAGTGCCGGCATGCTGGGGCAGGTTTCTTGTCACACATCAGCACATTATACATTTGGACAAATGTGCTGTCACAGTCGTGCTGTTGTTCGGTGCGGCTGTGCTGTGTGTGCAAAACGCGTGGACTCCCGGGTCCACGCGTTTGTGTGTTCGGATTGCTTACGTCGCCCTTTACACCGACAGCGGCATCTTCGTGACCAGCTTGTCCAGCGTGATCGGATAATCGCGCACGCGCACCCCGGTCGCGTTGTACACCGCGTTGGCGATCGCCGCCGCGACCCCGCAGATGCCCAGCTCGGCGATGCCCTTGGCCTTCATCGGCGAGGACATCGGATCGGTCTCGTCGAGGAAGATCACCTCCTGGTAAGGGATGTCGGCGTGCACCGGTACCTCGTAGGTGGCGAGGTCGTGGTTGACGAAGAAGCCGAGGCGCTTGTCGACCGCCAGCTCCTCCATCAGCGCCGCGCCGACGCCCATCGTCATCGCCCCGATCACCTGGCTGCGCGCCGTCTTCGGGTTGAGGATGCGGCCGGCGGCGCACACGGCCAGCATGCGGCGCACGCGCACCTCGCAGGTCACGGCGTCGACGCCGACTTCGACGAAGTGCGCGCCGAAGGTCGATTGCTGGAAGTGCTTGTTGATGTCGCCGTATTCGATCAGGTCTTCCGCGACCAGTTCGCGTTCCCCCACGGCTGCGGCCAGCGGCAGGCTTTTGTCGCCCGCGCGCACCAGGCCGTCGGCGAAGATCGCGCGCTCCGGGTCGACGCCGGCCTGGCGCGCGACCGCTTCGCGCAGCTTCATGCAGGCCGCATACACGCCGGCCGTCGAGTTGTTGCCGCCCCACTGGCCGCCCGAGCCGCAGGACGCCGGGAAGCTGGAGTCGCCCAGGCGCACCTTCACGCGCTCGAGCGGCACGCCCATCATCTCGCTCGCGGTCTGGGCGATGATGGTGTAGCTGCCGGTGCCGATGTCGGTCATGTCGGTTTCCACCGTCAGGAAGCCGCGCCGGTCGAGGCGCACGCGCGCCGCCGACTTGGTCAGCAGGTTGTCGCGGAAGGCCGAGGCCATGCCCATGCCGACCAGCCAGCGCCCGTCGCGCACCTGCCCGGGTTTGGCGTTGCGCTTGTCCCAGCCGAAGCGCTGGGCGCCCGTCTGCAGGCACTGGATGAACTGGCGCTTGGAGAAGGGCGGGTGCGGGTTGTGCTTGCTCTTCTGCTCGGGTTTCTTCGACTGCGGGTCGGTCGCCTCGGGCTTCTCGGGATTATCCGGTACCACCTGGGTATCGTTCAGGATGCGCAACTGCACCGGGTCGATGCCGAGCTTTTCCGCCAGCTCGTCCATCGCGATCTCGAGCGCCGCCATGCCGGGCGCTTCGCCGGGCGCGCGCATCGCGTTCGCTTCCGGCAGGTCGGTCAGGGCGACGCGGTTGGCGGTCATCCGGTGTTCGCCCGCATACAGCGAGCGGGTCTGGGTGGCCGCGTTTTCCGGGCTGCCTTCCGGCAGGTTGCCCGATGCGCTTTCGTGGGCGATGGCGGTGATCCTGCCCTCGCGCGTGGCGCCGATGCGGATGCGCTGGTAGGTCGCCGAGCGGTGCGTCGTGTTGTTCGGGATCAGGGCGCGCTGCAGCGTCACCTTCACCGGGCGGCGCGCGGCCTTCGCGCCCAGCGCGGCCAGCACGGCGTCGGCCCGCAGGAACAGTTTCGAGCCGAAGCCGCCGCCGATATACGGCGACATGACGCGCACCTTGTCCTTCCTGATGCCGAGCGTCTTGGCCAGGTCGCCCACGCTCCAGGCGACCATCTGGTTCGAGGTCCAGAGGGTCAGCTGCTCGCCGTCCCAGGCCGCGATGCTCGCGTGCGGCTCCATCATCGAATGCGACTCGTAGGCGGTGTGGTACTCGGCCTCGTGCCGCACCGGGCTCGAGGCGAACGCGCCGGTGAAGTTGCCGACCTTGCTCTCGGCCGCTTCGCTCTTCGGCGCGGTTGCCTTGTTGCGCACCGCCTTCAGGTCGAAGCTGCCCTGTTCGCGCGCGTACTTGATGCGCACCAGGTGGGCGGCGTCGCGCGCCTGCTCGAAGGTTTCGGCCACGACCAGCGCGACGGCCTGGTGGTAGTGCTCGATGCGCGGGCCGCCGAGCAGCATCGCGGTGTTGAAGTTGCCCTTGTTGAGCTTGCCGGCGTTCTGCGCGGTGACGATGGCGATCACACCCGGCGCGGCTTTCGCCGCCGCCAGGTCCATGGAGACGATGCGCCCCTTCGGGATCGCCGAGCCGACGACATAGCCGTGGGCCTGGTGCGGCACCACGTCGTGGCGGTCCATCGCATACGGCGCGGTGCCGGTCGTCTTGAGCGCGCCGTCGATGCGGTTCACCGGCTGGCCCACGACCTTCATCTGGTCGATCGGATTGGTGGTGGCAGGTTCGTTGAATTTCATGGCGGTCCCTTATGCTTGAGCTTTAGTTTGGGCTTTTGCATCGGCGATGACGGCGGCCAGCGTGCGTTCCACGAGCGGCACCTTGAAGGCGTTGTCTTCGGTGGTGCGGTGGCCGGCGAGGATGGCGGCCGCCAGCGCCTGGGGGCCGCGCGGGAAAGCGTTTTCGGCTGCGTCGACGCGCCACGGCTTGTGCGCGACTCCGCCCAGGGCGATGCGGCCCGTGCCGTCGTGCTGCACGATGGACGCCACCGAGACCAGGGCGAAGGCGTAGGACGCACGGTCGCGCACCTTGCGGTAGCTCTGCAGGCCGCCGACCGGCGGCGGCAGGGTCACTGCCGTGATCAGTTCGCCCGGCTGCAGGTTGTGGTCGATGTGCGGCGTCTTGCCGGGCAGGCGGTGGAAGTCGGCGATCGGGATCACGCGCGTGCTGCCGTTCGGAGAGATCGTTTCGACCTGGGCGTCGAGCACCCGCATGGCCACCGCCATGTCGCTCGGGTGGGTGGCGATGCAGGCGTCGCTCTGGCCGACGATCGCGTGCAGCCGGCTGAAGCCGCCGATCGCGCCGCAGCCGCTGCCGGGATTGCGCTTGTTGCAGGGCTGGTTGGTGTCGTAGAAATAGGGGCAGCGGGTACGCTGCAGCAGGTTGCCGGCGGTGGTGGCCTGGTTGCGCAGCTGGCCCGAGGCGCCCGCCACCAGCGCACGGGTCAGCACGGCGTAATCGCGCCGCACGCGCGGGTCGGCCGCCAGGTCGGCGTTGCGCACGAGCGCGCCGATCTTCAGGCCGCCCTGCGGCGTGGCCTCGATCCGGTCGAGCGCCAGGTCGTTGACGTCGATCAGGTGCGCGGGCGTTTCGATCTGCAGCTTCATCAGGTCGAGCAGGTTGGTGCCGCCGGCGACGAAACGGGAATTCGGGATGCGTGCGGCGGTCGCCGCGGCTTCCGCCGGCGTCTTCGCGCGCTCATAGGTAAATGCCTTCATCGTTTCGCTCCCGTCGCGCCCGCCACGCCCGCCACGCCTGCAACTTCAGCGATCGCTTCCTGGATGTTGGAGTAGGCGCCGCAGCGGCACAGGTTGCCGCTCATGCGCTCGCGGAATTCCATCGGGGTCGGCTGCGGGCTGGCGTTCAGGTCGGCCGTCACGTGGCTCGGCACACCCGCGCGCATCTCTTCGAGCATGCCGACCGCCGAGCAGATCTGGCCCGGCGTGCAGAAGCCGCACTGGAAGCCGTCGTGCCGGATGAAGGCGGCCTGCAGCGGATGCAGGTTGTTCGGGGTGCCCAGGCCTTCGATGGTCGTGATGTCGTGGCCCTCCTGCATCACGGCCAGGGTCAGGCAGGAGGTCACACGGCGCCCGTCCACCAGCACCGTGCAGGCGCCGCACTGGCCCTGGTCGCAGCCTTTCTTGCTGCCGGTCAGGTGCAGGCGCTCGCGCAGCGCGTCGAGCAGGGTGGTGCGCGGGTCGACCATCAGCTGGTGCTCGGTGCCGTTCACGCGCAGCAGGACGCTCATGGTGGCGGGGGCCGTCTGCGTCGCGGCCTGTGCCGGCGCGGCCGCCGCAGTTGCTTCAGTGGGCGCGAGCGCCGCGGCCGCGGTCACACCGCCGACGGCGACGGTGGTCGCCTTCAGCATCTGCCGCCTGTTGGGATCGAAGTCGGGCATTCGTTCTTCCTTTCGTGGAAAATGACAAGCATGCGCGGGCGCCGGGCCAGCCCCGGCCGCTGCAGGTCGCTGGCCTGGATGCGGGGCCTGCGCTGCACGGGACAGGCGCTGCCGGACTCCCCGGCAACAAGCCTCGGCGACAACATAACGCGTTCCGGATTTTCGCGGCGTGCAGTTCGCTGGCGCGTGCATGGCGATTGCCCAGGCAGCCTTACCTGCGGCTTGGTATTCGGGTAAACATGCTAGTCAGACAATATACCTGCTGCGGCCCACGGCACCGTTGCCGAATTCACTTGGGCTTATGAGCGGAATTCATCAATGAAGGGCGCCGGTCATGGTTCCTGTGCATGTCTGCACTGCTCCGTTTCGCCGTGCCGGCCTCGGCTTGTGGCGAAAGCGGCTCGTGTCGAAAGATAACGGCGGCACGACCGCGGCCGCCCGCGATGCGCAGTTGGCGGGCATGGCGGCCGGCAGGAGCTACCCGAACATCCATGGCGACCTGTTCCGGGCCGTGCCGGCTGCGCCTCAGTGCGCGAACAGCGTCGGCACCGGCGCCCGTTCGAGCAGGGTGCGCGTGACCCCGCCGAGGACGATTTCGCGGTAGCGGCTGTGGCCGAAGGCGCCGGCGACGAGCAGGTCGGCGCCGGCCGTGTGCGCGATCCCCAGCAGCGCCTCGCCGACCGGCCCCTGCGTGCGCTCGATGACCACGTCGGCGCGCACGCCATGCCGGCCCAGGTACTGCGCCATGCCGGCGCCAGGGTCGTCCCCGTACAGGGCGGCCTCGCGGTCGGGGTTGACCACGGCCAGGCGCACCGCGCCGGCACGGACGAGCAGGGGCAGCGCCGCACCGATGGCACGCACGGCCTGCAGGCTGCCATCCCAGGCGGCGACGATGTTGTCGCCCAGCGCTTGCCCGGCATAGCCCGGCGGCACCGCCACTACCGGCCGCGCGCTGTGCATGGCCACGTACTGCGGCAGGGCGCGTGCGGCATTCTGTTTCTCCTCCTGGCTGGTCACCACCAGGTCGGCATAGCGCGACTGCATGACCAGCGCATGGCGGGGGTCGTCCTCGATCAGCCGCTCTTCGCTCGAGCCCACCCCGAGCGTGCGCGCCCGCTCGCTGAAGCGGCTCAGGCTGTCGCGCGCCTGGTTGCGCAGTGCTTCGAAGTCGTCGACCGGCATCACGGCCATCGACCCGTTGAGCGTGGCATAGGCGGGCCACGACATGCCGGTGGCCGCGCTGCCGATCAGGTGGGCGTCGCCCGCATGGGCGAGCCTGGCCGCAGCCTGCAGGCGCGCGTCCATGCCCGGGCCGGCGTCGACCTGCACCAATATCGTCTTGTACATGCTGGCTCCTTTCGCGAAAGAAGGTGGGACAGGGCTGGGCAGCGCAGGGCGCCGCCCGCCTTGATGACTGTACGCCGGGCGTGGCGCCGCGTCAGGCGCGCGGATGATACAAATCAAACCGGGCCGAAAAACTCGCGTCACCCTGCGGCGAGGGAGGGACGCATCCGCGGCCGGGCCCGCAAGCAATACGAGGAGCGCACCATGAGACCCAAGGTCGGGATCGTCTTCGCCATCCTTGCATCGGCCATGCCGGCGGCGCCGGCGGCCGGCATGGCCTGGGAGCCCGCCACCGGCATCGCGGCCGGGCGCGGCGAGAAAGGCCCCTGGCAACAGAACGACTCGCGTTACGACTACGTCGACGACGCGACGGTGGCGTTCGCGGGCGGCGGCCTGGCGGTGGCCTGGGTCGACCAGAAGCGCAAGGACGTGTTGTTCCAGCGGATCGGCCCCGGCGGCCGGCCGGACGGCAATACGCGCGGCAAACCCGTCAACGTCTCGCGCAGTCCCGCCACCTTCTCCTGGCAGCCGCGTATCGCCGGCACAGCGACCCGGCCGGGCAGGATCTACCTGCTCTGGCAGGAGATCATCTTTTCCGGCGGCTCGCACGGCGGCGACATCCTGTTCGCCGCCTCCGGCGACGGCGGCGCGCGCTTCAGTGCGCCAATAAACCTGTCGCGCTCGCGCGGCGGCGACGGCAAGGGGCGCCTCACCGGCGAGATCTGGTCCAACGGCAGCCATGACCTGGCCGTCGCCGCCGACGGCAGCGTGCTGGCCGCCTGGACCGAGTACCACGGCGCCCTGTGGCTGGCGCGTTCGCAGGACGGCGGGGCCAGCTTCACGGCGCCGCTAAGGGTGGCGGGCGACGATGCCCGGCCGGCGCGTGCCCCGTCCCTCGCCGCCGGACCGGACGGGAAGGTGTATCTCGCCTGGACCGTGGGCGAGGACCCGAAGGCCGATATCCACGTCGCGCAGTCGGACGACGGCGGCGCCAGCTTCGGGCCGGCACGGCGGATCGGGGCCGGGCCCGGCCATGCCGACGCGCCGCGCCTGGCGGTGGATGGCGAAGGCGTCCTGCACCTCGTCTTTGCCGAAGCGCCGGCCGGGCAGGATGGCCCATCCCGCATCCGGTACGCGCGCTCGCCGGGCGGCGCCGCCGGCTTCGGCCCGGCGCGCACCATCTCGGCCTCCATGCACGGCGGCGCGGGCGCCGCCTACCCGGCCCTCGCCACGGACGGCCGCAAGGGCCTGGCCGTCATCTGGGAAGTGCTGCCCGCCGGCGCCGCCCGGCCACGCGCGCTGCACATCGTCACCTCAAGCGACGGCGGCGAGTCCTTTTCGGCGCCGGCGCCGGTGCCGGGCAGCGCCGCCGAGCCGGGCGCGAGCAACGGCAGCCATCAGGGCCTGCTGGGCAAGAAGCTGGCACTGGACGCGGCGGGCCGGGTGGCGATCGTCAACAGCAGCATGCTGCCGGGCGAGCGCAGCCGTATATGGTTGATCCGGGGGCTGACGGGTGGGCTGATGCAGGGCAGGATGCAGCCCTGAGCGGCGTTGACGGGGCCTCGGCGCATCCGTGCGCCCGGGTTTGCAGCGCCCGGCTAATGTACGGACAAGCGCGCCTGACAACACTTCATGGCTGCGTCGCAGCGTTTCGCCGTACAGGCCTACCGTTTTCGACGCCGGGCCTTGCCCCGAGGGTTTTGCCGGCCGCTCCCATACTGCCCCGGCACCTCGGGCCTCACACTGCGGGACGCCACATGGAATGGTTATCCGACCCGAACATCTGGATAGGCTTCTTCACCCTCGTCGTCCTCGAAATCGTCCTGGGGATCGATAACATCATCTTCATCGCGATCCTCGCGGAAAAGCTCCCGCCCGAACAGCGCGACCGCGCGCGCCTGCTCGGGCTGTCGCTGGCCATGCTGATGCGCATCGGCCTGCTGACCATGATCTCCTGGATCGTCTCGCTCACCGAGCCGCTGTTTTCCGTCGGCAGCCTGGCGTTTTCCGGGCGCGACCTGATCCTGCTGCTCGGCGGCCTGTTTCTGCTGGCCAAGGCGACGATGGAGCTGCACGAACGGGTCGAAGGCGTGGCGCTGACGCGCACCGGCCCGGCCGAGTACGCCGGCTTCGGCGTGGTCGTGGCCCAGATCATCGCGCTCGACGCCGTGTTCTCGCTCGACTCCGTCATCACGGCGGTCGGCATGGTCGACGAACTCGGGGTGATGATGGCGGCGGTGGTGGTGTCGATGGGTGTGATGCTGTTCGCCTCGAAGCCGCTGACCCGTTTCGTGAACGCGCACCCGACCGTGGTCGTGCTGTGCCTGAGCTTCCTGCTGATGATCGGCCTGAGCCTGATCGCCGAAGGCGTCGGCTTCCATATCCCGAAGAGCTACCTGTACGCTGCGATCGGCTTCTCGGTGCTGATCGAGGCGCTGAACCAGCTGGCCCGGCGCAAGCTCGCCCGCGAGGAGGCGCGCATGCCGCTGCGCGAGCGCACCGCCGACGCCGGGCGGGGCCGCCGCCGCATTGGATACCGCGCCCGAGCCCTTCGAGCCGGCCGAGCGCGACATGGTCAGCGGGGTGCTGAGCCTGTCGCAGCGCTCGATCCGCTCGATCATGACCAACCGTTCGGACATCTCCTGGATCGACATCGATGCCGACGCGCAGGCCATCCGCGACCAGATCATGCAGACGCCGCACAGCTTCTTCCCGGTCTGCAAGGGACAGCTCGACGACATCCTCGGGGTGGTGCGGGCGCGCGACCTGATGGCCGACCTCGCGCTCGGCGGCAGGATCGACCCGGCCCACCTGCGCACGCCGATCATCCTGCCGGAGTCCGGCGACGTGCTGAAGGTCATGGATACCCTGAAGCGTTCGCATGGCCAGCTGGTCCTGATCGCGGACGAATATGGCACCCTGCAGGGGCTGGTGACGCCGATCGACCTGCTGGAAGCGATCGCCGGCGATTTTCCCGACGAGGACGAGCAGCCGACCGTGATCCAGGAGGGGCCGGAGCGCTGGCGCGTGGACGGCGCGGCCGACCTGCACCACCTGCAGCAGGTGCTGGGCACCGATGCCCTGGTCAGCCCGAACGACGAGTACAGTTCGCTGGCCGGTTTCATGCTCGAACATTTCGGCGCGCTGCCCTCGGTCGGGCAGGCGGTCGAACTGGACGGCCTGCGCTTCGAGGTGGCCGAGGTGGTGGAGCGGCGCATCGCCAGCGTGCTGGTCACGCGGCAGACTGCGTCGGCGTCGGCCGCAGCCGACCCGAAAGGCGGCCGGCGCACCCGCCACGCCTAGAGTTCGGTGCCGGTTTCCTCGTCGGGCTCGACCGGACCCGATTGCCCGGGAAGGTCGATGCGCGGCAGCGGCACCAGCGCCGGGCCCTCGAGCACACGCCCGCAGGGGCCGAAGCGGCTGCCGTGGCATTCGCAGTCCCAGCTGGTTTCGGCATCGTTCCACTTCAGGCCGCAGCCCATGTGGGTGCACTTGCCCGAGACCACCTGCAAGCCGCCGTCCGGATCGCGCCAGGCGGCCAGCGGCTGGCCGTCGAGCTCCAGCTGGCGGCTTTCGCCCGGTCGCAGGCTGTCCAGGCCGGCCCTGGCGACGGCTTCCGGCGGCAACGGCGCCGGTGCCGGCGCCTGCGTCGATTCCTGCTCGAAGCCCTCGGGCCGCTCGCCCGTGGCGGCGCGTTCCACCCGGTAGAGCTGCTTCCACGGGTTGTCGCGGCCGAGGATCTCATCGGACAGCATCATGCCCGCCAGCGTGCCCCAGGTCAGGCCGTCGCCGGAAAAGCCGGTCGCGATATAGGTGTGTTCGGCGTCGACGTTCCTGCCAATATAGGGCAGCTTGTCGGGCGCGCGGTAGCGCTGCGCCGACCAGCGGTAGGCCACCGGGCCGATGTCGAAGTGGGCGCGGGCGGAGCGCTCGAGCAGCTCGTAGTGGCCGGCCGTGACCACGGCCTTCCCCAGCGTGTGGGCGGCGCCGACCACCACCAGGTAATCCTGGCCGTGGGCGCGGCAGGAGCGGATCGAATGGCGCTCGCTGCCGATGCGCCAGTACACGCCCGGCGGCGGCGCCGCGCCGTGCAGCGGCGCCGCGATGCCGTATTCCCGCACCACGCTCATGCCGGACTGGACCAGGTGGATCCCGGCCGGGGTATGCGTGGCGAGGATGACATGCCTGAAGGCGACCACGCCGTGCGCGGTATGCACGTGCGCCGCCGCGTCGTCGATGCCGGTCACGTCGGTGTTCTCGAAGATCAGGCAGCGCTCGCTGCCGATCGCCTGCGCCAGCTGCCGCACGTAGGCCAGCGGCTGGAACTGGGCGGCGCCGGTCACGCGCAGGGTGGCGATGGACGGGAGGGGACGCCGTGATGCGGGGAGCGCGGGCGCCGCGAGCAGCTCGGCCTGCAGCCCGGCATCCGTGGCGGCCGCGGCTTCGGCGCGCACGGTCTGCTCGTGCGCCGCGTCGGCGGCGATCAGGTGCCAGCCGACCCGCTCGAAGCCGCAGTCGAGCTGGAAACGTGCGACCGTGCGTTCGAGCAGGTCGACGGCGGCGCCGCGCGAGGCGGCGACCTGGCGCGCGGCATCCGGTCCGGACTCCTGCGCAATGGCCTGCAGGGTGACGTCGACCGTCGGATACAGGTTGCCGGTCGAATGGCCGGTCGAGCCGGCGCCGACCCTGTCGCGTTCGAGCACCGCCACCGAGAGGCCGGCCTCGACCAGCAGCATCGCCGCGGTCAGGCCGGTGATGCCGCCGCCGACGATGGCGACGTCGACCTTCAGGTCGCCCTGCAGGGTGGGCAGGCAGGCCGACTTCGCGGCCGTCCCCTGCCACAGCGAGGAAGTGTCCATGTGCGCTCCTTCTCCGGGCCTCAGACCGGGATCCGCGAGGTGCCGCCCGCAGACGAGCCGTAGTTCTGCAGGTCGCGGAAGGGCAGGCGGCGCTCGTTGAGGGCGGCGAGGATGGCTTCCAGCTGCTCGGCGTCGGGCGCGATGTAGACGATCACCTGGTCGACTTCGTTCTCGAAATAGGGCGTGTAGGGCACGTCGGTCTCGGGCATGACTTTCGCCTTGAAGCTGCCGTCCTGCATTTCGGCGAAGACGGTGACGGTGGTGGCGGGGGGCGCGCTGTTGTTGACGGTGAGTTCCATGGTTCTCCTGTGATTGACCGGTTGTGCGCCCGGGCCGTGCGAGTGTGTTCCCGGTAACCGGGCAAGGTTATTCTGTTTCGATCATCGCGCCAATCGGGCCGGGGCGGCGCAGCCTTGCCTGTTGTAAAGCTTCGCCGGCCGTGGCGGCGCTTGCCCTGGCCGGCCCGCGCTAACGTGCGCGCCGCCGGCTCCCGCAGTGCTAAGTTCGCCAGTAGGACTTGCCGTCGTTCCGACCCAACCAGCACAGGAGGATTCGCCATGCCACAGGGAGACAAGTCGTCCTATACGGACAAGCAGAAACGCCAGGCCAGGCACATCGAGGAAAGCCATGAGAAGCGCGGCACGCCGCCGGCGGAGGCCAGGCGGCGCGCCTGGGCGACCGAGAACAAGGTGTCCGGCGGCGGTAAAAAACACTAGCAGCGAGCACGAGCAGCAAGCGATAGCGGCGCGCGCTGGCGGCGCTAGGGCCGCAAGCCGTTGACGCGCAGGTAGTCGTCGAGCGCGCCCGTATCCGCTGTGCCAGCCGCCAGGCCCACATAGCTGTCCGGCCGCAGCAGGTACAGGGCGTCGCGCGCCAGGCCGGCCGCGGCGCAGGCGTCGCCCCACGCGAAACGCCGCAGCGGCACGCCGTGCAGCGCGCACCAGGTCGCGACCTCGGGTTTGGGCATGCCGTAGACGTGGGCCTGCCAGCCGGGCTGCGGGAGCGGCGCGAAGTTGTCGGCGCCGTCAAGGTCCGCGGGAGCCACCCAGGGGAGGCGGTCGCCGCCATGGACCTTGCCGGCACTGCCGGTGTTCAGCGGCGCGTGCCGGTAATGCACCAGCGTCTGCGAGATCGTGCGGAAGAAGAATTCGCGCGCGGCGGGCAACTTGGCCAGCAGCGGCATGACGCGCGGGACGATGCCGGTACGCACCACCTCGGCCACCGGACCGCCTGCGGTGAGGAAGCTGAAGGCGCGGTCGGTGGTCCCGACCAGGCGCCGGGCGAAGGGCATGCGTTCGGCTTCGTAGCTGTCGAGCAGGCCTTCGGGCGCCTTGCCCTGCAGGACGGCGGCCAGCTTCCAGGCCAGGTTGGTCGCATCGCCGATGCCGGTATTCATGCCCTGGCCGCCGGCCGGGCTGTGGATGTGGGCGGCATCGCCCACGAGGAAGGCGTTCCCGCGCCGGAAGCCCTCGGCCACCCGGTGGTGCACCCGGTAGGTGGAGAACCAGTTGACCTTGTGCACGGTGATCAACAGGTTGTCGATCGCGCGCTGGCTGACGTCGCTGAACTGCAGGATCTCGGGATGCTCGGCGCGTTCGTCGCGCACCGTCCCGACCAGCCGTGCGCGTCCGTGCGGCGCCATCGCGAACACGGCCAGGAGGTCGGCTTCGTCGAGGTCGAGGTGGAGTTCCCCGTTCAGGGCCGGGCTCTCGCCCTCGATGTCGGCGACATAGAAGACCTGGCGGTAGGTCCCCCCCGGAAATCCCACGCCGATGGCATTGCGCACGGCCGAGCGTGCCCCGTCGCAGCCGATGATGTAGCGCGCGCTGCAGCGCTCTTCCTTGCCGGTGCTGTCATGCAGCAGGGCCTCGAGGTGGTCCCCATGGTCCTCGAAGCCGGTCAGGGTGCAGTTGCGTTCCACCTGGACGCCGGCCGCCTCCAGGCGTTCGACCAGCAGCCGCTCGTGACGGTCCTGCGGGAAAATGTGCAGGAAAGGGTAGGGGGTCAGCCCGGCGCCGATCGCACCCAGGGCGATGCGCGCGCGATGCTCGCCCTCGGCCCAGATGTTGAAGAATTCGATCGGGTAGCCCCCTTCGACGACCGCGGCGCTCAGGTCGAGCTGCCGGTACAGTTCCAGCGTGCGCGCCTGCACGGCCAGCGCGCGCGAGGTGGTGCCCGGGCCGGCGGCGGCATCGACTACGCGCGTGTCCACGCCGAAGTGCGCGAGCCAGAGCGCGAGCACCATCCCGCTCGGACCGGCGCCGACGATCAATACCTGAGACTGCGCCATCGCACACCTCCGCAGGACGTCCCGTGAAGGCCGATGGTACGCCTGCCGCGGCCGCGAGGCAGGCGCGCTCGGTCGTTCGGGCAGCGGATCGCGGACGATCGCCTGGCGACGGCGCGCCGTCCAACGACGGTGTTGCCATCTTGCCGTCAACCATACGGCGGTACCTGGACCGCCACGCCGCGCCCGAGGCGTGCGACGCACCCTGGCGCCCCTTGCCATCATGGAGCCAAACTACCACCCGGGAGATCGCGTGCCCACATCAGTGCCCGCACCAGCGACGGCTTTTTCGACGGACGCCGCTCCGATCGGCCGCATCGGCCTGCTGACCGGCGGCGGCGACGCGCCCGGCCTGAACGCGGTGATCCGCTCGGTCGTGCTGGCAGGCGAGCGGCTCGGCTGGGAGTGCCACGGCATCCGCGACGGCTTCGACGGCCTGCTGGCGCCGGGCGAATGCGTCGGCGAGCCGGTCTGGCGCCTGTCGGCGGCCGAGGTCGGGGCGATCGGCCACCTGGGCGGCACCATCCTCGGCAGCAACAACCGCGGCAATCCGCTGCGCTACCCGGTGCCCGGGCCGGACGGCGTCCTGCGCGAAACCGACCGCAGCGCCGAGGTGGTCGAGCGCTGCCGCGCGCACGGTCTGGATGCGCTGGTCGTGGTCGGCGGCGACGGTTCGATGGGCATTGCCAGGGCGCTGCATGCGCATGGACTGCGGGTGGTCGGCGTGCCGAAAACCATCGACAACGACCTGGCCCACACGTTTTCCACCTTCGGTTTCGATACGGCGGTCGGCTTTGCCACCGAATGCATCGACCGCCTGCACACCACTGCCCACAGCCAGCACCGCGTGATGGTGGTCGAGGTGATGGGACGCTACGCCGGCTGGATCGCCCTGCACGCCGGGATCGCGGGCGGCGCCCATGCCGTGCTGATCCCCGAGATCCCGTACGAGGTCGCCCGGGTGGCGGCGGCGATTACGCGGCGCGACGCGGCCGGGCACCGCCATTCGGTGGTGGTCGCGGCCGAAGGCGCGCGCCCGGCCGGCGGCGAACGCCAGGTGCGCGCCCCGGCCGAAGCCGGCCGCGCCGAGCGCCTGGGCGGCATCGGCGCGCGCCTGGAAGCCGAACTGGCGCCGCTGACCGGCAAGGAATGCCGCACCGTCGTGCTTGGCCACCTGCTGCGCGGCGGCAGCCCTTCGGCCTTCGATCGGGTCTGCGCCTCGCGCTTCGGCGCGGCGGCGGTGCGCGCGCTGGCCGCCGGACACACGGGCGTGATGGTCGCACTCGGCTGGCAGGCAATCGAACTGGTGCCGCTCGACCAGGTCGCCGGACGCACCAAGGACGTGCCGGTCGACGGCGACACCGTCGCCACCGCGCGCGAACTGGGGATTTGCCTGGGCGATTGAGTCCGGGGTAGCGGGGTGGCGCCGACCTGTTTCCGGGCGTTCGCATCGCGATAACCGTAGGGTGGACTCGGGAGTCCGCCCTACAATTCCGGTATGCCGATAGCAGCGCCTTCCGGTTCCCACAAGCATTATTACAATTTTTATATTTTTGTAAGCTGTGTCTTACATCTGGGGAGCACGCGTGCCGATTCGCAATGCATGGGCCAACCCCGATAATTCTCGTAATTAATCAACAAGAGTATTCATTCTTTGTCCATGACGCCTGCTATCGTTACCGATGTCTCAGAAGTAGTCCCGGTCCAACGCACCGCGGCCGCCCCGCCTGATCGTGCGAAGAGCCTGTATTTCGCCCTGTATGCGGACCCGCTGGGCAATGCCCGCGCCGGCGAAGCGTTCATCCGCGAGCAGATCGCGGCCGTGCAGCGCATGCCGGCCGACCTGCCGCCGACGCTGGCGCAGCTGCCCGAATGGATACAGGCCCGCACCGACGCCGTCGGCCTGGAATACCGCGACTACCTGGCCGCCCGCAAGGCCGGCGCGCCGCGCCGCTACTTCAGCAACCGCAGCCACGCGCTGAACTTCATCAAGTCGGTCGCGCCGACCAAGCTGGTCGACGGTGCCTGGCTGTACGGCCTGCTGAAACACTGGGACAACCCGGACTTCCACCCGCTGATCAAGACCTATCTGGAAGAGCTGGGCGAAGGCGCACCAAGCAAGAACCACGTCACCATCTACCGCAAGCTGCTCGCCACCCACGGTTGCGAGGGCTGGGAGCATCTCGACGAGCAGCACTTCGTGCAGGGCGCGATCCAGCTCGCGCTCGGCCACAACGCCGACCGCCTGCTGCCGGAGATCATCGGCTACAACCTGGGCTACGAGCAGTTGCCCTTGCACCTGATGATCACCTCCTACGAGCTGAACGAGTTCGGGATCGATCCGTATTACTTCACGCTGCACGTCACGGTCGACAATGCCGCCAGCGGCCACGCCCAGAAGGCCGTGCAGGCGCTGATGGACCTGATGCCGCGCGTGAGCGACCGCGCCTCCTTCTACCGCCGCGTGCTGGACGGCTACCGCCTGAACGAACCGGGCGCGAGCACGAATTCCGTCATCGCCGGGTTCGACCTGCAGGAGGAGCTGGTGCGCATCCTGGCGCAGAAGAGCAGCGTCGGCAGGAACATGCACTCCGATTACTGCCGCGTCGCGGGCCGCTCGGTCAACGACTGGCTGGCCGATCCGCAGCAGATCCCGGGCTTCCTGGGCGCGCTGGAGACGGCCGGCTGGATCAAGCGCGGCGAAGACGTGGAGCACAGCCGCTTCTGGCGCCTGATCCACGGCGAGCGCGCCGAGATGTTCGGCGTCTTCAGCGCCTACGAACAGCAGGTCCTGCGCGACTGGATCATCACGCCGCCGGACGGCGGCGCGGGCGCCAGGGAAGGGCGCGTGCTCACGCACCGCGCGCGCCAGCGCACCCTCGACAACCTCGGCCAGCACCTCGACCGCAGCAGCCAGTTTCCCGAGCGCGGACTGATCCGCCGCCGGGCGGCGCGCGACACCGAGAGCGACAACGAACTCGGCCTGCTGGAGCAGCGCGTGGCCGCGGCTGCCGGCAAGGCGGAAGCCATGACGCTGCTGGGGGAACTGATGTCGCCGCAGCACCACCACAGCGCGGCCGGCCTGATGGCCACGCGCATGTACACCAAGCTGCTCGACATCTGACCCGTTTGACATGCATGACGCCGCCGTCGGCCCGCAGGCAGGCTGGCGGCGTTTGAACACCTTCATCACGCAAACAGAACAACAATCAACCTGAGAGACATCACGTGTACATCCTTGAACAACGATTCCTGCGCGGCCCCAACATCCACGCCGACACGCCCTGCCTGCTGAGCGTGATCGACCTGGAAGACCTGTACGGCGTTTCCTCGAAAGACATTCCCGGCTTTAACGATGCACTGCTGGCGCTGCTGCCGGCCCTGAACGGCCAGCTGCTGCCGACCGGCCAGCCCGGCGGTTTCGCCCAGCGCCTGCGCGCCGGCACCTATCTCGCCCGCGTGATCGAGCAGGTCACCCTGACCCTGCAGTCGATGGCCGGCCCCACGGTCCACTACGGCCGTACCCGGCCGGTGACGGGCCATCCGGGCCAGTTCCGCATCGTCGTCCAGTACGCCATCGAAAAGCTGGCCGAACCGACGTTCCGGCTGGCGGTCGACCTGGTCACGGCGCTGGCCGGCGCCGAAGAGTTCGACCTCGAGCCGCGGCTGACGGAACTGCGCGCGCTCGGTTCGCGCTACGCCATCGGCACCAGCACCGCGGCCGTGCTGGCCGCGGCCCACGAGCGCGGCATCCCGAGCCAGCGCATCACCGACGAGGCCAACCTGTTCCAGCTCGGCTGGGGCTCGAAGCAGAAGCGCCTGCAGGCCACCACCACCGGCGACACCAGCTATGTCGCGGTGAAGATCGCCAGCGACAAGCAGCTCACCAAGGCGCTGCTGCAGGAAGCCGGCGTGCCGGTGCCCGAAGGCGGCGTCGTCACGACCGTGGAAGAAGCCCAGCGTATCGCGCGCCGCGCGCGCGGGCCGGTGGCGGTCAAGCCGCTCGACGGCAACCAGGGCAAGGGCGTCACCGTCAACTGCGCCACCCCGGAGGAAGTGGCGAAGGCCTTCGCCTTTGCCCGCGAATACGGGCGCAGGATCATCGTCGAACGCTCGGTCGAGGGACGCGACTACCGCGTGCTGGTCGCCGGCGGCCGGGTTGCCGCGGCCTCGTTCCGCCGACCCGCGCACGTCGTCGGCGACGGCGTCAGCACCATCATCGAGCTGGTCGATATCGAGAACCGGAATCCGGCGCGCGGCAGCGGCCACAGCAACGTGCTGACGCGCCTGTCCATCGATGCCCACGCCGAAGACATGCTGCGCCGCCAGGGCTACACGCCCGATGCGGTGCCCGCGCCCGGGGTCTGCGTCGAACTGCGCAGCAATGCCAACCTGTCGACCGGCGGCACCGCCGAGGACGTAACCGACCTGCTGCCGGAAACCACGCGCGCCCTGTGCGTGCGCGCCGCCAACAAGATCGGGCTCGACGTGGCCGGCATCGACATCGTTTGCCGCGACATTTCCATTCCGCTGGACGAGCAGGGCGGCGCCGTCATCGAAGTCAACGCCGCGCCGGGCATCCGCATGCACCAGCATCCGAGCGCCGGCGAGCCGCGCGACGCCGGCGAGGCCATCATCGACGGTTTGATGGGCCCATCGAACGGGCGCATCCCCGTGATCGCCGTCACCGGCACCAACGGCAAGACCACGACCACGCTGATGATCGGCCACACGGCGCGCGTCGCCGGGCTGGGCACGGGCGTCACCACCACCGAAGGCGTGTTCGTCAACGGCAAGCGCCTGGTGAAGGGCGACTGCACGGGCTACTGGTCGGCGCGCACGGTGCTCTCGGCGCCGGACGTCGACTTCGCCGTGCTGGAAACGGCGCGCGGCGGCATCCTGAAACGCGGGCTGGCCTTCGACCAGTGCGACGTGGGCGTGGTGCTGAACGTGGCCGGCGACCACCTGGGCCTGGACGGCATCGAGACCATCGAGGACCTGGCGCAGGTGAAGGCGGTGGTGGCGTCCTCGGCCGCGAAGGCGGTGGTGCTGAACGCCGAAGACGCGCTGTGCGTGCAGATGGTGCGCCGCGCCAAGCCGGGCGCCGAGATCATCTTCTTCTCGATGGAGCCGGAAAACCCGATCCTGCTGAAGCACCTCGAAGACGGCGGGCGCGGCACCTACGTGCAGGACAACGCCATCGTGATCGCCGACGGCATGCGCCAGCAGGAGCTGATGCGGGTGGAAAGCATGCCGGCCTCGTTCGGCGGCCTGGCGCGCTACAACATCGCCAACGCGCTGGCCGCCAGCGCGGCGCTGATGGCGGCCGGCTTCTCCAACCTGCAGATCGCGGCCGGCCTGTCCACTTTTGTGTCGGACAGCAAGACCAATCCGCTGCGCACCAACATCTTCGACGTGCGCGGCGTGACGGTGATCGTCGACTACGCCCACAACCCGGCGGCCTACGCGGCGCTGTCGGAAATGGCGCGCGCGCTGCTGCCGGGCCAGCTGGTCGGCATCGTGACCGCGCCGGGCGACCGCCGCGACAGTGACCTGATCCAGATCGGCGAGGTGTGCGGCGAGCGCTTTGACGAGCTGGTGATCTACGAGTCCCAGAGCCGCGGCCGTCCGGTGGGCGGCGCGGTCGACCTGATCATGCAGGGGGCGGAGAACGTCGTCGGCCCGTCGGACACGCTGCACCGCGAAATCGAGGTCGACAAGGCGATCCGCCTCGGGCTGTCGCTGTGCCGCCCGGGCGACGTGCTGGTGTTCGCCTGCGGGTCCTCGCTGCAG
>JBBWZO010000169.1:0-6067 GCA_039649125.1 Massilia sp. | reverse complement strand
CTCTCCTACCGCGACGCCGGTGTCGATATCGACGCCGGTGACGCCCTGGTCGAAGCGATCAAGCCGTTTGCCAAGCGCACCATGCGGGAAGGGGTGCTCGGCGGGATCGGTGGTTTCGGCGCGCTGTTCGAGATCAGCAAGAAGTTCAAGGAGCCGGTACTGGTCTCCGGCACCGACGGCGTCGGCACCAAGCTGAAGCTGGCCTTCGAACTGAACCGCCACGACACGGTCGGCATCGACCTGGTTGCGATGAGCGTCAATGACATCCTGGTGCAAGGCGCGGAACCGCTGTTCTTCCTCGATTATTTTGCTTGCGGCAAGCTGGACGTGCCGACGGCGACCGCTGTGGTCAAGGGCATCGCCCAGGGCTGCGAGCAGGCCGGCTGCGCGCTGATCGGCGGCGAGACCGCCGAGATGCCGAGCATGTACCCGGACGGCGAATACGACCTGGCCGGCTTCGCGGTCGGTGCGGTGGAAAAATCGCAGATCATCGACGGCACGAAAATCACGCCGGGCGACGTCGTGCTGGGCCTGGCCTCGTCGGGCGCGCACTCGAACGGTTACTCGCTGGTGCGCAAGATCATCGAAGTCGCCAAGCCTGACCTGGAAGCGGATTTCCACGGCCGCAAGCTGTCGGACGTGCTGATGGCGCCGACCCGCATCTACGTCAAACCGCTGCTGGCGCTGATGGCCTCGATGGAAGTGAAGGGCCTGGTCCACATCACCGGCGGTGGTCTGGTCGAGAACATCCCGCGCGTGTTGCAGGACAACCTGACAGCCGTGCTCGACGGCAAGTCGTGGACGATGCCGCCGCTGTTCCAGTGGCTGCAGCAGCACGGCGGCGTGGCGGATGCGGAAATGCACCGCGTGTTCAACTGCGGTATCGGCATGACCGTGATCGTGTCGGCCGAGAATGCCGACGCGGCCATGGCCCAGCTGCAGGCGGCCGGCGAAACCGTTTATCGTATCGGCGAAATCCGCGCCCGCGAAGAAGGACAGGCGCAGACCGTGGTGCTGTAAGCGGTCTCCACCGAGAATCAAAAGGCGCTCCGGGGAGCGCCTTTTTACATTCCGCAGGGCCAGGCGCCTCAGTGCGCCGCGCCCTTGCCGATGTGCTTGTCGAGGAATCTCTCGACCCGGCCCCAGAAATCGACGCGGTTCTTCGGCAGGCCCCAGCCGTGGCCTTCGTCCGTGTATTCGATCCACTCGACCCGACAGGGTTGAGTTCGCCCGTCTTCAGGTTGAACAGGGTATAGGTGAGCGGCCTGACATCGGAAAAGACCTTCACCAGGACCCACTCCTGGTCGGGGGCGGAGGAAAACGTCATCAGGTTGATCGTGCCGGGGAGCAGCGCGTCGAGCTTTTTCTGTGCAGCCTGCATGGCTGGATCGAACCAGGCGGTGCCCATCGCATCGGTCTCGATGCGCACGCCCAGCAGTTTCTCGCCATTGCTGATCAGTTCGCCATCGAAATCGTAGCCCGGCGTCTCCAGCACCGTTCCTTGCTGCGTTTGCCGGTGGCCAGGTCAATCGTGTACAGCGCGGTGGTATCGCTCGCGCCATAGGCTGTTGCGAACAGGGTGCCGTCACTGCCGAAGCCAACCGGGTAGAAGGCGTCCGGGCCGCCCTTGTACGTAGCGAAGCTGGTCAGGACACGCCAGTCGGACGTGACCGGGTCGCGGTAGTGATTGTGGTCACCCCTTTTCGCTGCCGGAGGCCAGGCGCGGTTCGCCTTTGTGGTCGAGCAGCCAGCCGGTCACCTTGCCGGGCCGCTGGACGGTCTGGACCACACCGTTGACCGTATCGAGCCTGAGCAGGTTCACGGTGCGCACTTCCTTCCCGTCGCGTTCCCATTCGTAGCTTTCGACGTAAATGGCGTCGGAGTTCTGCGCGCCCGCCTGGTCGAGCATGAACGTATGCCACGGCAGGATGCGGCGGTTGATGCGCGATTCCGTCGTGTCGGCAGGCTCGCCCTGGCGGCTCGCCAGCCGGCCTGTATGCCGCCGTCACGGTCGACGGCATACAGGCCGGCTGCCTTGGAGTGCTGGCCGACGGCGACCCGCTTGTCGGTCACGTCGAACACCAGGCGGTTGTCGTTCACCCACTGGAACTGGCGGATGTCGACGTCGTTATAGCCGGCAACCACCTTCAGGGCCTTCGCCTGCAGGTCGATCACGACGAGGAAATCGCGGCGGTCGGCCTGGCCGGAGATCGCCGCCAGGTAGCGTGCGTTCGGCGACAACTTGGCGCCGGCCAGGACCGGGTTGGCGAAGAATTTCTCGATGGCCGGCAGCGCCGGGCCGCGCGCCGCGTGCAAGGGCGCCGCAGCGCACAAGGTCAGCGCCAGGGCCGTGCCGAGCCGGCAAAGGGAGGTACGCAGCATCATGCTTCTCTTTCAGGGGCGTGGATTTTTTATGCTGTCTTTTGAGCAGCTGCAGAGGCTAAATTATCATTTCTTGCCGCCACTAAAACTATCCATTTGTCACGACGGCTGCGTGCCGCTGTCCCTTGCCGGCGCATGCAGCACTTTCGGCACGCGCGCCCCGCGCAGGCGGAACGCGTCCGGCATGCGCGAGCCCAGCAGCGGACGCAAATACAGGCGGAAGGCGTCAGTGACGTCGGTACCGGATTCGCTGATGAATTCGTCTTCCATGGTGCGCGTCCTGCCGGCGACCTGGTCCAGTGGCTGGAGTTCGTAGTCGACCGAATAGAAACCGGTGCGGCGGATCGCGACCGAGCCGTCGCTGTCGCCCCACATCGCGAACTGCACCGCCTTTTCTCCGACTTCCCGCGCTTCGCGCGCATCGACGTCCGAGACGCAGCCGATGAAGGAGCGCTGCAGGTAGCCGAAGGTGTCGCCGCGCACGCGCTTGATGCCGAGCCTGGCCTTGATCTCGTCGCACAGCAGGTCGGCCAGCGCGCCGCTGCCGGAGAGCTGCACGTTGCCGTGGGCATCCTTCTCGATGTCCTTCGCCAGCAGCGTGGCCACCGGTTCGCCCGAGGCGTCGTGGATGCCTTCGGAGACCGCGATCACGCAGCGCCCGTGGCGCGCGTGCATGGCCTGGACGTCGGCGAGAAAACGGTCCAGCTCGAACACGCGCTCGGGCAGGTAGATCAGGTGCGGGCCGTCGTCCGGGAATTTTTTTCCAAGGGCTGAAGCTGCGGTAAGAAAACCCGCATGGCGTCCCATGACGACGCCGACATACACGCCGGGCAAGGATGCGTTGTCGAGGTTGGCGCCGGCAAAGGCTTGCGCCACGAAGCGCGCCGCCGAGGGAAAACCCGGCGTGTGGTCGTTGCCGACCAGGTCGTTGTCGATGGTCTTCGGGACGTGGATCGAGCGGAGCGGGTAGCCTGCGGCGCGCGCCTGCTCGCTGACGATTTTTACGGTGTCGGCCGAGTCGTTTCCGCCGATATAGAAAAAATGTTCGATCTCGTGCGCGCGCAGGACCTCGAAGATGCGGGCGCAATAGGCCTCGTCGGGCTTGTCGCGCGTCGAACCGAGCGCCGAGGAGGGAGTGGCGGCGACCAGTTCCAGGTTGTGGCTGGTCTCCTGGGTCAGGTCGATGAACTCTTCATTGACGATGCCGCGCACCCCGTGCAGGGCGCCGTAGACGCGCGTGACGTGCTGGAAGCGGCGCGCCTCCAGCGCCACCCCGACCATCGACTGGTTGATGACGGCGGTCGGACCGCCTCCTTGTGCAACGAGGATTCTGCCGGACGACATGTGAACCTCCTTGAAGACAATGTTCGAAAGCGAAACACGGATGCGGATGCGAAGGGACGCGGCAGGGCGGCGCCGGGTGCGGGCGCCAGCTGTTATTTCTTGAGAATAACAGCCAGGAGTGGAGCGATGCCACGTCGGCGGCATATTCGGCCGCCGTTGTTGCGCAAGAGCCGCTATTCCGGCGCCCGGATATGGTCGACCAGCGCATCGCTCGCCCGTGCCGGCGCCGCGCTCAGCAGGCTGGCGACGACGATCGCCGCCATCCCTGCCGGCACCCCGAAAATGCCGGCCGACATCGGCGCGATGTCGAACCAGGCCGCATCCAGCCGTCCGCCCAGCATCGGGTTGACGCGGATCATGTAGTACAGGCAGACCATGAAGCCGGCGATCATGCCGGCGATCGCGCCCAGGTGGTTGGCGCGCTTCCAGAACACGCCCAGCACCAGCGGCGGGAACAGCGTCGAGGCCGCCAGCGAGAACGCGGCGCCGACCAGGGAGAGGATGTCGGCCGGCTTTTGCGAAGCGGCATACGCCGCGATGAAGGCCACCGCCAGCAGCAGCAGTTTCGAGATCGTCACCCGTTTCTGGGTCGAGGCGCCCGGATCGACGATCTTGTAGTACACGTCGTGCGACAGCGCGTTCGAGATCGCCAGCAGCAGGCCGTCGGCGGTGGACAGCGCCGCCGCCAGGCCGCCGGCCGCGACCAGGCCCGAAATCACATAGGGCAGGCCGCCGATTTCGGGGGTGGCCAGCACCAGCACGTCGCCGTCGATGGCGATTTCCGCCAGCTGCACCAGGCCGTCGCCATTGATGTCGGCCACCTGGATCAGGGGATTGACCTTGTCGACGTTCGCCCAGTACGAAATCCAGGTCGGCAGCGCCTGGAAATCGCTGCCGACCAGGCTTGTATAGATGTCATATTTCGCCAGCACCGCCAGCGCGGGGATGCTCAGGTAGATCAGGAGGATGAAGAACAGCGTCCAGAACACGGACACGCGTGTTTCGTGCACCGAAGGGGTGGTATAGGCACGCATCAGGATGTGGGGGAGGGCCGCAGTGCCGAACATCAGGCAGAACACGAGCGCCAAAAAATTGTTGCGGCGGGCATTCGACTCGGCCTCGCTGGCGCCGGGGAAGGGAGAAGCATGCGGTTGCGGCGGCTGGGCCCGGGCCAGCAGGCGCGCGCGCTGGTCCCGCCACAGGGTCTCGGCTTCTTCCGGCGTCTTCGGGTAGGCTGCCAGCGCCCGTTCGGCATTGCGCATGTCGGCCAGCGACACGTTGCGAAGGCGCGCCGTGTCCAGCCGTTGCTGGGCGGCGATGCGGCCCGTTTCCCAGGAGGCGGGCAGCGCCGCCAGCTTTTCTCCGTAGGCATCGGCCTCGCGCTGGAAGCGGGCGCGCACTTCGTGCTCTCTCGGATCCTGGGCCAGCTGGGCCTCGCGCTCGGCCAGCTTGGGCAGCACCGAGCCGTAGGCCACCTGCGGCAGCGGGTTGTCGGCGTGCTTGGCCGAGAGCCACATGGTCGGGATCAGGAAGGCGACCAGGATGATGATGTACTGCGCCACCTGGGTCCAGGTGATGCCGCGCATGCCGCCCAGGAACGAGCAGACCAGGATGCTGGCCAGCCCGAGAAAAATGCCGACCGAGAAATCGACGCCCGTAAAGCGCGAGGCGATCAGGCCGACGGCATAGATCTGCGCGACCACGTACACGAAGGAGACGATGATGGTGGCGCCGACCGCCAGTGCGCGCACCGGCCCGCCGCGCCCGCCCGCGCCGCCGCCGTAGCGCACGGCGAGGTAGTCGGGAATCGTGTACTGGGCGAATTTGCGCAAATACGGCGCGATCAGGAGGGCGACCAGGCAGTAGCCGCCGGTCCAGCCCATGATGTAGGCGAGGGCGTCGAAGCCGGACAAGTACAGGCTGCCGGCCAGGCTGATGAAGCTGGCCGCCGAGATCCAGTCGGCGGCGGTGGCCATGCCGTTGAACAGGGCCGGCACGCGGCGTCCGGCAACGTAGTATTCGGTCACGTTCGAGGTGCGGCTGACGACGCCGATGGTGGCGTACAGCAAGATCGTGGCGAACATGAACAGGTGGCCGATCCAGAGGCGCGGCATGCCTTCGATCTCCAGCACCGTCAGGGCCAGCAGGAAAGCGGCGAAGCAGACGCAGAACCAGGCGTAGTACCCGGACAGGCGCCGGAAATAGCGCTTCTGGCCGCTCATCCGGCCACCCCGGCGTCGCCTTGCGGCGCGCATGCCCCGAGCGAGCGGGCAAGATCGCGGTCGAAGCGGCGCATGCGCCAGGCGTAGACGCCGATGATCGCCAGGCAGACCAGGGATGC
>JBBWZO010000222.1:0-31209 GCA_039649125.1 Massilia sp. | reverse complement strand
ACGCGCATCGGCTAAGATAGCGAATTCGCATCGCCTAACCTTGCCTTTTTTACATGTCTCCTGACGAATACTGCCAGCAAAAGACTGTCCAGAGCGGTTCCAGCTTCTATTACAGCTTCCTGTTCCTGCCGCCGGAACGCCGCCGTGCGATCACGGCCCTGTATGCGTTCTGCCGCGAGGTGGACGATACCGTCGACGAGGCGACCGACGCCTCGCTCGCCCGCATCAAGCTGGCCTGGTGGCGCACCGAAGTGTCGGCCATGTACAAGGGCACGCCCACGCACCCTGTAACGCAGGCCCTGAAGCCGCACCTCGACGTCTACCACCTGGAAGAGCAGCACCTCCAGGCGATCATCGACGGCATGGAGATGGACCTCGACCAGAGCCGCTATCTCGATTATCCGGGCCTGCGCAAGTATTGCTGGCATGTGGCGGGCGTGGTCGGCATCCTCTCGGCCAGCATCTTCGGTTTTGCGAATCCGCAGACCCTGCAGTACGCGGAGAAGCTGGGGCTGGCGTTCCAGTTAACGAATATTATCCGCGACGTCGGCGACGACGCGCGCCGCGGCCGCATCTACCTGCCCGTCAACGAGCTGCAGCAGTTCGGGGTCACCGCGGCGGACCTGCTGAACGCCCGCCACAGCGAACAATTCGAGGCGCTGATGCGCTTTCAAACCGAACGCGCGCAGGCGATGTATGACGAGGCCCTGGCCCTGCTCCCGAAGGAAGACCGGCGCGCCCAGCGTCCCGGCCTGATGATGGCCGCGATCTACCGCACCCTGCTCATTGAGATCGACCGCGACAACTTCCACGTGCTGACCCAGCGCATTTCCCTCACCCCGCTGCGCAAACTCTGGCTGGCGTGGAAGACCTATGTGCGCGGCTAGGAAGGGCTTCGGGGCCCCGGGCCAGCCGGTGCGCGTGGCCGTGGTCGGCGGCGGCTGGGCCGGCTGCGCGGCCGCCGTCGAACTGGCCCGCAAGGGCGCCCGCGTGACCCTGTTCGAAGCGAGCCGCACCCTGGGCGGACGCGCGCGCGCCGTCGAGGTACAGGGTCGCACCCTGGACAACGGCCAGCACATCCTGCTCGGCGCCTACGTCGAAACGCTGCGCCTGCTGAAGCGGGTCGGCGTCGATCCCGCGCACGCCCTGTTGCGCCTGCCGCTGCAGATGCGCTATCCCGCCGCCAGCGACGCACTCGACTTCGCCGCGCCGCGCCTGCCCGCGCCCTGGCACATGATCGTCGCCCTGGTGCGCGCCAAGGGGCTCACACGCGAAGACAAGCTCGCGCTCGGCCGCTTCTTCACCGCCGCGCGCTGGATGGGCTGGCGCCTGGACGAGGACGTCAGCGTCTCGGTCCTGCTGGAGCGCTTCGGGCAAAGCCCGCGCGCGATCCGCCTGATGTGGCAGCCGCTGTGCCTGGCGGCGCTGAACACGCCGGCCGAGCGCGCCTCCGCCAATGTGTTCCTGGCCACCCTGCGCGACAGCCTGGCCGCGCGCCGTGCGGCCTCGGACATGCTGATTCCAAAGCTGGAACTCTCCGCCCTCTTCCCGCAGGCGGCCAGCCGCTACCTGGCAGCCCAGGGCGGCGTCGTGCGTAGCGGCGCCAAGGTCGGTGCCGTGGTGCGCCTGTCCGAGGGCTGGCTGGTGGAGGCTGGGCAAGGCGGCGGTCAGAGCGACGAGCGTTTCGACGCCGTGGTGCTGGCGACACCTCCGGCCGCGGCCGCAGGCCTGCTGGCGCCGTTCGCGGAGACCGCGGCGCTGGCTGTTCAACTGGACGCTTTCGACTACGAGCCGATCGCCACCTGCTACCTGCAATACGCGGAGGACCTGCGCCTGCCGCTGCCCTTCTGCGCGCTGCTCGACGAACCGCAGGCGCAGCGCTTCGGCCAGTTCGCCTTCGACCGCGGCCAGCTCGACGCGGCCCAGAACGGGCTGCTGGCGGTGGTGATCAGCGCGGCGCGGGAAGCCGCCACGCTCGACCAGGGGGCGCTGGCGCAGGCGGTGGCGGCCCAGCTGGCGCACGCCTTCGGCGACGCCCGCCTGGGCGCGCCGCTTTGGAGCCGGGTGATCACCGAGAAGCGCGCCACCTTCGCGTGCACCCCGGGCCTGGCGCGTCCCGGCAACCTCACCGCCCTTCCCGGCCTCGTGCTGGCCGGCGACTACACGGCCAGCGACTACCCCGCGACGCTCGAGTCGGCGGTGCGCAGCGGCCAGCAGGCCGCTGCGGCCATCCTCGCTGGCGACCGCCTGGCGCCCGAAAACGGCAGCCTGTCGCACGCCGCTGGCGGCCAGCCAGTCGGCCCGGTACAGTAACAGCATCGACCAAACCGAACGACGGACAAGGAAATGACCCACCCAACAGCATCGGGCGCCGGACTGTGCGGACTGCGGACCGCACTGCACACCCTGGCCTTGCCGGCCCTCGTTGCCGCCAGCACCGCCGTGCTGGTCGCACCCGAACTCTTCACCGGGCAGGCCAGCGTCCACCGGCCGCTGCCGCTCTCGATGCTCGCGCTCGGCCACGCCTGACGGAGCCGCGGCCGATATGGGTAATATGGGCAAACTGGAATACCTCGACGCGCTCAAGCGCGCACTGCTCGGGCTGGCGCCGGAACTGCAGGCGAAGACGCTGGCCTGGTACGAGCAGCGCTTCGTGGACGGCATCGCGGCCGGCCGCAGCGAGCAGGAGATCGCACGCGAACTGGACGACCCGAAGAAGGTCGCCCTGACGCTGCGCGCGAATACCCACATGCATGCCTTTGCCGAGCAGAAGAACCCGGCCAGCCTGCTGCGCATGCTGGTCTCGGTGCTGGGCCTGCTGATCTTCAACCTGTTCATGGTGATTCCGGCGGCGGTGGTCGGCTCGCTCTTGGCGGCGCTCTACCTCGGCGCCTTCGCCTTCTACGTCACCGGCATCGCGGTGACGGCGAGCGGCCTGTCGGGCGCCAGCGAACTGGTGCTCGACGGACCGCTGCGCCATGTCATCGGGAGCGGGGGCGACGAACGGGTGAGGACGCGGGTGTCGATCGGCGACATGGGCGTGGAGATTGAGCAGGAAAGCGTCGAGCAGGAGGGCGCCGAGCAAATGCGCACCGACGAGGACGCAGCCGCTTCCGGCGGGGCGGATGCCTCCTCGCCGGCTCCACGCGTGCTGCGCGGCGCCGAACGGGTGGCCGGCAGCGGCATCCGGATCGCGACCGAGATGGACGAGGAGTCGCGCGCCACCCAGACCGCGCTCGGCCTGGCCTCGGTAGCGGGCGGCATCCTGCTGTTCCTGGTGTCGCTCGTGCTCACCCGTTACGCGGCGCTGGGCGTGAAACGCTATGTGCAGATGAACCTGTCGCTGCTGCGGGGGAGCTGAGCATGTCGATGCGCACCTTGTTCCGGGTCGGCCTGAGCCTCCTGATCCTGGCCTTCGTCCTGATCGGCCTGTCCTACAGCGTGCTCCGTGCCCAAGGATCGGCGCCGCGCACCGAGGGGCGGATGGTGAGCGAAGAGACCCGCGCCGTCGGGCGCGAGGTCCGCGCCGTCGAACTGAGCGGGCCGATCGACCTGACCCTGCGCTACGGAGCCCGGCCCGCGCTGGTGGTACGCGGCGAGCAGCGCCTGCTCGCCAATATCGAGACGCTCCAGGACGGACGGGTGCTGCAGATCGGCACGCGCGGCATCGTCCTGCGGCACCGCCAGCCTATCGAGGTCGAGCTGACCCTGCCGGCGCTGGAGCGCCTCGGCGTCGACGGCAGCGGCAACACCGGGGTCAACGGTTTCACGGGCGAACGCATCGAGCTCGAGCTCAACGGCTCGGGCAGCCTGGAGTTCAATGGTCGCTACCGCCAGGCCCGCGCCGCCGTGCACGGCAGCGGCGAACTGACGCTCGACGCCGGCAATGGCGACCGGGTCGAGGGGGAACTGATGGGCTCCGGCGCCATGACGCTGGCCGGCGCCGCGCGCAGCGTGAAGCTCACGTCGAATGGCTCGGGCATGCTCGACGCCCAGCGCCTGCGCGCCGACGACGTGGAAGTGCGCCAGGCCGGCTCGGGCAACACCAGCGTGACCGCGCACGCGACCGTGACGGCGGCGGTGAGCGGCAGCGGCGACATCGACGTCTACGGCAACCCGCCCCAGCGCACCATCAGCCGCACCGGCAGCGGGGACGTGCACTTCGATCATTAGAGGATGCGTGCGTCGCCTGATGGCTATACTTCCTTCGTCAATCGCAACCCGCGGAGCAGCTGCTCCCTTCTGCCGGAAAGCCTAGCCATGAAAGACATTCGAGCGGTCGTATTCGATCTTTACGGCACCTTATACGACGTCCATTCAGTCGTCCGCCTGTGCGACGACATCTACCCTGGCCAGGGAGACGCTCTCGCACGCCTGTGGCGGCAAAAACAGCTGGAGTACACCTGGTTGCGCAGCCTGATGGGTCTGTACGTGAACTTCGAGATGGTGACCGGGGACGCGTTGCGCTTTGGCTGCGCCCAGCTCCGCTTGCCGCTCGATGCCGCAACGCAGCAGCGGCTCAGCGAAGCATACCTGCGCCTCAGCCCCTTTCCGGATACCCTGGATGCATTAAAGCGGCTGAGATCGGCCGGCCTCCCGCTGGGCATCCTCTCCAACGGTTCCCGTTACTCGATCGGGCAGGTGGTCGGCAACGCGGGGATGCATTGGGCATTCGATCAATTGATCAGTGTTGAGGAGGTGCAGGTATTCAAGCCGGACAAGCGGGTCTACCGCCTGGCTGAACAACGGATGGGATGCAAACGCGAAGAAATTCTCTTCATTTCGTCCAATGCCTGGGATGCGAGCGGCGCGGCGCATTTCGGGTTCCCGGTGTGCTGGATCGACCGCCAGGGCGCCGTATTCGACGAACTGGGCGTACGGCCGACGCACACCGTCCCCGATCTGGGCGCAATGGCTGACTGGCTGCTTGGGCTGGCTGCCTGAGCTACGCACTTGAACTGCGCACCCGAGCTGCACAAGCCTGACACTCCCCGGCAGCGGGCCGCGTCCACGTCGCGTGCACGCGGGTTTGCAGCAATGCAGCTGGTCTATTCGCCTGACGACGTACCGAGCCAGCGCAGAACGCCCTCCCCGGCCGCGCGGCCGCTGGCGAAGCAGGCGCTCAAGAGATAGCCGCCGGTCGGCGCTTCCCAGTCGACCATCTCGCCGGCGACAAACACCCCCGGCGCCGCGCGCAGCATGCCGTTCCCGTCCAGCGCTTCGAAACGCACGCCCCCTGCGCTGCTGATCGCCTCGTCGATCGGGCGCGCACGCTCCAGCACGAGCGGCAGCGCCTTGAGCGCGGCGGCCAGGCGCTCCGGATCCTGGTAGTCCTCCTGCGACAGGCATTCGCGCAGCAGGCCGGCCTTGACGCCCCTGATCCCGAGCCGGCTCTGCAGGTGGCTCGACAGCGAACGCGAGCCGCGCGGCCGCGCGACCTCGTCGCGCACCCGCGCCAGGCTGTGGTCGGGTACGAGGTCGAGCCAGATGGTGGTGCTGCCGCGCGCGGCGATCTGGTCGCGCAGCGGCGCCGACAAGGCATACACCAGGCTGCCCTCGATGCCGGTGGCGGTAACCACGAACTGGCCCTGGCGGCGCGCGCGATTGCCCGCGCGGTCCTCGTATTCGATGGCGACCGTGGTGAGCGGCGCGCCCGCATGCTTTTCGCTGAAGTGCGCGCTCCAGCCGGTGTCGAAGCCGCAGTTCGACGGCGCCAGCGGCGCCAGCTCCACGCCGCGGGCGGCCAGCAGCGGCACCCAGGCCCCGTCAGAACCGAGGCGCGCCCAGCTCGCGCCGCCGAGCGCCAGGACCGTGGCGTCGGGCCGCACGTTCAGTTCCCCGTCCGGCGTCGCGAAGCGCAGCGCGCCGTCGCGCCAACCCTGCCAGCGGTGGCGCTGGTGGAAGCGCACGCCCGCCTCGCGCAGGCGGTGCAGCCAGGCGCGCAGCAGGGGCGCGGCCTTCATGTCGGTCGGGAACACCCGGCCCGAGGTGCCCACAAAAGTGCCGATGCCCAGCCCGTGGATCCACGCGCGAACCTGCTCCGGCGTGAACTGCTCCAGCCAGGCCGCCACCTCGCCGCTGCGCGCGCCATAGCGCCCGACGAAGTCGTCGAAGGGCTCGGAATGGGTGATGTTCATGCCGCCCTTCCCGGCCAGCAGGAACTTGCGCGCGCTCGACGCCATCGCATCGTAGACATCGACCCTGGCGCCACCCGCGGCAAGCATTTCGGCGGCCATCAGGCCGGCGGGGCCGCCGCCGACGACGGCGACGCGGGGAGAGGTGGGCTGCTGTGACATGCTGGATCGGGGCAAAAGGTGGGACGCGCATTGTAGTCGAGATTGGCCGCGATCTGGCAGATGCGCAGGCAGATGTAAAGGGCGCTTGACATGGACCGGAAGCCAGCCTAGCATGTAAAGTGTACTTTACATATCGGGGCGGCCCATGCACCGGAAGCGCATCCTGAAAGCGTATTACCGCGAACTCTTCGGCGCGCTCGCCCTGTACGGCCTGCTGCTCCTCGCCATTCGCTTCGGCCGGCCACTGCCCGAAGGTCCCACGCGCATGGCGGTCCTGCTCGGTCCCATGATCGGGTTCGCCGGCGCGATCTGGGCGATTGCGCGCCGCCTGCGCCGTGCCGACGACTACGTGCGCCAGCGTCTGCCGGAAAACGTGGCGCTTGCCGCCGCGCTCACCGCCGGCCTCACCTTCACCTACGGATTCCTGGAGACTGCCGGCCTGTCGCGCCTGTCGATGTTCAGCGTCTGGATGGTGCTGTGCGGCGGCTTCGGGGTCGTCTCCCTCGTGCGCACCCTGTTTGAGCGATGAAGAACCACATCCGCGCACTGCGCACGGCCAGGGGCTGGAGCCAGGCGCACCTGGCCGACCTGCTCGACGTCTCGCGCCAGACCATCATCGCCATCGAGACCGGCCGCTACGACCCCAGCCTGCCGCTCGCCTTCGCCATCTCCAGAATGTTCCAGCAACCGATCGAATCGATATTCATTCCCGACCAGGAGCCAGCATGAAACTGAAAGCATCCCTGTTCTTCGCACTGAGCGCATTGAGCGCACTGAGCCTTGCCTCCGCCTTCCCTGCGATGGCTGCCGAGCGGCCGCCGGCAGCCAACCGCTTCACCGCCGCGGCGCCCGCGCCCGCCGAACGCTTCGAGATCAAGGGCATGCTCGTCGAGCGCCACGGCAGCGGCCCCAGGCCCCTGGTCCTGATACCGGGTCTCGCCAGCGGCGGCTGGGTGTGGCAGGAAACGGTGCGCGCGTTCGCCGGGTCCCACACGGTCTACGTGCTTACCCTGCCCGGCTTCGACGGCCGGCCCGCCGTCGCGGGCGACCCGCTCGATGCCGCCCGCGGCGCGCTGCTGGAACTGATCGCCGCGCACCGGCTCCTCAAGCCGACCCTGGTCGGGCACAGCCTGGGCGGCACGCTGGCGCTGATGCTGGCCGCCGACGAGCCGGCCCGCATCGGCGCCGTGGTCAGCCTCGACGGCCTGCCCGTCATGCCGCGCACCGAAGACCTTCCGCCCGAACAGCGCGCGCCGCTGGCCGAACGCACGCGCGCGCAGATGGCCGCGCTGGCCGGGCCGGCCTTCCTGGCTCAGCAGCGGCAATACATGCGCGGCATCGGCATGGTCGACATGGGCAAGGCCGAGGACGCCGCCCGGCTTACGGCGCGCAGCGACCCACAAACCGTGGCCGCCTATGTCGCCGCCGTGCTGGCCCAGGACCTGCGCCCGCGCCTGCCGTCGATCGCGGCCCCGGTACTGGTACTGGCGCCTTACTATGCGCCGGATACTGCCCAGCAGGGCATTTCCTCGCTCGAGAAGCTCGCGTATTATCGGGAGCTGATGACGGGAACCCGGCATCTCGACGTGGCGGCAATCGACAACGCGCGCCACTTCGCCATGATCGACCAGCCGCGCGCGTTCAACGACGCGCTGCGCCGGTTCCTGAGCAAACACTGAGCAAGCACCGAGGAGCCCGCCATGCCCAAACTGTCCCATTGGATCGGCCAATACGTGATCGCCGTCGTGACGATGTTCCTGCTCTTGCTGGTCATCGACCTGCTGCGCGGCGAAGCGGTGGCGCGCGCCTGGCCCTCGGCCCTGGCCTGGGCAGCCGTCGCCTCCGCCATCTTCATCGGGTCGCGTTATCGCAACATGCGCCGTGGCATCGAATGCGGCGTCTGCGACGTCCTCGACAAGAAATAAGCCCGGAAAGCTCCCGATTCCCCCTTGATGGACGATAAGTACGCCGCTGCCGGCGAACTGTACCCTACCGTGTGATATTCACAGTGCATTTGTTAAGATCACAAGATTCTGCTTGACAAGCATTATCGAAGGAATATTCTTAGAGCCTATCCCAGCAGGCAGAAGGAAGCGGATGGCGATGGCTGGCGCGGCCAAAGCGCACGGAGGCCGCATGGCGAGCCATGCAACGACGAGCAACGCAGGCCCCGCTCGTCAGGCGCGCCAGCAGCGACTTCTGCCTGTTGGGACAGGCGCTTGCAGGGGGCGATGCCTGTCGCTCGACCGCAGCACGATCCGCCCGGTAGTCCGTTTCACCCATCTTGGAGGATGAATATGTCGTTGAAGACAGGGCCCGTTGCGGCCCGCAGGACCTTATTGGGCGCGATCGCGTCCAGTCCGCTGTGGCTGCAAAGCGCATGGGCGGCTTCGCAGTCGATGAAAATTTCCCACCAGTTCCCCGGCGGCAGCGTCATGGAAGGCGACTTCCGCGACCGCCTGTGCCGCATGTTCGCGGCCGAGGTCGAAAAACGCACCCGCGGCAAGCTGAAATTCTCGATCTACGCCAACTCCTCGCTGATGGCCCCGAACACCCAGTTCGGCGCGCTGCGCAAGGGCGCCCTCGACCTGGCCCTGGTGCCGCTTCCGTATGCCGCCAGCGAAGCGCCGGAAGCCAACATCGGCCTGATGCCCGGCCTGGTGACTTCCTACGCCCAGGGCTACGGCTGGAAGAATGCCGACATCGGCAAGGAACTGAACCGCATCCTGGCCGACCAGGGACTGGTCATCATCAGCTGGATCTGGCAGGCCGGCGGCGTCGCCTCGCGCGGCAACCCGATCCTCTCGCCCGAAGACGTGCGCGGGCTGAAGGTGCGCGGCGGCTCGCGCGAAATGGACCTGATCCTGCAGGAAGCCGGCGGCACCGTCGTCAACATGCCGTCCAACGAGATCCGCAACGCGATGCGCAGCGGCGCGCTGGACGCGGCGTTCACGTCCTCGACCTCACTGATGTCGTTCCGGCTGCAGGACGTCTCGCGCTCGCTGACTGCCGCGCGCGGCGGCGGCTACTGGTTCATGCTCGAGCCGCTCCTGATGTCGAAAACCATTTACGAGCGCCTGGGCAAGGACCAGCAGCAAGCGGTCATGCTGGTGGGCGCCGACCTGGAGAAGTTCGCGCTGCGCATGGCCCAGGCGGACGACGCCACCGTGGCCAGCGTGTACGCCCGCGCCGGCGCGCGGGTGGCGGAGATGGATGCGGCGGCGCTGGCGAAGTGGCGCGACCTGGCGCGCACCACGGCCTGGGCCGACTTCGGCGGGCGCAACGACAATTGCGCGAAGCTGCTGGCGCTGGCGGAGAGGCAGCAGGTCGCGGCGATCTAGCTTGCGGCCGGTCGAGCAGATTCGTCGTGTGGTCATCGGGGTCCCTAGGCCTCGATGACGAGTCCACCCTACATCTCGAATGACGGCCGTCACGTCAGAGGCCGGGTAACTGTAGGGTGGAGTCCTGACTCCACGCGTTCCCGCATTTGAACAGTGTCGGCGGTGATCAAGCGGTGAAACGCGTGGACTCGGGAGTCCACCCTACATCCTCGAAGGGCAGCCTTTACGTCAGAGGATAGGTAAACGTAGTATGAAGTCCCCGGAACGCGTCCGTCCGGTCAAAGTTCAGCCCCCCGTCACCGGCGGGAAGAACGCCACTTCCCCGCCCTCTTTCACCTCGGTTTCGGGCCCGCACATGACATGGTTGAAGGCCATGCGCAGCGCGCGTTCGTGGCCGAGGGCGGTGGCCCAGGCGCCGCCGCGTTCGATCAGGTGTTCGCGCACGGCGCCCACCGTGCGCATGCCCGCGGGCAGTTCGATGCGCTCGCTCGAGAGGCCGACGGCCTCGCGCACGGAGGCGAAAAATCGCAGTTCGATGTGCATGGTCTCTAGTGCTGCAGTTCGGCGAAAGGGATGAAGCGCACGATGTCGCCTTCGTTGATGATGCGCCCCGGCGGATTGTCGACCAGGCCGTCGCCCCAGACGGTCGAGGTGAGGACGCCCGAGCCCTGGTTCGGGAACAGGTCGAGCCCTCCGCCCGCGTTCAGGCGGGCGCGCAGGAATTCGTTGCGGCGGTCGGCCTTCGGCAGGCTGAAGTCGGCCCGCACCTGCCAGGCGCGCGCCTCGACCGGGCCGCTCACGCCCTGCAGGCGCAGCAGGAAGGGTCGCACGAACAGCAGGAAGGTGATGAAGCTCGATACCGGGTTGCCCGGCAGGCCGAGGAAGAAGGCGCTGTCGCTGCCGCCATCTTCCCCGCCGCGGCGCACTTCGCCGAAGGCGAGAGGCTTGCCGGGTTTGACGGCGATCTGCCACATGTTCAGCCGGCCCTCGGCTTCGACCGCGGGTCTGATGTGGTCTTCCTCGCCGACCGAGACGCCGCCCGAGGTGATGATCAGGTCGTGCGCGCGCGCCGCTTCGCGCAGCGTGGCGCGCGTGGCCTCGAGCGAATCGGGCACGATGCCGTAGTCGGTGATCGTGCAGCCGAAGTTCTCCAGCAGTCCGCGCAGCGTAAAACGGTTCGAATTGTAGATGGCGCCCGGCGCGAGCTTGCCGCCGGGGGCTTCGCCCGGCATGGTCAGCTCGTCGCCGGTGAAGAACACGGCCACGCGCAGGCGCCGCCGTACCGGCAGGCTGGCCAGCCCGACGGACGCCGCCAGTCCCAGCTCCTGGCTGCGCAGGCGGGTGCCCGCCGCCAGGATGGTGGAGCCGGCCACGATGTCCTCGCCGGCGCGGCGGATCCATTCGCCGTTTTTCGGCGTGTGGCGGATGGTGACCATGTCGCCGGCCAGTTCGCACTGCTCCTGCATCACGACGGCGTCGGCCCCTTCCGGGATCATGGCGCCGGTGAAGATGCGCGCGGCTGTGCCCGCTTCGAGCGGCGTGCCGACCGTCCCTGCAGGGATACGCTGCACCACGCGCAGCACCGCCCCGCCGTTCACGCAGTCCGCGGCGCGCACCGCGTAGCCGTCCATCTGCGTGTTGTCGGCGGAAGGCACGTCGATAGTCGAGGCCACGCTTGCAGCCAGCACGCGGCCGTTCGCCTCCAGGGTCGGCACCTGTTCGACTTCAGGCACGGGCCGCGCCGCCGCCAGCAGGGTGTCGAGCGCTTCGCGCACCGACAGCAGCGGTCGTGCTGCGGGCTTCTCAGCCGGCTTGTCGGCCGGCTTGTCCGCCGTTTTTTCGCTGCCGGCGTTCATGCCAGTCCCGTGTGCGCGGCGATGAAGGCCTTCATTTCGTCGACGTTCGGGCGCATCACGACGAATTTCTGCGGCAGCGATTCGATGTCCTCGAAGCCCGCCGGGCGCTCGGCGTCCGTGCCCAGGGCCTCGAGGATGGTCTCGTTGAACTTTGCGGCGAGCGCGGTTTCGAGGACGATCATCGGCACCCCGGGCGTCATGTGCTCGCGCGCGACCTTGATGCCGTCAGCGGTGTGGGTGTCGATCGTGATGCCGTAGTCGTCGAAGGCCATGCGGATCGTTTCCAGCCGGTCGGCGTGGACCGATTTCCCGGAAACGAAGCCGTACTCGCCGACGCGGCGCCATTCGTCGCCATCGGCTCCCGGCGCGCCGGACAGGTCGAACCCGCCCTGCGTCTCGACCTTGCGGAACAACGCGTGCACGCGCTCGCTGTCGCGGCCCACCAGGTCGTAGATGAAGCGCTCGAAGTTCGAGGCCTTCGAGATGTCCATCGACGGGCTGCTGGTGTGGAAGGTCTCGCTGGACTTGCGCACGCGGTAGACGCCGGTGCGGAAGAATTCGTCGAGCACGTCGTTCTCGTTGGTGGCCACCACCAGCTTGTCGATCGGCAGGCCCATCATGCGCGCGATGTGGCCGGCGCAGATGTTGCCGAAGTTACCCGACGGGACCGTGAACGACACCTTCTGCGCGTTGTCGGTGGTGGCGGCGAGGTAGCCGCGGAAGTAGTACACGACCTGGGCGACGACGCGCGCCCAGTTGATCGAATTGACGGTGCCGATCTTGTGGCGCGCCTTGAACGACAGGTCGTTCGAGACGGCCTTCACCAGGTCCTGGCAGTCGTCGAACACACCCTCGACGGCGATGTTGAAGATGTTCGGGTCCTGCAGGCTGAACATCTGGGCGGTCTGGAACGGGCTCATTTTACCGGCCGGGGACAGCATGAACACGCGCACGCCGCGCTTGCCGCGCATCGCGTATTCGGCGGCGCTGCCGGTGTCGCCCGAGGTGGCGCCGAAGATGTTCAGCTCGTCGCCCTCCTTTGCCAGTGCGTACTCGAACAGGTTGCCGAGCAACTGCATGGCCATGTCCTTGAACGCGAGCGTCGGGCCGTTCGACAGCGCCTGCAGGAGCAGCTTCTGCCCGCCCTCGTCTTCCAGCACACGCAGCGGCGTGATGTCGGCCGGGTTCTCGCCTTCACGGGCGTTGCGGTAGACCTCAGGCGTATAGGTCTTGCTGGTGAGGGCCTTCAGGTCGGCATCGGGGATGTCGGTGGCAAATTTGCGCAGGATTTCACAGGCCAGTTCGGCGTATGACAGTTTGCGCCAGGCATTGAGCTCGTCGCCGCTGACGCGCGGGTACTCGGCCGGCATGAACAGGCCACCGTCCGGGGCCAGGCCGCCGAGCAGAATGGTCGAAAAGGTTTCTGGATTGCGGGAAGCGGATGCGCTCGTAGCGCGGGTAGACACGTATTGCATACAGGTTCGATGATCCGGTTGGGCTCGCGTTGATCCTTTTATTATAGTGCGGCGCAGCGAATCCTGTGTGCGGTCGAGTTTTTGGGGTTTTCGGGACCACGGTGGCGACGGTTGCGTACCACAGTTGTAGGGTGGACTCCCGATTCCACGCGGTCGCACGCCGCGCATCGTCACACCCGCGCCGATCGAGGCGCCTGCATGACGGTTTTGTGCGAACGCCGGCCTTGCGCAACCGGTACAGACGCGTGGACTCGGGAGTCCACCCTACGTATCGCGAATGATCGGATAAGCCGATCAAGGCAACATCAGCAAGCCGCGTGATTCACCGTCACCACGTGAATCGCCAGCCCGCCCAGCGAGGTTTCCTTGTACTTCACCTGCATGTCCGCACCAGTCTGGCGCATCGTCTCGATGGCGTTGTCGAGGCTGACGAAGTGGGTGCCGTCGCCCTTCAGCGCCAAGGATGCGGCGGTGATGGCCTTGATCGCGCCCATGCCGTTGCGCTCGATGCAGGGGATCTGCACCAGGCCGCCGATCGGGTCGCAGGTCATGCCGAGGTGGTGCTCGATGCCGATCTCGGCTGCGTTCTCGATCTGCTCGTTGCTGCCGCCGAGCGCCGCGACGAGGCCGGCGGCCGCCATCGCGCAGGCTACGCCAACCTCGCCCTGGCAGCCGACCTCGGCGCCCGAGATCGAGGCGTTCTTCTTGCACAGCATGCCGATCGCGGCGGACGTCAGCAGGAACTCGCGGATGCCGCGCACCGCATCCACGGGACGGCAGTCGTCGGCGTAATAGCGCAGCACCGCCGGGATGATGCCGGCTGCGCCGTTGGTCGGCGCCGTGACCACGCGCCCGCCGGCGGCGTTCTCTTCGTTGACGGCCATCGCATACAACGTGACCTGGTGGGTCGAATCGTGCGGCAGTTCGTTCACGCGCTTGCCTTCGACGCAGTGTGCCTGCTTCCACAGGCACGCCGCGCGGCGCTTCACGTTCAGGCCGCCGGGCAGCTGGCCCTCGGTGACCAGGCCGTGCGCGATGCAGTCGCGCATCACGTTCCAGATGTTGTCCAGGCCGGCGTCGAGCTCGGCTTCGCTCATGCGCACCAGTTCGTTCGCACGCAGCATGTGCGGGATCGGGAGGCCGTGCTCGCGCCCCTGCGCGAGCAGCTCGGCCATCGTGTTGAACGGGAACGGAACGGCCATGGCGGACGGTTCCTGCGCACCCTGCGCCCGCTGGGTTTCCCCCGCGGCCGTGATGAAGCCGCCGCCGACCGAATAGAAAATGCGTTCGATGACGCTGCCGTCCCGCAGCTGCAGGACGAAGCGCATGCCGTTCGGGTGTTCCGGCAGGCTCGTTGTCTTGTGCCAGACCAGGCAGGTGCGCGCGGTGAACGGCACCTCTTTCGTGCCGAGCAGGCGCAGCACGCCATCGAGTTCGGCTTCGGCCAGCTTGTCCTCGACCGCGTCGGGGTCGATCGTCTGCGGCGTCTCGCCCATCAGGCCGAGGATCACGGCCTTGTCGGTCGCATGGCCGACGCCGGTCAGCGCGAGCGAGCCGTACAGGTGGGCCTCGACGCCTACCGCCTCGTCGAGCGCGCCGCACTCCAGCACGCAGTCGAGCAAAAAACGGCGCGCCGCCACCATCGGGCCCACGGTGTGCGAGCTCGATGGGCCGATGCCGATCTTGAAAAGATCAAAAACACTCATGTCCATTGAAGGATTGTCTCCGAATTGTTCGTTCTTATTTTTATGTGATGCTTAGAGCGCCCGACACAGGATAAACCGTGCGCCCTGGCCGCGTTGCGGCAGCTTAGACGGTCGCGCCGATGTCGATGTTTTCCAGCATGCTGGCGACCATCTCCTCGGTGCCGACGCGCGCCTTCCAGCCCCAGTCCGCAAGGGCGCGGCTGTCGTCCAGGCTCTTCGGCCAGGTTTCGGCGATGGCCTGCCGGCTGTCCGGCTTGTAGGCGATCTCGAAGGCCGGCACGGCGCGCCTGATCGCGGCGGCCAGCTCGCGCGGGTTGAACGACACGCCGGCGACGTTGTACGAGGAACGGATCCTGACCTGCTCGCTCGGCGCGTCCATCAGTTCGATGGTGGCGCGGATCGCGTCCGGCATGTAGATCATCGGCAGCGTGGTTTCCGGGCCGAGGAAGCACTCGTAGGTCTCGCCTTTCAGCGCGGCGTGGAAGATCGCGATCGCGTAATCGGTGGTGCCGCCGCCCGGAGGCGACTTGAAGCTGATGATGCCCGGGTAGCGGATGCTGCGCACGTCCACGCCATACTTGGTGTGGTAGTACTCGCACAGGCGCTCGCCGGCCAGCTTGCTGATGCCGTAGATCGTGGTCGGGTCCATGACCGTGTGCTGCGGAGTGTTTTCCGCCGGGGTGTTCGGGCCGAAGGCGGCGATCGAGGACGGCCAGAATACCTTCAGGGGCTTGCCCGCTTCCAGGCGCGCGCGCGCGACTTCCAGAATGTTCAGGAGGCCATCCATGTTCAGCGTCCAGGCCGTCAACGGCGCCTTTTCGCCGGTGGCCGACAGCAGCGCGGCCAGCTGGTAGACCTGGGTGATGCCTTCCTCGGCAATCAGCGTGGCCAGGCGGTCCTTGTCGAGCACGTCGAGCTGGCCGTAGCGCGCGGCGCCGTAGACGTTGTTCGCGCCGATGTCGGTGGCGAGCACGTTGTCGGCGCCATGCTGTTCCGTGAGCGCCGTGACCAGTTCGCTGCCGATTTGGCCGTTTGCGCCGATGATGAGGATACGTTCCATAGTCTTCCTTGAAGCCTCGGAGCGCCTGGCAAATCCCCCGTGGCTGCGTTGCATTCGCCTCGCCGTGCTAGCGTACTGTCTTCGACGATGCGCCTTGCCGTGTGGGTTTTGCCACACGCTCCTGGTTGATATTTAGTTATTCTTGAGGATGCCCAGCTCGCGCCCGGCCTGTTCGAAGGCGGCCAGCACGGTGTCGAGCTGCTCGCGGGTGTGGGCGGCGGACAGCTGCACGCGCACGCGCGCCTGGCCCATCGGCACCACCGGGTAGAAGAAGCCCGACAGCAGCACGCCCAGTTCGAACATGCGCGCCGCGAATTTCTGGGCGACCGGCGCATCGAACAGCATCACCGGCACCACCGGGTGGGTGCCCGGCTTGATGGTGAAGCCGATGCGCTCGATCTCGCGGCGGAAATAGGCGGTGTTCTCGTGCAGGCGGTCGCGCAGTTCGGTCGACTTCGAAATACGCTCGAGGACCGACAGCGAGGCGCCGGCGATCATCGGCGCCAGCGTGTTCGAGAACAGGTAAGGACGCGACTTCTGGCGCAGGGTTTCGATGACTTCGCGGCGAGCAGAGGTGAAACCGCCCATCGCGCCGCCCAGGGCTTTACCGAGGGTGCCGGTGATGATGTCGATGCGGCCCATCACGCCGCAGTGCTCGTGGGTACCGCGGCCGGTCGCGCCCATGAAGCCCGAGGCGTGCGATTCGTCGATCAGCGTGAGCGCGCCGTACTTGTCGGCCAGGTCGCAGATCTTGTCGAGCTGGGCGATCGTGCCGTCCATCGAGAACACGCCGTCGGTGACGATCACCTTGTGGAGCTTGCCCGCTTCGGTGGCCGCGATCAGCTGCTTCTCGAGGTCGGCCATGTCGTTGTTGGCATAGCGGTAGCGCGCCGCCTTGCACAGGCGGATGCCGTCGATGATCGAGGCATGGTTCAGGGCATCGGAGATGACGGCATCGTTCTCGTCGAACAGCGGCTCGAACACGCCGCCGTTGGCATCAAAAGCGGCCGCGTACAGGATCGTGTCTTCGGTGCCCAGGAAGCGGGACAGGGCCTGTTCCAGTTCCTTGTGCACAGTCTGGGTGCCGCAGATGAAGCGCACCGAGGACAGGCCGTAGCCGTACTTCTGGAGCGCCGCTTCGGCGGCTTTCTGGGTTTCCAGGTCGCCCGACAGGCCGAGGTAGTTGTTCGCGCACATATTGATCAGGGTGCGGCCGTCGTCGGACTGAACCTGCGCGCCCTGGCGCGAGGCGAGCACGCGCTCAGGCTTGAACAGGCCCTGCTCGCGCAGGTTGGAGAGGTTCTGCTGCAGGCCGGTGTAAAACGCGTTCTTCGCTTGTTCGCTCATTTCATTCCTCGTCTGTGGTTGGCGGCTTGACCGTCGGCCAGCCCATGCTGTACCGTGCCTTGAATGCGGTACGGTTCGCTGTTTCACCGCTTTTTCGTTATCTCGAACATAAATTCAATATAATGGATATTACGCCGGCCCGTTGAACTTGGCAAGGTCCGGCACCTTCCCCTACCAGAGCTGGCCCTGAAGATGAAAACCGTGGTAACTACCAACAATGCTCCGCCCGAAGTCGGCGCCACCCTGCAGCGCCTGCGCCTGGCGCGCGGCCTGACGCTGGAAGACCTGTCGCGCATCGCCGGCGTGTCGAAGTCGATGCTGTCGCAGATCGAGCGCGAAAAGGCCAATCCTACCATCGCCGTCACCTGGCGTCTGGCCAACGCGCTCGGCGTGCAGATCGGCGAACTGCTGACGTCGGAAACGCGCGACGTCGAATCCATCCGCGTGCTCGACGCCCACGAGACGCCCACCCTGCCCGGCACCCACGCCGGCTATACCTTGCGCATCCTGGGCCCGATGGAGCTGGCCGGGCAGTACGAATGGTACGAGCTGACCCTGGCCCCGGGCGGCGCCCTGGCCTCGCAGGCCCACGATCCGGGCACGAAGGAACATATGACGGTGATTAACGGTGCGATCGAAGTCGAGGTCGGCACGTCGAAGCGCAAGGTGAAGGCCGGCGGGACGGCGCGTTATCCGGCCGACCAGGACCACGTGCTGAGGAATGCGGGGAAGACCGAGGCGAAGGCGTTATTGGTCGTCGTCCACCGTTGAGTTGACGCGCGGTTCGCCGGCGGCGCAGCGTGGACGGCTGGACCCGATTGCGCACAGGCAGGCGGCGCGAACGCCGTTCACCCTACGGGCCAGCGAAACGGCTGGCCTGCCTCGGACGCGTCCACGCGACGCCCCGGGCGGATAAACAACAGGGCCGGTTGAATCGCAGGATTCGACCGGCCCTTTTCATTTCTCGCACCAGGCGGCCCATGCCACCCGATGTGGGACTGCTACGCGGACGACAGGCTTACTTGCTCGCCACCGTCGCCGGCTCGTTCATCTTCAACGCGCGGCTCAGGAAGCCCCAGCGATCCGCCACTTCCTCGATCTGCTTCGCGGTCGGCTTGCCGGCGCCGTGGCCGGCCTTGGTGTCGATGCGGATCAGGACCGGGTTGCAGCCGGCCTGGGCCGCCTGGGCCGCGGCGGCGAACTTGAAGCTGTGCGCCGGCACCACACGGTCGTCGTGGTCGGCGGTCGTGACCAACGTCGCCGGATAGGCCGTGCCCGGCTTCAGGTTATGCAGCGGCGAATACTTCACCAGCGCCTTGAACTCTTCCGGGTTCTCGGCCGAGCCGTAGTCCGAGGTCCAGGCCCAGCCGATCGTGAACTTGTGGAAGCGCAGCATGTCCAGCACGCCCACCATCGGGATCGCGGCGCCGAACAGGTCCGGTCGCTGCGTCATGGCCGCCCCGACCAGCAGACCGCCGTTGCTGCCGCCGCCGATCGCCAGCTTGGCCGGCGAGGTCACCTTGTTGGCGACCAGCCACTCGGCCGCGCCGATGAAGTCGTCGAACACGTTCTGCTTCTGCAGCTTGGTGCCGGCCTGGTGCCAGGCTTCGCCGTACTCGCCGCCGCCGCGCAGGTTCGCCACCACGTAGACGCCGCCCATCTCCATCCAGGCCAGGTTGCCCGGCGAGAAGCCCGGGGTCATCGCGATGTTGAAGCCGCCGTAGCCGTACAGGTAGGTCGGGTTGCTGCCGTCGAGCTTGATGCCCTTCTTCGAGACGATGAACATCGGCACCCTGGTGCCGTCCTTGCTCGTGAAGAACTGCTGGCGCGTCTCGTAGTCGGCCGGGTTGAAGTCGACCTTCGGCTGGCGGAACACCGTGCTCTGGCCGGTCTTCATGTCCAGGCGGTAGATGGTGGTCGGCGTGGTGAAGCCGGTGTACGAGTAGAAGGTCTCGGTTTCGTTGCGCTTGCCCGACAGGCCGCCCACGGTGCCGATGCCCGGCAGCGCGATCTCGCGCACCGGCGTGCCCTTGAGGTCGACGACCTTCACGACGCTGCGCGCATCCTTCAGGTATTCCAGCACCAGCTGGTTGTTGATGATGTCGGCGCCGGCCAGGGTGTCGGCGCTCTCGGCGACGATTTCCTTCCAGTTGGACTCGGCAGGCTTGCTGACGTCGATCGCGACGATGCGCTTCTTCGGCGCGTTGCGGTCGGTGCTGAAGTAGAACACGGTGCCGACGTTGTCGATGAAGCTGTAACCGGCGTCGAAGTTGTCGATCAGGTCGACCACCTTGCTGTCCGGCCTGGACAGGTCCTTGTACGACACGCGGTATTTCGGCGCCGTGCCCTTCGTGGTCGTGATGACCAGGTAGCGGCCATCGTCGGTGGTCTGGCCGCCGAAGCCCCATTCCTTCTGGTCCGGGCGGTCATAGACCAGGGTGTCGGCGCTCTGCGGGGTGCCGATGCGGTGGTAGTACAGCTTCTGGAAGTAGTTGACGTCGGCCAGCTTGGTGGCTTCCTTCGGTTCGTCGTAGCGGCTGTAGAAGAAGCCCTTGCCGTCCTTGGTCCAGGCCGTATTCGAGAACTTGACGAACTTGACGTGGTCGTCGAGGTCCTTGCCGGTCTCGATGTCGCGCACGCGGATCTCGTTCCAGTCGGAACCGGAGGCCGCGGTGCTGTACGCCAGCAGCTTGCCGTCCGGGCTGACTTCGGCGCCGGCCAGGGCCACGGTACCGTCGGCGGCCAGCTTGTTCGGGTCGAGCAGCATGCGCGGCACGTCGCCCAGGTTCTTCAGCGTGAACAGCACCGACTGGTTCTGCAGGCCGTCGTTGCGCGTGTAGAAGTAGCGTCCGCCGTCCTTCGACGGTACCGAATAACGCTCGTAGTTCCACAGTCTGGTCAGGCGCTGGCGGATCGCCCCGCGCTGCGGGATCTGGCCCAGGTAGGCCTGGGTCACCGCGTTCTGGGCATCGACCCAGCTCTTGGTCTCGGCGCTGTTGGCGTCTTCCAGCCAGCGGTACGGGTCGGCGACCGTCGTGCCATGGTAATTGTCGGTCTGCGCGACCTTCTGGGTGACCGGGTAAGTCAGCGCGGAGCCGGTCGTGCACGCGCCTGGGGTGACAGCGGGTTGGGCGGCGGGTTGGGCAGCGTTTACGGCGCCGAAAGCCGCCATCAGGGCGACGGCGAGCGTTGCGTGTCTCATGTGCATATTGTTCTCTTAGCAGAGTCGTAATGGGCGAAATGTGCCGGGCGGCATCATAGCGCGAAACCCGGCAGGAAGCGATATTGACAAGGGGACGGCGCCGGCCTGGTGCTGCGCAGGGTGGACGGCTCCACCCCAAAGCGGGCATGAACGCGCAGTGTGCGCCGCCCACGCATTCAGCGAACAGATGAATCGGCGCGAGGTTACCGAGGGGGGGGTGAACGCGTGGACGGCATTATCGTCCAGGGCGATCGACCGTCCGGGTGGAGCCGTCCACCCTACCCCGGCCGTTGCGGCAGCACGTCGCGGTGGCTGAGGCGCCACTTGTGCGACAGGTCGATCGCCCATCCGATTTCCGACGGGCTCAGGCGCCGCGCGACGATGGTCTTGTTGACGTTGGCCGTGGCGTCGCCCCCTTCGGCCGCGAGCAGCATCCACATGTAGGCGCGCACCGGGTCGCGCGCGACGCCGAGGCCGCTGTTGTACATGCCGCCCAGGTTGTACTGGGCCAGCGCGTGGCCCTGTTCGGCCGCCTGCTCGTACCAGTAGACGGCGAGCCGGTCGTCGTGCGCTACGCCCTGCCCGCTCGCGTACATCACGCCCAGGTTGTTCTGGGCGCTGGCGTCGCCCTGTTCGGCGGCGAGCCGGTACCAATGCGCCGCGCGCAAGTCGTCCTTCTCGACGCCCTGCCCGTTGGCATAGATGACGCCGAGGCTGAACTGGGCATTCGCAGCCCCCTGCTCGGCGGCACGGAGGTACCACTCGAAGGCCCGCTGCGGGTCGGCCGCCGTACCGCGCCCATGCGCGATCATGTTGGCCAGGTTGTACTGGGCGCCGGCATGCCCCTGCTCGGCCGCACGCGTGTACCAGTCGAGGGCACGCACCTCGTCCTGCTCGCCCGGCACATGCGCGCGGCCGCTGGCGAACATGGTCCCGAGCAGGAACTGTGCTTCCGCGTCGCCATGGCCGGCCGCCCGCTGCAGCCAGGCGCTGGCCCGGCGCGGATCGGCCGGCACGCCCTGCCCCCGGGCATAGGCGATGCCGAGCTCGCGCTGGGCGCCGCGCTCGCCGGCGGCGGCGGCCTTGCGGAACCAGTAGAGCGCCTGGCTGTCGCTGGCGTCCACCCCCTGGCCGTGCTTGTACATCAGGCCGAGGTTCAGCTGGGCCGGCGCGTCGTCCTGCAGCGCGGCCTTGCGGAACCAGGCCATGGCGAGCGGATAATTGATGGGCGCGCCGGTGCCGTACAGGTAGCACTCGCCAAGCTGGTTCTGGGCCCCGGCCATGCCCTGCTCGGCCGCCCGGTAATACCAGGACAGCGCCCGCTCGGGGTCGACCGCCACGCCACGGCCCTCGCGGCACATGTGGCCCAGGTTCTGCTGGGCCGAGGCGTCGCCCTGTTCGGCCGCGCGGCGGAACCAGCGCGCCGCCTCGTGGTCGCAGCGTTGCACGCCGCGGCCGTGGTAGTACATCGCGCCCAGGTGGTTCTGGGCAAACGCCAGCCCCTGCAACGCGGCCATGCGCAGCCAGCGCACGGCGGCGGCGTCGTCGCGCGGCACCCCGTTGCCCTTCTTGTACATGAGGCCAAGGTTGAACTGCGCATAGGCGTTGCCGCGCTCGGCGGCTTCGCGGAACCACATGTAGGTCTGCTGGCTCTCGTTCTGGAGCTTCTGGCGATTCATGTTGTTCCCCCTGTTGGGACGTCGGCGTCGGAAGCGTTGGCGTGGCCTTATGCGGCACTGCCTGGCACGACGTGGCGCTGCGCTGCGCCAGGCAGCGCTTTGCCGTGCCACGTAGTGCTATCTAGTGTTATGTAGCGTTAGATAGTGCCAGGCAGTGCTGAGTAGCGCGGCCGCAGGAAGCGGCCTCATAAGTATTAACAAAATTTTAATGAAGCCACTGCGCCACCTGTTTGACTATGCGCAATCGTGCACTCCTGCGCGGGCATGAAAGAGCCCGCCGGCCGCCTCGCGCGGCGGGTTGCGGGGAGGGGGCCGGAAGCGCTCAGCCGGACGCGGGGCGCTTCGGTCCCAGTCCGTAGACGAGCATGGCCAGCAGCGCCAGGCACCAGACGATGAGCGCGCCCGACGGCAGGTCGAGCATCACCGACAGCACCAGTCCGGCCGCATAGCCGCCGATGCCGACCAGGTAGGCGACCGGCAGCCTGTGCCCCCCGCGGTAGTGGCGCACAGCCAGGCTCGGCACGATCAGGCTGGCGAATACCAGGTAGACGCCGACCAGCTGCACCGAACTGGTGACGGCCAGTGCGAACACGAGGTAGAAGCCGAGCCGCCCGAGCCGGTCGCGCAGCAGCGCGAGCAAGGCCAGGATCAGCGCCGTGGCCAGCGCCGGAACGACGAGCTGGCCGTAGCTGACCCAGAGGATCTGCCCGGCGAGCAGGTCCTGCAGGTGCTCGCCCCCATGGGGGTTGCGGGCAACCAGCAGCAGCCCGGCGCTGGCGGCCAATACGAAGAGCACGCCGATCTGCGCCTCCTGCACCTCGGGCCAGCGCCTTTCGGTCCAGGTCAGCAGCAAGGCGCCGAGCAGCGCGGCCACGCCGGCCGCCGCCTGCATGGTCCAGCCGTGCGGGTCGAGCTCCAGCGCGCCGGCGACGATCACGCCGAGCGCCGCGATCTGCGCGATCGCCAGGTCGATGAACACGATGCCGCGCCCCAGCACCTGGGCGCCGAGCGGGATATGGGTGGCCAGTACCAGCAGGCCCGCCACGAACGCTGGCAGCACGATCAGGAAGTCGACGCTTTCCACTTAGCGCACCACTTAGCGTACCGCTTCCACCAGGCGCGCCACCGTCGTGTCGAACAGTGCGAACAGGTTCCGGCTCCGGGCGTCGGCGCCGACCGTGTAGGGAAGCACGACCGCCGGGATGCGCGCCCGCTGCGACAGCCATTGCGAGGCGCGCGCGTCCTGGTAGGCCGCGCGCAGCACCATCCTGGCCGGCTGGCGCTCCAGCCGGGCCAGCAACTGCCCCAGCCGGGCGGCGCTCGGCTCGATCCCGGGCTTGGGCTCCAGGGTGCCGACCTGGCGCATGCCGAGCCAGCCGAGCAGGTACTCCATGTTGCGATGGTGCTCGACCACGGCGGTGCCGCGCAGGGGCGCCGCCTGGGCTTCCCACTTGCGCACGGCGCTCGACCAGCGGGCACTGAAGTCGGCCTGGCGCGCCGCGTACACGGCGGCATTCGCCGGATCGACGTTCGCGAGCCGTTTCGCCAGCTGGGCGCTCACCAGCGCGATGTTGTGGGGGTTGAGGTGCACGTGCGGGTTGCCGTAGGCGTGCACGTCGCCTTCCGCACGATCGAGTTTGGCGGGCACGTCGAGGCGCGGCACGAACATGCCGGCTTCGAAGAATCCGGGTTGGCCGCGCGCGACCTTCGCGTTGCCGGACTGCTGGACCAGCAGCGGCAGCCAGCCCGCTTCCAGGTCCAGTCCGGTGCAGACCAGCAGGTCGGCATTGCGGGTACGGGCGATCAGGCTGGGCCGCGCTTCGACCCGGTGCGGGTCCTGCAGGGCATTGGTCGCGCTCGAGACGCTGACCTTGTCGCCGCCCAGTTCCTGGACCAGGGCCGCCCACTCGGGCTCGCAGGCCAGCACGTTCAATGCCGCCTGGGCCGGCGTCACGGCTGCGGCCCATACCAGTACGCAGGCGGCGAACAGTTTCGGAAGAATCGGTTTCATGGGATCGTCCTCAGAACGTGTGCCCGGCGTGCGCGCCCAGGCTCATGATGTATTGCAGGAAGAGCTGGTTGTCCGTGGCGCCCGGGCGCGCCTCGTCGCGCGCGTACTGCAGGCGCAGGCGCGAGACTTCCGACGGGCTCCAGTCCAGCATCACGCTCGTGCGCTTCGGCTTGTAGCCTCCCAGCACCGCCAAAGCGTCCCTGCCCGGCACGCCGCTCTCGACCAAACCAATGAAGGGAGAGCCCGCATCGAGGCGGTCGTAGCGCAGGCCGGCACGCCAGTTCGGCATGAACTGAACCACGCCCTGCAGGTACCAGCCGGACTGGGTGGCGGCGTAGGCGTCCGCCAGCCCGCCGGAGGCCAGCTCGCCGCGCTCCTTGCGCCGCATGTACTCGCCCTGCAGCTTGAAATTGGTCCGGGTCGGGTTGCCGTTCGGCGCCCACTTGTAGACCGCGTCCGCCGCCCACATCGTGCTGCGGCCGGTAAAGGCGTTCGTCACGCCGCCGTCTTCGTATTCCCGTCCCGACGCGCTCGTGCGGAGGTACGACAAGCCGGCGCGCCAGCTGCTGGATGCGCCGATGTCGTCGCCGACGTGGGCGAATACGGTGGTCGCGTTGGCGCCGTTCCTGTTGCGGTCGTTGCCGGGGAAGCTGCGGCCGCTGCCCAGTTCCGCGCCGATCTCGACGAAGGTGTCGAGCGGCGCCAGCCAGCGCGCCTGCACGCCGTCCGGCTTGTATTGGCCGCCGAAGAAGGCGCCGTAGGCCAGCGGCGCGTCGACGAAGTCCCAGGCGTGGCTGTGCTGGCCGTTCAGGTAGCCGACGCCCGAGAGGAAGCGCCCGGCCTTCAGGTTCCAGCCCCTGCCCAGCGCACGGGTGCGGACGAAGGCTTCCTCGACCTCGGCCTCGTTCTCGGGCGTCAGGGCAACCGTCAGCTGGCCGGCGAAGCGCGGGTCGATGTTGGCCGACATCGTCAGCTCCGACTCGCCCAGGTTGAAGCTGCGGGCGCCCGGCCCGACTTCGCCTTCGGGCGGTATGAAGCCGCCGAAGCGGTAGGTTTCCGGGTCCTGCGACAGGCGGCTGAAGCTGCCGCCGAGCACCAGGGAAATGCTCGGATTGAAACTGTTGTCGGTCTGGGCGACGCGCGCCGGTCCAGCGTGGGGCGCGGCCGGCGCAGTGGACGTGGACGGAGATCCCGCAGCCGCCTGCTGCGCCGCGGCCGCCGCGTTCTGCGCTTCGGCCACCGCGGCCTGCGCCTCCTGCAGGCGCTGCTCGAGGGCCTGCAGGCGCGCCTCGTAGGATTCCTTCATCTGGCGGATCTCGTTGCGGATGGCGGCCAGTTCCGGCGTTTCGGCGGCGGCAGCCGATGAACAGAGTGAGAAGGCGGCGGCAAGCGCCACCGGCATGATGGTGTTCTTCATGGTGTGCTTCCAGTTCGACGAGAGAATGACGGGCAGCCTCCGGCGGCGCCGGAAAGCCGGGATATGCACGGAAAATCTCTAGACGAAGGAAGGCGGTGCGCGCGAATCGAAGACGCAGGCGCTACGCGGCCGCGCGTGGCCGCTGGCCGGGACCGCGGCCGGTTCGCCGGCCGGATCGAGCGGTGCGAATGCACGCGCGGTGCTGCCGGCGAGGGAGCCCAGCTGCGCGAAGGCCAGGCACTGGCTGCAGCTGCGGTCCTGGGCGACCGAGGTCGAGAGATCGCGGTCGGCATCGGCCGCGAGCAACGGCGGCTGACCGGACCACTGCGCGCTTCCGTGCCCCGACCACTGCCCTGTCCAATGCGTCAGCGCATGCGCGAACGCCATCTGCTGGGACACCAGCAGGAGCAGCGACAGCAGGACGTGGACCGCACAACGACGCATCATGGTGGCGGCATTGTAAAGCGATCAGGAAGCCTGCGTCGCCCTTTTTTCGGCTGCGTATTTGCCGAGGTAGGCATGTACCTTGGCCGCGGCCAGCTTGTTCACCGAGACCAGCAGGTCCGGGGCCACCTGCGCCAGTCCGTAGGAGGAACCGAGATGGCGGCCGATATGGATCAGTACTTCGGCCGCCACTTCGGCGTCGGCCTCGGCGCGGTGGGCGGCGCTGCGGAAGGCGATGCCGAGCTGGCGCGAGAGCTGGCCCAGCTTGTAGCTCGGCATGCCCGGAAAGACGCGACGCGACAGCTTCAGCGAGCACACCAGGGAGGCGTGGCCGCAGGCATGGCCCAGGCGCTCGGCTTCGGCGAGCAGGAATTTCTCGTCGAAGCTGGCGTTGTGCGCCGACAGCGTATCGCCGCCGATGAAGTCGAGCAGTTCCGGCACCACGGTGCGCGCGGGCGGCGCGCCGTCGACCATCTCCTGGGTGATGCCGGTCAGCTGCGTGATGAAGGCCGGGATGCGCGCACCGCAGTTGACGAGCGAGACATAGCGCTCGGTCACGCGCCCGCCCTCGATGCGCAGCGCCGCCACTTCGGTAATGCGGTCGCCCATCGCGGGCGACAGTCCCGTGGTCTCGAAGTCGAGCATCACGATCGGACGTTCAAATATACTCATGCCGTTCCTTTTGGTAAAACACGCTCAGCCGAATCTGCGCAGGGCGTCGAGTGCCAGCCCGGCGCCGATGCTGCCGAACAGGTCGCCCTCGACCTTGCGCGCATCAGGAGCCAGGGCGCCGATCCGTTCGCGCAGCAGGCCGACGCCGCTCGAGCCGCCGGTGAAGAACACGGTATCCACCGCGGAAGGTGCCACGCCTGCTTCGCCGAGCAGGCGCAGCACGGTCGCGTCGATGCTGTCGAGCAGTTGGCCGATCGCTTCCTCGAAGGTGGCGCGCTGCACCGGCAGGCTTTCCGGCGGCGCCAGGCGGTCAAGTTCCAGCGTCACCGCTTCCTGCGCCGACAGGCCGATCTTCGCCGCCTCGACCTGCATCGCCAGCCAGTGGCCCGCGCGCTCGTCGATCAGGTGCTTCAGGCGCGCCAGTTTCGCCGGCTCGCGCGCGCCGCGCACCAGTTCGTCGAGCTGCCCTATGCTCTTGCGCGTGTAGGCCTGGTTGATGGTATGCCAGGTCGCCAGGTTGAAGTAGTAGCTCGACGGGATCTCGGCCCCCGAGCGCAGCGCGCTGCGATACCCCAGCAGCGGCATCACCGAGGCCAGGCTCAGGTACTTGTCGAAGTCGGTGCCGCCGATGTGGACGCCGCCGGTGGCGAGGATGTCGTCGCGGCGATCGGGCTTGCCGGCCCGGCCGGGCCCCAGGCGCACCAGCGAGAAGTCCGAGGTGCCGCCGCCGATGTCGGCGATCAGGACCAGCTCTTCGCGGTCGATCTGGGATTCGTAGTCGAAGGCGGCGGCGATCGGTTCGTACTGGAAGGCCACCTCCCTGAAGCCGACGCTGCGGGCGACTTCGGCCAGGGTATCCTCGGCCAGCTGGTCGGCGTGCCTGTTATCGTCGATGAAATGGACCGGGCGCCCGAACACCGCGTGCTCGAACGGGCGGCCGGCCTGGCGCTCGGCGCGGCGCTTGACCTCGCCGATGAACTGGGCCAGCAGCAGCCGGAACGGCAGCGCGCGGCCGCCGACCTCGGTCTGGCCGTCCATCAGGCTGGTCCCGAGCAGGCTTTTCAGGGAGCGCATCAGGCGCCCTTCATAACCGGCGAGGTAGTCGGCCAGAGCGGCGCGGCCGTAGCGCACTTCCTCGTCGTCGGCATTGAAGAACACCACCGACGGCAGGGTCGGCTTGCCGTCCTCGAGGGCGAGCAAAGTGTTGCCCGACTGCGTGCCGGAAAGTGAGCCGGCCGGGGCCGATTGTGTGGCCGAACCGATCCAGCCAACCGTGGAATTCGAGGTGCCGAAATCGACGCCGCAAGCGTTCGTCATGTGTGCCTTTGCCCTTGGGCGCGCTGAGAAAAGGGGCGAGATTTTACCAGAATCCATTTATCGTGGCGAACGCCCGAGCGTCCGCGTTGCTTGCCGGTCACGCGCGGCGCCCTTCCCGCAGCCTGGCTATACTGGATTCACCTTCCCCACCGGACTTGCAATGGATGCCCACTTCGACCACGGCAGCCGCACACCGGCGCAGCGCGCCGCTGCATCCCCGCGTATGCAGCCCGGGTATGCCCGGACTGGACGGCCGTGACGCATTCCTGGACCCTGAAACGCAATTGTTCGCTCACGCCGCGGCAGTCGGTGGCCGTCTACGCCCTGCTGTGCAGCGCCTCCTTCGGCATCGCCCTGGTGTTCCTGCTGCAGGGCATCTGGATCGTGTTCGCCTTCGCGCTGCTGGAAATGGCGGCGGTCGGGCTGGCCCTGCTGCACTACGCGCGGCACGCGCTCGACGTCGAGCGCATCGCGCTGACCGAGCGCTGCCTGATCGTCGAGCGCATCGACGCCGGGCGGCGCGAGGAAATCCGGCTCGACCCGGGCCGCCTGCGCGTGCATCCGCCTGCGCCGCGCGTACAAAAGCTGATCCGCCTCGAATCGCGCGATGTGAGTGTCGAAATCGGCAGTTATGTATCGGAGCCGATCCGCGCCCAGGTAGCCCAGGAGTTGCACCGCGCCATCCGTGCTCACCCCACCCGTTTGCATTCGTAAAATGTTGTCTTCGTTGTAAGTTTCCTCTTACATTGACACGGCGACACAACCGATAGGTGTTCTCTATCCCCGCTCGCATAATCCTGTATCAGATAGCCACGCGTAACGAGCACGAAGGCAATAACAGCAAGAACACTCCGAGGGGAAATACAGGTGCCGAACAACTTACAAGGTTTTGCCATTGTCACGCACGGCGGCGCGGGCGAACCGCTCGCGTTCACGGATGGCTGTGAACGCGCGGCCCGCCGCGGGCGCGACAAAATGCTGGAAACTGGTGACGCCCTTGACGCGGCCATCGCCGCGGTCGTCGTGCTCGAAGAAGACGAACGTTTCAACGCCGGCACCGGCTCGGTCCTGTGCCTCGACGGCGCCACCATCGAAATGGACGCCTCGGTCATGGACACACGCGGACGCCTGGGCGCGATCGTCGGCGTGCGCGACGTGCGCAACCCGGTCCACCTGGCGCGCGCCGTCGCCGACACGCCGCACGTGCTGCTGGCCGGCGAAGGCGCCGATCGCCTGGCCCGCGCCCTCGGGCTGGAACGCTCCCAACCGATCCGTGACAGCCAGCGCGAAAAGCACGCCAAGGTGCTGACGGAACTGGCCGGGTCGGTGCCGATGATGCCGGGCATCGACAACCGCTTGTTCGAGCGCTTCTGGAACTACAAGACCCCGCTGCAGCTGCCGCCGAGCGCCGCGCACGACACCGTCGGCGCCGTCGTGCGCGGCCCGGACGGCCACTTCGCGGTCGCCGGCTCGACCGGCGGCTCGGCGCCGTCCCTGCTCGGACGCGTCGGCGACACCCCGATCATCGGCAGCGGCTTCTACGCCGGCCCGCTGGGCGCGGTTGCCGCCACCGGCATCGGCGAACACATCATCCGCCACATGCTGGCGCGTACCGTCTACGGGTGGATCGAACAGGGCATGCCTCTGCAGCAGGCGCTGCAGCGCGGCATCGACCTGATCGACAAGGATGCCGACACCGGCCTGATCGCGGTCACGAAAACGGAAGCCGCCTCCTGCAGCAACACCCATATGCCAACCGGAAAAATCGAAGAATAAGATGAAAACAGAACCGCACCAAACATCAACGCACGGCCACCTCGTCATCATCGGCGGCGGCGAGGACCGCAAGCACGACAAGGCCATCCTGACCCGCTTCGTGGAACTGGCCGGCGGTGCCGACGCCCGTATCGTCGTCATCACGGCGGCCAGCCAGATCGCCGACGAGATGTGGGAAGTGTACGACAAGGCTTTCGGCGACCTCGGCGTGCGCCGGCGCTCCCACCTGCGCCTCGAAAACCGCCAGGACGCCAACGACGAAGCGAAAGTGCGCATGGTGGCCGAGGCCGACGGCATCTTCATGACCGGTGGCGACCAGAAGCGCCTGCTGGCCATCATCGGCGGCACCGCGCTCGACGCCGAGATGCACACCGCCCTGAAGGTGCGCGGCGCCTGCATCGGCGGCACCAGCGCCGGCGCCTCGGCCATGTCCGGGCACATGCTGGCCCAGGGCAAGACCGACCTGTTGCCCGAAAAAGGCGCGGTCAGCCTGGCCGCCGGGCTCGGCTTCCTGCACCGCGTGGTCATCGACCAGCACTTCTCGGAGCGCCAGCGCCTGGCGCGCCTGCTGTCGGTAGTGGCGCAGAACCCGTATTTGCAGGGCATCGGCATCGACGAGGACACGGCCCTCGTGATCGAGCGCGGCCGCGGCATCGAAGTGCTGGGCGAAGGCTCGGTGACCGTGGTCGACGGCCGCACGATGGACACCAACATGGCCGACATCCGCGACCGCGCGACGCCGGAACTGATCGACGTGCGCCTGCACCTGCTGCCGGCCGGCAGCCGCTGGTACCTGCCGACGGAGGACGAGCCACAGGCCCGGCCGATGTCGCCGTCGCTGCGCGATTTCTTGGAAAATGTAACGAAACGGAACCCGATCTCATGAGAATCATCGAAAAACGCTTCCTGCGCGGACCAAACCTGTTCAGCGACACGCCCTGCCTGATGGCCGTGCTCGACGCGGCCGCGTCGTCCGCTCCCGCGCCTGCGCCAGGGCTGGGCGCGCGCGTGCTGGCCCTGCTCCCGAGCCTGCCGGCGGAAAGTTCGGCGCGCCTGGCGAACCTGGCCTGCCTGGCCGACGCCGTCGAACCGGTCGTGATGGAACTGCAGCGCCTGGCCGGGGCGCCGGCCGAGTTCAGCCAGAGCCTGGACGTGCCCCGCAAGCCTGGCGTGCGCCGCGTCGTCTGTGGCTACCGCACCGAGCAGGTCGCGGGCCAGGCGCTCGAGGTCGCGCTGGCGATGATCAAGACGCTGGCGCGCGGCGAAGACTACGACCTCGCCGCCGCCCTCGAGCAGCTGCACGAGACGGCCGAAGACTACGCCATCGGCACCAGCACCGGCGCCGTGGTCAACGCGGCGCTCAGGCGCGGCATCCCTGCGCTGCGCATTACCGACGAGGCGAACCTGTTCCAGCTCGGCTGGGGCAGCCGCCAGAAGCGCCTGCAGGCGACCATCACCGGCGCCACCAATTCGATCGCGGTCGGCATCGCCAGCGACAAGCAGCTGACCAAGACCCTGCTCGAGCAGGCCGGCGTGCCGGTCCCGGGCGGCGCCACCGTCACCAGCCTGGCGGACGCCCAGCACGTCGCGCGCGGCCTGCGCGGTCCGGC
>JBBWZO010000210.1:0-7728 GCA_039649125.1 Massilia sp. | reverse complement strand
CTGATCCCTGCGCGTGGCCTGATCGGCTTCCAGGGCGAATTCATGACCCTGACCCGCGGCACCGGCCTGATGAGCCACGTGTTCCACGAGTACGCACCGGTCGACAACAGCAAGGGTGAACTGGCTGGCCGTCGCAACGGCGTGCTGATCTCGCAGGACGACGGCGCCGCCGTTGCCTACGCGATCTGGAAACTGCAGGACCGCGGCCGCATGTTCGTCGAGCACAACACCCCGGTGTACGAAGGCATGATCATCGGCATCCACTCGCGCGACAATGACCTGGTCGTCAACCCGATCAAGGGCAAGCAGCTGACCAACGTGCGTTCGTCGGGTACCGACGAAGCCGTGCGCCTGGTGCCGCCGATCCAGATGTCGCTCGAATACGCCGTCGAGTTCATCGAGGACGACGAGCTGGTCGAGATCACGCCGAAGTCGATCCGCCTGCGCAAGCGTTACCTGAAAGAGCACGAGCGCAAGAAGGCCTCGCGCGAAGGCGCATAAATCCCGCTGCGGCCGAATCGTCCGCGCTGGAGCCGAAAAAACCCGCTGTTCGCAGCGGGTTTTTTTTCGTCCTTACCGTTTGGCGCCGCGCCGTAGGGTGGACGGCTATACCTGGGCCTTCGCGGACCATTGGCATGTACGCCGTCCACGCGTTCAATCGGTCTACATTCAGCATTGGTCTACATTCAGCCTGTCCGTGGTTCGGGGCGGATTTGAACGCGTGGACGGCGCTCGCGCCGCCTGATTGCCCGGCGCCCGGGTATAGCCGTCCACCCTGCGAGACGCTTCCACGTCGATGGGCTTGCTAACATGAGTCCATGCGCATCCTCTGGACCTACCTGAAACCCCACTGGCCTCGCCCTGCTGGCCTTGCTGTTCGCCGCCATCGCCCAGGTGCTGGCCCTGGTCGATCCAATCATCTTCGGCACCATAATCGACCACGTGACGCAGCGCAGGGCAGGGGACCCGGATTCGATTCGCGTTCGTCGCGTCCTCCGGCTCGGGCAAGTCGACGCCGGTGAAGTTGCTGGTCGGGCTGCACACGCCGAACGGCGGCGAGGTGTCGTACAACGGCGTGGCGACCACCGACCTGCGCTTCAACCGGGTGCGCCGCCAGATCGGGTTCGTGACCCAGGAAACCTACCTGTTCGCCGCACGATCCGCGACAACATCCGCTTCGTGCAGCCCGATGCGGCCGACGAAGAGATCATCGAGGCGATGCGCCAGGCGTCCTGCGCCTGCCTGCTCGAGCGTTCGCCGGACGGGCTGGAGACGGTCATCGGCGAGCGGGGCATGAAGCTCTCGGGCGGCGAGAAGCAGAGATTGTCGATCGCGCGGGCGCTGGTACGCCGGCCGGCGCTGCTGATTTTCGACGAGGCGACATCGGCGCTGGATTCGATCACCGAGGAGCAGATCACGAATACCGTGCGCGAGATCCCGGAGAGGGCGGCGCAGATCACGATCCTGATCGCGCACCGGCTCTCGACCGTGATGCATGCCGATACGATCTTCGTGCTGGAGAAGGGCAGTGTGGTCGAGAGCGGGTCGCACGCGCAGCTGGTCGAGGCGCGTGGCTTGTATTACGCGATGTGGCGGCAGCAGATCGGGGAACGGCCGGTGGTGGCGGAGACGTAGGGGGGACGGCTCCATCTGGAGGTCGATTATCCGTGGCGCATGCCGTCCACGCGTTTGACGCACGCTGGAATATGCGCGCATGCGCATCGGCCGCTTGAACGCGCGGACGGCACCCACGCCGCGAGATCGGATAAACCCGGGTGGAGGCGGTCCACCCTACGCTTGGTTCTTAGCGCATTCCCAGCAGCGCCAGCACGCGCTCGCGGCTGACGCCGACGAGGGCCGAGGTGATCGCCAGCAGCGACTCGTAATCGTGGCTAGCCGCGGTGGCGGCAAAATCCTGCGCCGTCAGGGCCAGGGCTTCGGGGCTGATTTCAGGCTGTGCGGCGCGCTGCATGGCCGCGCTCAAGGCGGCACTGGCGGCGGCCTGCGAACGGCGTACACGCTCCAGAGCCTGCACCACTTCGCGCAGGCTCTGGCGCAGCGCGTCGGGGTTGCCGGTCTCGAGCTCCTGCAGTTTCACGTCGGGCGCCACCGCCTCGGTGCCGACACGGCCGCGGCCCGAGATGGCGATGCCGTCGCGTACCGCTGGCCAGTTCGCCTCAAGGGTGGTGAATTCGATCCGGCCCTGCTTGTCCAACCCGGTGCGCACGTTCAGCGGTGCCAGCGTGCGGTCCAGGCGTGCGGCGATCTGCTCGGGCGTCATGTTCGGCTCGAAGGTGGCCGCCAGTTGCGGGCCGCCGGCCGCGCCGACCGAAAACGCGAGCGACACGGGAGCGGCCGCCTGCAGCGCGTCGACCTCGAGGTCGGTAATGCGGAAGCGCTGGCGGGCCGGCTCGCCGGCGGAGAATTCGAGGCGGGCGTCGACCGCGCCGCCGGCTTTGGCCGTGCGTTCGGCAATCGCCACGCTGAGCTGGCGCACCCGCGCCTCGAGGTCGCGCGCGCCGCTCTTCATGCCGGCCAGCTTCGCGCTCAGCCCGGCCTTGACGGATTCGAGCTGGCTGGCGAGCCGCTCCAGGTAGTCCTGGGCCTGCTGGGCGCTGGCGACGTCGCCTTGCAGGCGCGTGTCCCAACCGGTGTGGGTGCGCCGCGCCGGCGGGGGCACGGCCGGGCGTGCGGCCAGGCGCGTCTCGGGCTGGTCGGCGGCAGCCGGCTGCGTCGGGGCGGGACGCGGTGCGGCCTTGGCGGGAGCGATCGCGGCGCCGAGCGTGGCGGTGCCGATGGTGGCGGCGGTAGGGGAGCGAAGCGTGGTGTCCATCGATTACAGGGCGGAGAACAAGGACAGCGTGCCAATCCGGCTGTAGGCTTTATAGGTTGCCTGCAGGGCGGTCGAGTAACCGTTCAGCTGGGTGGCCGCGAGACCCATGTCGAGCTGGCCGATGTCGGTGATCGCCATCTGGTTCGACAGGCTGACGTTGCTGTGGTTGGCCCCGAGCGTGTCGAGGATGTTCTGCTTGCCGCCGAGGACGGCGATCTTGCCCGAGACCAGGTCGAGCGCCTCGTCGAAGCCGTCCAGGTTCGCTTCCAGCACGGTGCGGGTGGCCGGATCGTTGACGTCGAGCGTGCCGCTGCCGAGGGCGGCGATGGTCGCATCGATGCGGTTGAGCAGCTGCTCCATGCCCTTGATGTTGTCGTTCGCAACCTGTGTGAGGCCATTGCCGACGACGACGCGCTGCTCGCTGGTGTTGCCGCCGAAGCTGTAGCGGGCACCGGGTTCGGCGCCGGGGTCATGCGCCATCGCCGGGCTGGAGGTCATCGTGCCCGAGAACACGTACTTGCCCTCCTGATCGACCGTATTCGCGCTGTAGAACAGGCTGTCGCGCAGGGCTTCGAGCGGCGCGATCATCGCCTTCAGGTCTTCCGGGGTGTTCGAACCGTCGAGTGCCCAGACGATCTGGTCGCGGCCGGCGGCGATGTCGTTGACCATGCTGCCGAGGTAGCCCTCGGTCCTGGTCAGGCGGATCTTCACCGTCGCGATATTGTCGCGGTACTGGGTGATCGCGGCTTCCTCGCGCTGCAGGCGCAACAGGCGCACGTGGTCGATCGGGTCGTCCGAGGGCACGAGGATGCGCTTGCCCTCGGCCATCTGCTGCGTCAGGTTGCTGAGGCGCTCCTGGTTCAGCCGGAGCGACTCGTTCATGTTCGACTGGTACTGGGCGGTGGCGATACGCATGCTTGCTCCTTAACCCATCATCGCCAGCGTGGCGTCAAACAGGGCGTTGGCGACCGACATGACTTTCATGTTGGCCTGGTACATGTTCTGGTATTCGACGAGCTTGATGGCTTCCTCGTCCTGGTTGACGCCGCTCGTGGACTGCCAGTCCTGCTCCGCATGGGTGCGCATGGTCTGGGCGGTCGCCAGGTCGGCCTGGTTCTGCTGGCTGAGCACGCCGAGCTTGCCGACGAGTTGGGCGTCGACGTCGGAGAACATCACTTCGCCAAGGCCGAGCGGATCGTTCGGCTTGGCGCTTGGGTCGAGCGGGTCGCGGCCAATAACGATCTTCTTGCTGTTGATGCCGACCAGGATTTGCAGGTTGCCGGAATCGCCCTCGCTCTTGTCGGCCGAGAATGCCAGGTCGGTCGGCTTGAGGCCGTTCACGCTCAGGATATTGGTGCCGTCATCGTTGTACGAGAACAGCTTCTTGCCGGCGCTGCCGTCCATGGCGTAGCCCTTTTCGAGCTGCGCGTTGACCTGTATCGACAGGTCTTCCGCCATCTGTTTCACGACCGCCTGCATGGGCTTGAGCATGTCGCGCTCGTAGACCGTCAGGCCGCCGAGCTGGCCGCCGAGCTTGGCTGCGTCCAATCCATACCTGCTCGAAGCGAATTCAAGTTCGAATCCCTGGCCTGCGCCGCCGCCCGTGGCCTTCAGTTTGCCGGCGACATTGCCGATCACCAGCGCCTGGCCGGTTTTCAGGGAAATGTCGCGCACGCCGCCGGGCTGCTCCGACACTTCCAGCGCCATCATGCCGGCCAGCTCGTCGATTGCCAGGTCGCGCGCGTCGATCAGGGCGGAGGCCGGAGCGCCGACGGCGTTGGCCTGCGTGATGCGGGCGTTGAGGGCGGCGATCTTGCCGATGTTGGCGTTGGCGGAATCGACGAGGGCGCTACGCTGCTGGCTCACCGACATCTGCTGGGCGTTGAAGACGTTGTTCAGGCTGTTGAAGCGCTGGGCCAGCAAGCCCGAAGCGGTGAGCACCTGCTGGCGCAGCGGGGTCGAGGTGGCGCTGTCGCCGGCGACGGCGTTCAGCGACGCGAAGAAGCCGTCGACCGCCACCGACAGGCTGGCAGTATCGTCGCCCATCACGCGCTCGAGCTGGGTCAGGTAGGGCTGGGTTTGCGAATACTGGCCGGTCTCGGCCGCAGCGCGCCACATCTGCTGGCTTTTGTAGCCGTCGGAAAAGCGCAGCAGCGAAGTCACCTGCACGCCGTTGCCGACCGACTTGCCGCTGGCGTCTGCGCCGACGGCGGAGAGCAGGGCCGCCTGGCGCGTGTAACCCTTGGTCTGCAGGTTGGCGATGTTCTGGCTGGTCGCGGACAGCGCCAGCTGCGAAGCAAGCGCGCCCGACAGCGCGTTGGTCATGATGGTCATGGCAGGGGTCTTTCTCGAGAAACAGGGGGCCTACCCTGTAGATAGGCGACCAGTTGCTTTAAGTTATTAAGTGTTGCCGGAAATAATTTTCGCCGGCAGCAGCTGCCGGAGGATGGCGTCCGCCACGCCGAAGGCCCGCTGGCCCGCCATCTGCTTCGACAGGATGCCGTCGGCCATGTCCTGCATGTCCTGGTTGACGCGGTCCTTGAAGACGCTGTCCTCGTCGGCCATCTCGCGCGTGGTCGAACGCATGTCTTTCAGCATCTGCGAGATGAAGAAGCTTTCGAACTCGACGGCGGCCTGGGTTGCCTTTGCAACGTAGGCGGGATCGGGTGCGTCGGAGGCTGGGGCGACCGCGTCGGCCGCATTGTTCGCCTGGCCGGTACGGCCGGGCAGGGGATTTAAATGCTTATTCGTCAGCATCAGATCACCACCAGTTCGCCTTCGATTGCGCCAGCCTGGTCCAGGGCCTGCAGGATCGCCATGATGTCGTCCGGCGACGCGCCCAGGCTGTTGACGACGTCGATGATCGTCTGCAGTTTGGCGCCGGCCGGCCACCTGAACATCTGGCCCGAGCCCTGATCCACCGACAGCTGCGACTGCGGCGTAACCGCGGTCTGGCCGCGCGAGAACGGGCCGGGCTGGCTCACGTTCGAGCTTTCGGAAATCACGACTTTCAGGGAACCGTGGGTGACGGCGGCCGATTTCACGCGCAGGCCGTCGGCAATGACGACGGTGCCGGTGCGCGAGTTGAATACGACCTTCGGCACTTCGGCGCCGGCTTCGACCTGCAGGTTCGAGAGCTTGGCGACAAAGGCCACGCGCGCGGTCGGGTCGCTCGGCGCCATGACTTCGACGCTGGTGCCGTCGGCGGTGGTGGCCACCTGGCCGAAGCGGCGGTTGATCGCCTCGACCACGTTGGTCGCGGTTTCGAAGTGCGGCTGGCGCAGGCGCAGCAGCACTTGCGGGCGGGTCGAGAAGTCGGTCGCGATTTCGCGCTCGATCATGGCGCCGTTCGGGATGCGGCCGGTGGTCGGGGTGTTCACCGTCACCGAGGAGCCGCTTTTACCGGAGGCCGAGAGGCCGCCGACCACCAGGTTGCCCTGGGCCAGCGCATAGGTTTCGTTGTCGGCCGCGCGCAGCTGGGTCAGCAGCAGGGTGCCGCCGCGCAGGCTTTTCGCGTCGCCCAGCGAGGACACCGTGACGTCGATCGCCTGGCCGCGGCGGTAGCCCGGCGGGAACACAGCCGAGACCATCACGGCGGCGACGTTCTTGTTCTTGGCGTCCTGGCCTTCCGGCAGCTTGACGCCGAACTGCTTGAGCATGTTCAGCACCGACTGGCTGGCGAACCTGACCTGGGTCGAGTCGCCCGAACCGTTCAGGCCGACGACGAGGCCGTAGCCGACCAGCGGGTTCTCGCGCACGCCCTCGATGCTGACCAGGTTGCGCAGCGCCTGCGCGGCCTGCGCGGGCATTGCTGCCGCCAGGCCGAGAGCGGCGGCGAAAATGATACGGCTTACAAGGGCAGTGCGTCGAAACTGAATCATGTTGGTCCTAATTTAAAAGGGCATCAGCGGTCCGGTGAAGAAGCGCGTCAGCCAGCCGGCCTGGTTGGCATCGGCCAGCACGCCCTTGGCCGAGTAGGCGATGCGGGCATTGGCCACGCGCAGCGACGACACCTGGTTGTCGGCATCGACGTCGGCGGCGCGCACATAGCCCTTCAGGCGGACGAATTCCTCGCCCTGGTTCAGGGTCATGTTCTTCTCGCCCGCCACGCGCAGCAGGCCGTTCGGCAGCACTTCCTGCACGATCACGGTCAGCGCGCCGGACAGGGCGTTCTGCTGGGTGCTGGTCGCGTCGCCGGCGAAGCTGCGGTCGGCCGAGATGTCGACCCCGGTCTTCCCAAACGTCCTGCCCAGGATGCCCAGCGGCGTGACGCCCACCGACGAGCCCTTGTTGAAGCTGGTGCCGGCGCGCTTGCTGGCCTGGGTGGTTTCCTGCAGGATCACGGTGACCACGTCGCCGACGCGGTAGGCGCGGGCGTCCGAGGTCAGCGACAATGCATCGCTGCTGAAGACGCCGCCCGACACGCCGCGCTGGGTGGCGCGGGCGACCGGCACCGGCGCTTCGTCGACAGGCGTCACGACCGGCGCGCGCGAGGCGCAACCGGCGAGCAGCACAGCAACGATAGTTGCTGCAAGGCTGGAGTATTTCATTTATCGGGCTGCCTGTGCCAGGTATTGCAGCATGTTGTCGGCCGCCGACAACACCTTGGTATTCATCTCATAGGTACGCTGGGCGGCGATCATGTCGACCATCTCTTCGACGACCTGCACGTTCGAGCCTTCCAGCGCGCCCTGCTTCAGCTTGCCGAGGGCGCCGTCGCCCGGACGGCCTTCGGTCGGCGCGCCGCTGGCGGCGGTTTCCTGGAACAGGTTCTCGCCGAGAGCCAGCAGGCCGGCCGGATTGACGAAGCCGGTCAGGGTCAGGGCGCCCAGTTCGGTCGGGGCGTTCTGGCCGGGAATGGTGGCCGAGACGGTGCCGTTTTCGGCGATGGTGAT
>JBBWZO010000164.1:0-14017 GCA_039649125.1 Massilia sp. | reverse complement strand
CATTTCGCGCTGGAACATCAGGCCTTCTTTTTTCGACAGCTTCTCGACCGAACCGTCTTCGATCTGGGCTTCCATGTCCTTCAGGCGCTTGATCGAGGTCTTGATGGTCTTGAAGTTGGTCAGCATGCCGCCGAGCCAACGCTGGTCGACGAAAGGCACACCAGCGCGCTGGGCTTCAGCGGCGATGATGTCGCGCGCCTGGCGCTTGGTGCCGACCATCAGGATGGTGCCGCGGTTGGCCGAGATCTGCTTGATGGTCTTCATCGCATCCTGGTACATCGCCATGGTCTTTTCCAGGTTGATGATGTGGATCTTGTTGCGATGACCGAAGATGAACGGTGCCATCTTTGGATTCCAGAAACGGGTCTGGTGGCCGAAGTGGATACCGGCTTCCAGCATTTCGCGCATAGTAACGGACATGTAATTCTCCAGGGTTAAGTCTTGAATAGCGGCCAGTCACCTCGAGGGCACCCTTTGCGGCCGCATTCGCGATTTTTAATAAAATAGATTACTCAGTGAGCAAATGAACAACATTGCCGGACCTCAGCCCAAGCAACCCGAGATTCTAGCGGGATTCGGGCGGCTTTTCAAGTCTCGGCAAGGACACGCCCGGCGGCGACGCGCCCCCCATGCAGCCGTAGCCGCGCCATGCAGGGTGCCCCCCTCCGCACCGGGTGGGCCTATCCCTTATAATGAAAGGAATATTGCACAGGGCGCGCAGCGTGCCGGCCGCGCCCGCGCCAGACATCCACCGAACCGTTTTTCATAGCCCTTATGTCCATCTCCATTAAAACCCCGGAAGAAATCGAAGGCATGCGCCTGGCAGGCCGCCTCGGCGCCGAAGTGCTCGACTACATCACGCCTTTCGTGAAGCCGGGCGTGACGACCGGCGAACTCGACCGCCTGTGCCACGAATACATGGTCAATGTCCAGGGCACGACCCCGGCGCCGCTGAACTACGCGCCGCCGGGCTACCCGCCCTTCCCGAAGGCGATCTGCACCTCGCTCAACGACGTGATCTGCCACGGCATCCCCGGCGACAAGGTGCTCAAGAACGGCGACGTGATGAACATCGACGTCACCATCATCACCAAGGATGGCTTCCACGGCGACAACAGCCGCATGTTCTTCGTCGGCGAACCGTCGATCCTGGCGCGCCGCCTGAGCGAAGTGACCTATGAATGCATGTGGCTCGGCATCTCGAAAGTCAAACCCGGCGCTTACCTGGGTGATATTGGCCACGTGATCCAGCAGCACGCCGAGAAGAACGGCTACAGCGTGGTGCGCGAGTTCTGCGGCCACGGCATCGGCCGCGTGTTCCACGAAGAGCCGCAGGTGCTCCACTACGGCAAGCCGGGCACGCTGGACAAGCTGGAACCGGGCATGATCTTCACGATCGAGCCGATGATCAACGCCGGCCGCCGCGAGATCAAGGAAATGCCGGACGGCTGGACCATCAAGACCAAGGACCGCAGCCTGTCGGCACAGTGGGAACACATGATCCTGGTGACCGAAACCGGCTACGAGGTGCTGACCATGTCCGCCGGCACCCCGCCGCCGCCCGCCATCGTGCTGGCTGCGCGCCCCGTCCAGAAAGACGCCGCCCCAGCGTAAGGACCAACCGTGCCCACCGCCCTCCTCGACGCCGCCCGTCCCGAGCTGAAAGCCCGGCTGAAGGCCGAACGCCAGGCCCTGTTCGCCGCCTTCCGCGAGGACGGCAAGCCGGAAAAGCTGCTGCGCAACCTGCGCCAGCTGGTCGACGACGTGCTGGGCGAGGCCTGGGTTGCCGCGCGCCTGCCGGTCAATGCCGCGCTGGTGGGCGTCGGCGGCTACGGTCGCGGCGAACTGTTCCCGCATTCCGACGTCGACCTGCTGGTCCTGCTCGGCGCCCCGCCGGACGCCATCACCCAGGCCAGGCTCGAAGCGCTGGTGCAGCTGCTGTGGGACCTGGGCCTCGAGATCGGGCACAGCATACGCACGGTCGACGAGTGCATGCAGGAGTCCGCCGCCGACATCACCGTGCAGACCAGCCTGCTCGAAGCGCGCCTGGTCACGGGCGACGCCGCGCTCTTCGAGCAGCTGCAGGAGCGCTACCAGGCGGCGCTCGACCCGCGCGCCTTCTTCCAGGCCAAGACCGCCGAAATGCGCCTGCGCCATGCGAAGTACGAATACACGGCCTTCTCGCTGGAGCCGAACTGCAAGGAAAGCCCGGGCGCGCTGCGCGACCTGCAGGTGATCCTGTGGGTGGCGAAAGCGGCGGGCCTGGCGAATAGCTGGGGCCAGTTCGCCACCCGCGAACTGATCACCCACGAGGAAGCGCGCCAGCTGATGGAAAAGGAGCGCGCCTTCAAGGACATCCGCGTGCGCCTGCACCTGCACACCGGCAGGCGCGAAGACCGCCTGCTGTTCGACGTGCAGACCGCGATCGCCGAGGACTTCGGGCTGACGAGCGAGGGCGCCGGCCCCGGCGCGCGCCGCGCCTCCGAATTCCTGATGCAGCGCTACTACTGGGCGGCGAAAACCGTGACCCAGCTAAATACCATTTTGCTGCAGAACATCGAAGCCTGGCTGTTCCCGCAGCCGAGCGTGCCGGTGCCGCTCAATGCCGACTTCAACGACGTCAACGGCTTCATCGACATCGCGCGCGACGACACCTTCGAGACCAATCCCGCGGCGCTGCTCGGGATCTTCGTGGCCATGACCGAGCGCCCGGACCTGAAGGGCATGACCGCGCGCACGACTCGAGCGCTCTGGCATGCGCGCAACCTGATCGACGACGCCTACCGCGCCGATCCGGCCAACCGCGCCAACTTCCTGCGCGTCCTGAAGGCGCCGGTGGGCCTGGTGCACGCGCTGCGGCGCATGAACGACATGGGCGTGCTCGGGCGCTACCTGCCGAATTTCCGCAACATCGTGGGCCAGATGCAGCACGACCTGTTCCACGTGTACACGGTGGATCAGCACATCATGATGGTGGTGCGCAACCTGCGCCGCTTCACGATGAGCGAGCACGCCCACGAATACCCCTTCTGCAGCCAGCTGATCGCCGACTTCCGCGACCGCTGGCTGCTGTATGTGGCCGCCCTCTTCCACGACATCGCCAAGGGCCGCGGCGGCGACCACTCCGAACTCGGGCGCGAGGATGCCCTCGAATTCTGCCGCGACCACGGCTTGTCCGAAGAAGACACGGAACTCGTCGTGTTCCTGGTCGCGCAGCACCTGACCATGTCGCAGGTCGCGCAGAAGCAGGACCTGTCCGACCCGGACGTGATCTCCGCCTTCGCCGCGGTCGTGAAGGACGAGCGCCACCTCACCGCCCTGTACCTGCTGACGGTGGCCGACATCCGCGGCACCAGCCCCAAGGTATGGAACGCCTGGAAGGCCAAGCTGCTGGAAGACCTGTACCGCGTGACGCTGCGCGTGCTCGGGGGCGAGCCGCATTCGGCCGACCGCGAACTGCGCATGCGCCAGCAGGAAGCCCTGGCCACCCTGCGCCTGTTCGGCCTGCCCTCGAACGCGCACGAGGCGCTGTGGAACCAGCTCGACGTGGTCTATTTCCTGCGCCACGACGCCTCCGACATCGCCTGGCAGACGCGCTTCCTGCACGACAAGCTCGGCAGCAACAAGCCGGTGGTGAAGGCGCGCCTGGCGCCGATCGGCGAAGGCCTGCAGGTGGCGGTGTACGTGAAGGACCAGCCCGACCTGTTCGCGCGCATCTGCAGCTATTTCGACCGCAAGAACTTCAGCATCCTCGACGCCAAGATCCACACCACGCGCGACGGCTATGCGCTCGACAGCTTCCTCGTGACCGAGGAAAACTTCGCCCGCCACTACCGCGACATCATCAGCCTGATCGAGCACGAGCTGGCCAGGCTGCTGGAAGAGCAGGCGCCGCTGCCGCCGGTCACCCGCCCGCGGCTGTCGCGCCTGTCGCGCCACTTCCCGATCGCGCCCAGCGTCGAACTGCGCCCGGACGAGCGCGGCCAGCACTACCTGCTCTCGATCGCGGCGAACGACCGCACCGGCCTGCTGTATGCGATCGCCAGCGTGCTGGCGCGCTACCGCATCAACGTCCACACCGCGAAGATCATGACCCTGGGCGAACGCGTCGAGGACATGTTCCTCGTCGACGGCGCCAGCCTGAACAATCCGCGCGTGCTGGTGCAGCTCGAGACCGAGCTGCTCGACGCACTCGCGATCTGAAACACACCGTCTCACTTCCTTTTTACTTTTTGATTTATGACCGAACCGCTCCGCCTCTCCAAACGAATGTCCGAACTCGGCCTGTGCTCGCGCCGCGAAGCCGATGAATGGATCGCGCGCGGCTGGGTGCGGGTCGACGGCAAGGTGGTGTCGGAGCTGGGCAGCAAGGTGCTGCCCACCCAGCGCATCACGGTCGAGCGCCAGGCCGCGGCCGAGCAGTCGAAGCGCGTCACCATCCTCATCAACAAGCCGGTCGGCTACGTCAGCGGCCAGGCCGAGGACGGCTATACGCCGGCGGTCGCCCTGGTCAAGCCTGAAAACCGCTGGGCGGACGATCCTTCGGCCGAGCAGTTCCACCCGACCCAGCTGCGTTCGCTGGTGCCGGCCGGGCGCCTGGACATCGACTCCGTCGGCCTGCTGGTGCTGACCCAGGACGGGCGCATCGCCAGGCAGCTGATCGGCCAGGACACCAGCATCGACAAGGAATACCTGGTGCGGGTGCAGTACACGAAGCCGGGCAAGCTGCCCGACAGCGATTTGAAGAAGCTGAACCACGGCCTGTGGATGGACGGCAAACCGCTGCTGCCGGCCAAGGTGCGCTGGCAGAACGAGGACCAGCTCAGCTTCACGCTGCGCGAAGGCAAGAAGCGGCAGATCCGCCGCATGTGCGAGATGGTGGGGTTGAAGGTCGTCGGCCTGAAGCGCGTGCGCATCGGCCGCGTGAAGCTGGGCGATTTGCCGGTGGGGCAATGGCGTTACCTGCAGACCGACGAGCAGTTTTGATGGCTGGGAGCGATGTCCACTCGTTGCCATAACCGCAACTTGCTGAATGAGAGTACGGCGCACAGACCCGTAGGATGGACGGGTCTCCCGTCCATCCTACGTCCCTCCGCCAAGCCGTGGCGGAACGCCCTCCTCCGGTCGCCTGGCCGCCATTCCATATTAACAACGGCAAAGTTGCTTGTTGGTATTATCAAATACCACATATGTTATAGTTGCATTCCCGGCGCTCATAGCCCGCGCCTCGCCCCGCTCTCCACATCATGCGCATGACCCTCCAGGCCGGACTTGCCCTGCTCCTTGCCCTGCCATGGGCTGTCCCCGCATCGGCCGCAGTAGTGGCTCCCTCGGCAACGGCTGCCGCCCCTGCCTACCAGTTCGCGCCAGTCAACCAGTACAACCTCCAGATGACGGCCCGCTACTGGAATCCGATCCTGCACTACGTCTCACAGAAAAGCGGCGTGCGCCTGAACCTGAAGCTTGGCCGCACCGCGGCCGACACCACCGCCTTCATCCTGAACAACGAAGTCGATTTCGCCTTCACCAACCACCTGTTCAGCCCCGACCGGGCCAAACTCGGCTGGAACGTCTTCGGGCGCCGCGACGGCGCGCCCGTGCATGCGCAGATCGTGGTGCCGCGCGATTCGAAGATCACCAGCCTGGCCGAGCTGGAAGGCAGCACCATCGCCTTTTCGGGTCCCGAAGCCATGCTTTCCTACAAGATTCCCCACGCCGAACTGCAGCGCCGGGAACTGCGTGTGAACATCACCTTCACCGGCAACATGGACTCGGCCTTCGTCCAGCTCTTCAGCGGGCGGGTGCAGGCGGCCGCCGTCCATTCGGAACTGGCCGCCGAGTATGCCGAGCGCGAGCGAAAGGCCTTCCACGTCCTGTGGCGCTCGCCCCCGTTCAACGACCTGGCGCTGATGGCCTCGAGCCGCGTGCCGCGCAGCGATCTGGAGGCCGTTGCCGACGCCTTCCTGAACATGCACCGCGACCCCGCGGGCAGCAAGGTCCTGGCGCAGGCGGCGGCGCTGGTGCACGCCTCCGGCCCGCTCGCCTTCGTCGCCGCCGGCGAAGCAGATTACGACGACTACCGCCGCTTCCACCAGGCCACGCCGGCCGCCGCGCGCTGAGCGTGACCGCATGCTGAACATCCTCGGCCGCCTGCATGTCGTCCCGCGCTCGCTCGCCGGACGCGTGATCGCCCTCTTCGCCCTCAGCATGTTCCTGTTCGCCTGCGCAGGCCTGGGCATGTTCTACCGCCTGCAGTTCCTCCAGCACGTCGAGGACACCCGCGACACCGCCACCACGCTGGTCGAGGTGGCGTCGCTGGCGATCGAGGACGGCGCGCTGATCGGCGACTACGACACCGTCGCGCGCACGCTTGACAAGATGATCCTGCACTCGCCCTTCAAGCGCGCCACCTTTACCGGCTTCAGCGGCGGCGTGATCGCGGTCGACGCCGCGCCGCACAGCGGAACCGCGGCGGCGCCGGCATGGCTCGCGCGCCGCGTCGCCGGCGAGCTGCACGACGTCGAGCGCGTGGTCGCCGTCGGCGGCAGGGAGTACGGTGCCCTGCGCCTCGCCTTCGACGAGAGCAAGCTGGCCGCGCGCTTGTGGGCGATGGTGCTGCAGACGGCGAGCCTGGCGACCGTCGCGGTGGCCCTGGCCCTGCTCCTGTCGCGCTACCTGCTGGCGCGCTGGCTGCGCAAGCTCGGGCGCCTGCATGTGTATGCGGCCGAAGGTGCGGCCGGCGATGCGGCCGACGAGGCGTCCGCCTTTGGCAGCGATACGCCGCTCGAGATCCGCAAGGCGATCCAGGCCATCAACCGCAGCGCGGCCAGCATGCGCGACCGCTACGGCCGGCGCATCGACACCCTGATGCATTCGCTCGTCCAGCACAAGAGCGCGCTCGACCAGGCCGCCATCGTCTGCGAGCTCGACCGCGACGGCCGCCTGACCGCCGTCAACGAACAGTTCGTGCGCCAGTCGGGCTACGCGCGCGAGGGGCTGGTCGGCGCCCCGCTGACACGCCTGGGCGGCGGGTGGAGCGCCTCGGGCAGCGTCTGGCGCGGCGAGGTGACCGTGCCGACGCCGGCTGGGGAACGCCAGTGGTACCGCACCATCGTCCCGCTGTTCGACAACGCGGGCGCCGTCGAGAAAAGCATCTGCATCGATTTCGACATCAGCGAGCGCAAGCAGTTCGAGGGCGCGATCGTGCGCAGCGCCATACGCCAGGGCCTGCTCGCACGGCTCGGGCGCAAGGCGCTGGAAGCCGGGCCGCTGGACCAACTGTTCGCGATGGCGACCCAGCTCGCCTGCGACGGCCTGGAGGTGCGCCACGCCGCCCTGTTCGGGTTCGACCCGGAGCGCGGCAGCGCCACCCCGCAGGCCGCCAGCGGCTTCCCGCGCGAAGTGCTGGGCGCCCCGTTCGACCACGTCGCCGGCGCGGCCTCGGCCGACCGCCTCGATGCCTGGAGCGCGCGGGTGCTCGGGACAGGCCATGCCGGCAGCGGCATCGAAGCCTTCGTCGTCTGCAGCGACCGCCTGTACGGCGCGCTCGGCGTCTACGCGCCGCCGGCGCGCACTTTCCAGGAGGACGAGGAAGCCTTCCTGAACAGCCTGGCCAACATCGTGGCCCGCGCGATCGAGCGCGAGGACGCGAAGAACCAGCTCACCTGGCTGGCGCAGTTCGACACCCTGACCGGGCTGCCGAACCGGCGCCGCCTGGCCGGCTGCCTGGAAGAAGCGATTGCCGGGGCGGACGCCCGCGGCGGGCGCGCGGGCGTCATGTTCATCGACCTGGACCGCTTCAAGAGCGTCAACGACATGCTGGGACACAGCGTCGGCGACGAGCTGCTGGTCCAGGCCGGCCGCCGCCTGCAGGGCTGTGTGGGCCAGGGCGACGTCGTCGCGCGCCTGGGCGGCGACGAATTCGCGGTGGTGCTGCCGCGGCTGGATGCAACGACCGACGCCGAGGCCATTGCGCGCCGCATCGTCGAGGCGCTGGCCCAGCCGTTCGACCTGCAGGGCCAGCAGCTGTTCGTCTCGGCCAGCGTCGGCATCGCCGCCTGGCCGGACGACGGCGCCGACGCCGATGCCCTCCTCAAGAGCGCCGACACGGCCATGTACAGCGCCAAGAACGGCGGCCGCAACAACTACCGCTTCTACCTCGCCGAGATGAACGCCGACGCCGCGCTGCGCCTGCAGACCGAGCACCAGCTGCACCTGGCGCTCGAGCGCGGCGAATTCGAACTGCACTACCAGCCGAAGGTGCGCCTTGCGGGCGGCGCTGCCGGCGCGCTGACCGGCCTCGAGGCGCTGCTGCGCTGGCGCCATCCGGAACGCGGCCTGGTGCCGCCCGTCGAGTTCATCTCGATCCTGGAGGAGACCGGCATGATCCTGCCGGTCGGCGAATGGGTGATCGCCGAGGCCTGCCGCCAGCTGAAGGCCTGGTCGGCGCTCCTGGAGAGCGTGCCGCCGGTGGCGATCAATCTGTCGGCGCGCCAGCTCGGCCAGGACGGCTTCGCCGGAACCGTGCGCGCGATCGTCGACGCGGCCGGGGTCGATCCGCGCCTGCTCGAATTCGAGCTGACCGAGTCGATGCTGATGCAGGACCCGGAAGCCTCGGTGACGATCCTGCGCGGGCTCAAGGCCCAGGGCATGCGCATTTCGGTCGACGATTTCGGCACCGGCTACTCGAGCCTGGCCTACCTGAAGCGCTTCCCGCTGGACGCGCTGAAGATCGACCGCACGTTCGTCCGCGACCTGCCGGCCGACAGCGACGACGCCGCCATCACCAAGGCGGTGATCAGCCTGGCGCACAGCCTGAACCTGACGGTGGTGGCCGAGGGCGTCGAGACGGTCGGCCACCTGCACGCGCTCGCGGCCTATCACTGCGACGAAATCCAGGGCTACTACATCAGCAGGCCGCTACCGGCGGAGGCCTGCACGGCGCTGCTGGCGCAAGGCACGCCGGCAGTCGTGGCCTGAGGCTGGAGACCCGAGGCCGGGCTAGCCTCGCGCTGCCGCGCACGGACGGCCGGCGCGTTTCCCTTGTTCTTGTTCTTCGGCTTGCGCCGGAACTTCAGCCAGACCACGATGCCGGTGACGAAGAAGGCCAGCGGCGTCAGGCCCATGAAGCTGATGAAGGCCTTCCCCGCCGCGCCGAATGCTTCGCCGCTGTGCAGCGGGAACAGCGCGGCCACGAAACGGTCGCCGGCCTGGCCGCGCAGCGGGTCGGCCACCCTCAGCACGGCGCCGTCGCGGGCGTCGATGCTGACGCGGGTCGCGCCCGGCCCCTGGCGCAACTCGCCCGGCTGGCGCAGCCGCACCTCGAAGGGCTGGGCCGGCCCGGCCGGGAAGTTGACCCGGCCGACCCTGGCCTCGGGGAAGCGCGCCTGGGCGGCGGCGACCGCGTCGGCCACCGCCAGTTGCGGCAGGCCGGGCGCGCGGCGGTTGACCGGCTTCCCGTTCGGGGTGACCGGCGCCACCGCCCCGATCAACGGCGCCACCCATTCCGGCATGTTGAAGTGCACCCCCGAAAAACCCAGGAACAGCAGCACCGGCGCGCAGAAGAAACCCGCCGAACGGTGCAGCTGGAAGCTGAAGCGCGGCCAGGAGCCGCCGAAGCGCACCTTCAGCGCATTCCCGATCGCGGCCAGCGTCATGCGCGGCCACCAGATGACGATCCCGGTCAGGGTCATCAGGACCAGGGCCACGCCCTGCACCGCGATCACCACCTTGCCCGCCTCGCCGGCCAGCAGGTAGCGGTGCAGGTGGAACAGGGTCGGCATCAGGAGCGGCCTGCTCAGGCCCGCTTCACCCCAGTTGCGCTCGCCCAGCACGGCCAGCGTGGCCGGGTCGACCATCACCTGGCGCGTCACCCCCTGCTTCCAGGCCGAGTCCGGTTTCCCGGGGCGGTACCAGGCCACGTATACGTCGCCGGCCCGTTCCGGCAGCATCAGCATGTTCGGCTTGCCGAAGCGCGCATCGACCGCCAGCGCGTCGTGCACCGCCTGCACCTGGGACGGCTGCACGCGCAAGGGCGCGCCCGCGCGCAGCCCCGGGGGCGGCGCCACCTGCAGCAGGCCGGGGTTGAGCATGGCGTCGAGCTCGTGGATCCAGCTCAGGGCCGCGCCGCTCAGGCCTTGCAGCACGAGGATCAGGCCGAAGACCAGGCCGGTCCAGAGGTGCACGGCGCGCAGGAAGGGTTTCATGGGAGATCGGGATCCAGATGAGAATTATTCGCAACGAACTTGTCTTTGCAAATGGTAATCGTTATCATTCTCAATTGTACATTGCAAGTTGGCAAATCGTCTCATTACCGGAACAAATATGAAGAAACTGAAGCCGCTCCCCCTCGCCGTCGCCGCCGCCTGCACATTGATGGCCCTTCCCCCCGCGTTTGCCCAGCAGGCCGAGGAAGGCAAGGAGGAAATGGCTTCGGTCGTCGTCACCGCTACCCGGGGGGCCAAGGCGGTCGACAAGATCCCGGGCGCCGTCACCGTGATCGGCCAGCAGGACCTCGCGACCCAATACCAGATCGCCGACGACCCGTCGCAGGCGCTGGCCACCTTCGTGCCCGGCTATTCGCCCAGCCGCCAGAAAATGAGCTCGACCGGCGAATCGCTACGCGGCCGCACGCCCCTGATCCTGCTCGACGGCATCCCGCAGTCGAACCCGCTGCGCGCCGGCATGCGCGAAGGCTATTTTGCCGACAGCGCCATCATCGAGCGCATTGAAGTCATCAGCGGCGCCTCGGCCGTGCAGGGCATGGGCGCGACCGGCGGCATCATCAACTACATCACCAGGTCGCCGAAGGCCAAGGGCACGCAGGTCGGCGTCAACGCGCGCGCCTCGACCCAGTTCCGGTCCGACAGCCTCGACTGGAAGACCGGTGTGACCGTCAGCCACAAGACCGATGCCTTCGACCTGCTCGGCTACGCCGGCGTGCAGCGGCGCGGCATGAGCCACGACGGCCGCGGCCGACGCCTGGGCATCGACAACGTCCAGGGCGATACCCTCGACACCCACGGCCACGACCTGTTCCTGAAACTCGGGAAAAGCTTCGGCGACCAACGTATTCAGTTGACCCTGAACCGCTTCGACCTGAAGGGCAATGGCGACTACCGGAACGAACCGGGCGTACCGGTGGAAGGCATCCCGACCAGTTCGGTTCCGGGTACCCCGGAAGGCCAGCCGCCCGAGAACAGGGTGCGCACCGCCAGCCTGGACTACCGCCATGCCGACCTGGCCGGCGGCGCCTTCACCGCGCAGCTGTTCAAGCATGACTTCGAATCGCTGTTCGGCTCGACCCAGACCGCCACCTTCCAGGATACGGCCCTCGACCCGACCCGCAAGCTCTGGGACCAGTCGCAGATCGTCGCGGACAAGATCGGCTCGCGCATCACGTACGTGCGCCCGGATACCTTTGTGCAGGGCCTCGAAGTGACGGTGGGCCTGGACGTGCTGCGCGACCATTCGCTGCAGCGCCTCGCGACCACCAACCGCACCTGGGTCCCGGAACTGAAGTTCGAGTCATACGCGCCCTTCGCCCAGCTCGAATACGAATCCGGCCCGGTGACGGTACGCGGCGGCGTACGCCACGAGAACGCGAAACTCGAGGTCGACACCTACACCACGCTTGCGGCCTACGGCAGCCGGCGCGTCGAAGGCGGCTCGACCGAGTTTTCGAAAGCGGTGAAAAACATCGGCGCCGTCTGGCGCTTCGCGCCGCAGTGGTCGGTCTTCGCCGGCAGCTCGGAAGGCTTCGGCCTGCCCGACGCCGGCCGCCTGCTGCGCGAGGTGCGGGTCCCGAACCAGTCGGTCTCGACCCTGATCACCCTGCAGCCTGTCGTCACCCGCAACAACGAAGTCGGGATCAACTGGCGCGCCGCGGCTGGCCAGCTCGGCCTGTCGCGCTACGATTCGCGCTCCAAGCTCGGCAGCGTACTGCGCATTACGAACGGCGTCGGCGTCCTCGAGCGCTTGCCGGTGGTCGTCAAGGGCTGGGAAGTGAGCGGCGACTGGCGTCCGGCGAAGGACTGGTCGGTGTTCGGCAGTTATGCCCGCACCGACGGCAAGACCGCGACCACCCAGGGGGCGCCGCTCGACCTCGCGCTCGGCGCCCGCTCGCAGGGTCCGGACAAGGCCGTGCTGGGCGCGAACTGGCGGCCGCCGGCCGGCGCCCAGCTGCGCCTGCAGGCAACCCACCTGTTCGACCGCCACATCAATATCGGCCGCCGGGTCGGCGCCACCGACCTCGAAGAGAAGTTCCAGGGCTACACGCTGGTCGACCTGTCTTCAAACTTCGACACCGCCTATGGCCGCTTCGGCGTCAGCGTCGAGAACCTGCTCGACAAGCAGTATGTCGGCTACTACTCGCAGGCGGCGGCCGCCACCGACGCCGGCAACACCTATGCGGGACGCGGGCGTACGCTGGCGGTGAGCTGGAACCGGATGTTTTGAGAGGGCGCTACCTACGTTCCCAAAGCGCGGCCCGCCACATCAACGATCAGGTATACGTAGGGTGGAGTCCTGACTCCACGCGTTGCACCGGTTGATCCGTCGGCGCCCCGTTTCCTGCATCGCGGTGGAAACCAACGCCAACGCTGTTCGAATGGCCAACCTCGTGGAGTCAGGACTCCACCCTACATTCGTGGAACGCGGCCGCTGCGTCAAAGATCGATGATGTCACGCTCCTTACGGCACGCCCTTCGGCCGCCCCGCCGCCCCGCGCCGCACCATCCCGGCGAGGCCGTCATACATGTGCGCCTCGATCGCCAGCCGCTCCGGCCAGCCCAGGTCCTCCAGCACCGTCTCGGCCGCCAGCCAGCCCGACTTGACCGCGCCCTCCAACGTGCACGGCATGCGGGTGCGGGTCCAGTCGCGGGCCAGCACCAGGCCGGGCAGCGGGCGGCGCAAAAAAAGGCCGCGCCGGGGCCAGCTTTCAGGATTGCGTCTTCCGTTGGCGTGGCGTAGCATGCACCGGCTTGCCGCCGGTCACGAGCTGGCTGCGATTCATCGACAAGGGAGACACATTGAAAACGGAAATTCTGCCGTACAGCCAGACCCGCTCGTTCGTGACGGTCTGGATGATCGAGTTGTGGGAGCGCTTCGGCTATTACGGCATGCAGGCGCTGATCGTGTACTTCATGGTGCAGCGCATGGGCTTCGACGACAGCCGCGCCAACCTCGTCTGGGGTGCGGCCGCGGCCCTGATCTACGTCGCACCGGCCATCGGCGGCTGGATCGGCGACAAGGTGCTGGGCACCCGCCGCTGCATGGTGCTGGGTGCGATCATCCTCTCGCTCGGCTATGCGCTGATGGCGGTACCGACCACCAACACCTGGTTCCTGTTTTCCGCCCTCGGCGTGATCGTGGTCGGCAACGGCCTGTTCAAGCCGAACACCGCCAACCTGGTGCGCAAGATCTATGAAGGCGACGATTCGAAGATCGACAGCGCCTTCACCATGTACTACATGGCGGTGAACGTCGGCTCGACTTTCTCGATGCTGGCCACCCCCGCCATCAAGGATTACTTCAACGCCCAGTACGGCAACGAGATCGGCTGGCACGTCGCCTACGCCGTGTGCAGCGTCGGCCTGGTGATCGGTATCCTGACCCTGATGATGATGCGCGCGACCATCCGCCACGTGGGTTCGCTCCCCGACGAGCGCCCGCTCGACATGGGCAAGCTGGCCATGGTGCTCGGCGGCGGCGTGCTCGCGGTCGCCCTCTCCGCCGTGATCTTGCAATACCAGAGCATTGCCCGCGTCTTCGTCTACCTGGCCGGCGTCGTCGTGCTGGGGATCTTCGTGCACCTGATCCGCAAGAGCGAGCCGAGCGAGCGCGCCGGCCTGATCGCGGCCCTGGTGCTGACGCTGCAGACCGTGTTCTTCTTCATCTTCTACCAGCAGATGTCGACCTCGCTGTCGCTGTTCGCCCTGCGTAACGTCGACCTCGAATTCAATGTGCTGGGCGCCCACCTGTGGACCTGGTCGCCGGCCCAGTTCCAGGCCCTGAACGC
>JBBWZO010000152.1:0-9026 GCA_039649125.1 Massilia sp. | reverse complement strand
CCGCGCGCCTCGGTGTCTCCGTCGCCGCGATCGACAGCACGCTGTACTCCGCGTTCGGCCAGCGCCAGGTGGCGACGTTCTACACGCAGGTCAACCAGTACCGCGTCGTGCTCGAGGCCGACAGCCTGTCCTCGTCAGGGCCCGAGGCGATCGACCGGCTCTACGTCACGTCGTCGAACGGGGCGCAGGTGCCGCTGTCGGAGCTCGTGCGTGTCACGCCGTCGAACGTCGCGCTCTCGATCAGCCACCAGGGCCAGTTCCCCGCGACGACGATCTCGTTCAACACGACCCCCGGGGTCGCGATGTCGGAGGTCGTCGCGGCGATCGAGAAGGCGACGCTCGAGATCGGGATGCCCGCGAGCATCAACGCCTCGTTCGCCGGCACCGCGGCCGCGTTCCGCGACACGCTCGCGACGCTGCCGTTCCTGTTCCTGCTCGCGCTCGTCGCGATCTACATCGTGCTCGGCGTGCTCTACGAGAGCTACGTCCACCCGCTCACGATCCTGTCGACGCTGCCGTCCGCGGGCCTCGGTGCGCTGCTCGCGCTGCTGCTCACCGGCAGCGCGCTCGATCTGATCGCGTTCGTCGGGATCATCCTCTTGATCGGCATCGTCAAGAAGAACGCGATCCTGATCATCGACTTCGCGCTCGAACTGGAACGCTCGAAGGACGTCTCGGCCCTGGAGGCCGTGCGCGAGGCCTGCCTGCTGCGCTTCCGCCCGATCCTGATGACGACCCTGGCCGCGGCACTCGGTGCGCTGCCGCTGGCGATCGGCTTCGGCGAGGGTTCGGAATTGCGCCAGCCGCTGGGCATCGCCATCATCGGCGGCCTGATCGCCAGCCAGGTGCTGACCCTCTTGACCACGCCGGTGGTCTACGTCCTGCTCGACCGGCTGCGCACCAGGACCCCGGGCGAGCGCGAACTGGCGCGCCATCCGCACCACGAACCGGCACCAGCCGCACCGGCCATCTCCCGCTAACCAGCAACAAGATGAGTACCCGCATGCAGACAACCAAGCCACTCCGACCGACCCTCATTGCGCTGGCGCTCGGCCTTGCCGGCTGCGCCGTCGGCCCCGCCTACCAGCGTCCGACGACGCCCGAGCCGATGGCCTTCAAGGAGGCGCAGGGGTGGGTCGCGGCCGCGCCGGCGGACGCGCTCGAGCGCGGGCCGTGGTGGCAGCTGTTCGGCGATCCGGTGCTGAACGAGCTGGCCGCCGGGGTCGAGGTCTCGAACCAGAACGTGGCGGCGGCCGTGGCCAACTACGCGGCCGCGCGCGCGCTGGTGGCACAGGAGCGCGCCGCCTTGTTCCCGACCGTGAACCTGAACCTGAGCGGCGACCGTTCGGGCGTGCGCGGGCAGGGCGCCGACAGCAATTACCGGCTCAACCTCGGCGGCAGCTGGGAGCCGGACGTCTGGGGCAGGCTGCGCGCCGGGGTGACGAGCGCACGCGCGGGCGCGGAAGCGTCCGCGGCGGACCTGGCCAGTGCCCGTCTGTCGGCCCAGGGCGAACTGGCCGCCAACTACTTCACGCTGAGGGCGCTGGATGCCCAGCGTGCCTTATTGGCGCGCACGATCGCCGGCTACGAGCGCGAGCTGCAGATCACGCAGAACCGCTTCAAGGTCGGCATCGTCGCCCGTACCGACGTGCTGCAGGCGCAGACCCAGCTGGCCAGCGCCCGCGGCGACGCCCTGTCGCTGGACCGCCAGCGTGCCCAGTTCGAACATGCGATCGCGATCCTGGTCGGCAAGGCGCCGGCCGAATTCGCGCTGGCGCCGCTCGAGGAGTGGCGCAAGGGGGGGCAAGTAAGCGTGCCCGAGATACCGGTGGGCGTGCCGAGCACGCTCCTGCAGCGCCGTCCCGATATCGCCGCCGCCGAGCGCGACGTCGCTGCGGCGAATGCGGAAATCGGCATCGCGCGCGCGGCCTATTTCCCGAACATCGGGCTGTCCGGTTCGCTGGGCAGCGGCGGCAGCCGCGTCGGCGACCTGTTCTCGGCCTCGAACGCATTGTGGTCCTTCGGGGTGTCGGCCGCACAGTCGGTCTTCAACGCCGGCGCCATCCGCGCGAGCGTGGCCGGGGCCGAGGCGCGCCACCAGGCGGCCGTCGCCCGCTACCGCCAGACGGTGCTGAACGCCTTTGCCGACGTCGAGGACCAGCTCAGCGCCACGCGCGTGCTGGCCCAGCAGCAGGAGCTGCGCCGCGAGGCGTCGGAGGCGGCCGACCTGGTCGAGCAGCAGGTCATGAACCGTTACCGGGCAGGGCAGGTCGGGTACTCGGAAGTGGTGCAGGCGCAGATCACCGCGCTGAATGCACGCCGCTCGCTGGTGCAGGTGCAAAGCGACCGCCAGACGGTGGCGGTGGCGCTGATCCAGGCGTTGGGTGGGGGCTGGCAGGCGGGCGCACAGCCTTGATTACCAATAACTGTAGGGTGGACTCGGGAGTCCACCCTACGAATCGTGGTGTGCGTCCTGACGGGGCCGCACTGATCCTGGTCCGCTTGCGCCACCCGGACGGGCAGGCTCCGGGCCTGCCTCAGAAGCGCACCCGGTACCACGCCAGGCCGAGCAGTTCGTACGCCGCATAGCGGGAGCGGCGCATGCCCTCGGCGCTCGGCAGCCAGGCGCCGGCGCCTTGCGCCTGCCGGCCGAGGAACATGGTCGGTGCATCGGTCACCTCCAGCCCTGCGCGCTCGAACGCGGCGCGGGCGCGCGCCATGTGCATCGCATCGGTGACGAGGAGGATGCGCCGGACGCCGTCCCGGCGCAGCAGCGCCGCGCTGTAGGCCGCGTTCTCGGCGGTGTCGCGCGCGCGCGTCTCGATCCACCTGACCGGCACGCCGAAATCCTCGCGCAACGCCGTGGCCATCGCGTCGGCCTTGGTATAGGCGCGGTCGTTGGTGGCGGGATCGACGCCGCTGGCGCCGTTGCCGCCGGTGACGAGCACGGGCAGCCCGCTACGCCGCTGCAGGTGCGCCGCGTAGCGTACGCGGGCCAGGGCGAGGTAATCGGGAATGTCGCGCTCGCCGTATTCGGGCGCGCGCTGCACCCTCCCTGCCGCGAGCACCACGATCGCTTGCGCCTGCGCGAGCGCCTGTGCCTGCAGCGGCGTGGTCATCCGCTCCAGCGGCCGGACCAGAAAGCCTGCACCCGCGCTGCTGGACAGGAAGGCCAGCGCCGCCAGTCCGCCACCGGCGAGGATGCGGCCGGTACGCGGCCAGCGGCGCCACAGCGCCAGGCCGATGGCGATCAGCAGGAACAGGCTGGCGGGAGGCAGGAGAAGGTCGCGCGGAATGCGGTTGATCAGGTCGAGCACGGGTTCAGGGATCGGGATTGCGTCAGGGATACGGGTGCCCGAGTAGACCGCAAGCGGGCGGTGCAGTCAAGAACATACGGCCGGAACGCTAGGCAAGCTCCTTTAGGCGAGCTCCTTGATGAGCGCATAGCGGGCGCCGCCGGGCGGGAAGCCGTCGATCCGGCTGTGTACGACATAGCCGTGCTTCTGGTAGAAGGGCAGCGCCTGGAAGTCGAGCGTCTCGACGAAGCTGCGCCGGCAGCCGCGCCGGAGCGCCTCGGCTTCGGCCAGGTCGAGCAGGGCGCTGCCGTGGCCACGGGCACGGGCACTTTCGCGCAGCCAGAGCACCTGGATCGTCAGCCAGCCCAGGTAGGTGGCCCCCAGCAATCCTCCCGCCAGCTTGCCGCGCGCATCGCGCACCGTGGCCAGCAGGTAGTCCGGCGCCGCATCACCCGTGTGCGCGGCATTGAATTCGGTGAGTCCCTGAATCAGCGCCTGCATGTCGTCCGGGTCCGGATCGGTTTCCAGCGCGACCTGGTATGCGTCACTCATTGCGTTTTCCCATCCGGATGAACGCCGGGAGGCGTGCCTCGTCAATCGATCATATTACTTCGCCTGTGGCGGGTCGGATTGCGTGACCGCGAGCCTGACGTGGTCTCGCTGCCGGATAGCGCGGCAGAGAGCGGCGGGATGCCGGCCAGGGATTCGATGGAGAGTTGAAACGGCGCGGCCGGGGAAGGCCCGGAGGCCCGCCCCGGCCGCAGCCTGCTCGATGCCCTTACCAGCTGTACGCCGCCTTCGCGTAGAAGTAGCGGCCGTTGTACCCGTTGTACCCGTTCGGCGCGTAACCGCTGTAGCGCTTGATGCCGTTGTTGTTCAGGTTGCCCAGCGAGGTGATCTGGGCCGGCACGCGGTTGGTCGCGTTGTCGATGCCCGCGCTCAGCTTCCAGTGCGTCGGCAGGCGCACGCCGCCCGACAGGTCCAGCACCCACTGCGGGTCGTGGACCTGGTCCATGGCCGGGTCGTTCTGCGGCACCGTGAAGCTGCCGTAGCGGGTGAGGCCGGCGCGCGCGTTCCACTTGCCCGCGGTGTAGTCGGCCGACAGGTTCAGCTTGTCTTCCGGTGCGCCGACGGTCGCGCGCCGGATCGTCTGGCGGTTCAGCAGCACCAGCTTGTTCCGGGGCAGCAGCTCCGGATTCGGCGACACGCGCAGCACGTCGGTCTCGTTGCGGTTATAGGCCAGCGTCAGGTCGAGGCGCTCGCCCTGGCGCAGGTTCATGCGGTAGGTGCTCACCCAGTCCAGGCCGCGGGTACGCGTGTCGAGCGAGTTGGTGAAGTAGCGCGCCGCGCCCACATATACGCCCTGGGCGGCGAGGTCGTTGCGCAGGGTAGTGTTCGCCAGGTTCAGGTTACCCGAGAACAGGATGCGGTCGTCGATTTCGATCTGGTACAGGTCGACCGAGCTGCTCAGGTTGCGGGTCGGCTGCCACTGCACGCCCAGGCTCAGGTTGCGCGCCTTTTCGGCCTTCAGAGGCTGGGCGCCGAGCGCCAGCGCGGCCGGGCTGTCGACGGCGAAAGTGCCGGTTTCCACGGCCGTGTTCTGGCCATTGATCAGCATGAAGTTGGTGGTCGTGATCGTGTAGTGCTGCTGGGCCAGCGAAGGGGCGCGGAAGCCCGACGGGGCCGTGCCGCGGATCGCGACCTGATCGTTGAACGCGTAGCGCGCCGATCCCTTGGCCGAGGTCGTGCTCCCGAAGTCGCTGTAGCGCTCGTGGCGCAGGGCCACGCCGCCCGACAGCTTCTCCGTCACTTCCGCTTCCAGGTTCAGGTACACCGATTCGTTGTGGCGGCTGCGCTTGCCGGCGTCGGCCGGGCGGAAGCCAGCGCCAGCACGGCGCGCGCCGGATTGGCGGCGGTGTGTTTGTAGCTTATGTGTTCTTTCGGTGGTGCTGCAACCCCAGGGTTGCGGGGGGGGGGCGCACCTTAACAAACGGGAGCGCCCGAACGCCAATATTCGTTGGAACTATACTTATTACATGAGTTATGTATGAGCTTGTTTGTTGTTTGTGCGCCGGTACGGTCGAAGCCGGAAGCGGCGCGCTCAGGGCGTTTCCGCCCCCGGCCGCTTCGCCCAGCGTTGCGCCAGCACCGCGCACACCATCAGCTGGATCTGGTGGAACAGCATCAACGGCAGGATGACCATGCCCAGCGCCGAAGGGGCGAACAGCACCTTGGCCATCGGCACGCCGCTGGCCAGGCTTTTCTTCGAGCCGCAGAACACGATCGTGATCTCGTCTTCCTTCGAGAAGCCGAGCCGGCGGCTGGCCCAGGTGGACAGGCCGAGCGCGATGGCGAGCATCAGGCAGGAGATGGCGGTCAGCGCGGCGAGCGTCGCGCCGGAGATGTGCTGCCACAGGCCTTCGACGACGGACTCGCTGAAGGCGTTGTACACCACCAGCAGGATCGAGCCCTGGTCGACGTAGCGCAGCACCGGCTTGTGGCGGTCGATGAAGGGGCCGACCCAGGGCCGCAGCAGCTGGCCGGCGACGAACGGCAGCAGCAGCAGCTGGACGATTTTCATCACTTGCTCGAAGCCGCCGTCTCCCGCCGCGCCGGCGCTCTGCAGCATCAGCGCGCCCACCAGCAGCGGGGTGAGGAAGATGCCGATGAAGTTCGAGGCCGAGGCGCTGCAGACGGCCGCCGCCACGTTCCCGCGCGCCATCGCGGTGAAGGCGATCGAGGACTGCACGGTGGAGGGCAGCACGCACAGGAACAGGATGCCCATGTAGAGCTCGGGCGTGAGCAGGGGCAGCGCCAGCGGCTTGAGGGCGATGCCCATCAGCGGGAACATCACGAAGGTCGAGGCGAGCACCAGCAGGTGCAGGCGCCAGTGCGTGATGCCCGCGACGATGGCTTCGCGCGAGAGCTTGGCGCCGTGCAGGAAGAACAGGATGCCGATGGCGACCGTCGTCACCTGTTCCAGCGCGACGGCGGCGCTGCCGCTTGCGGGCAGCAGGCTTGCCAGCACGATCATGCCGAGCAGGGCGATGGTGTAGGCGTCGAGCGCGAGCCGGCGCGCGGTGGCGGAGAGGAGGGCGGTGAGGCGTGCCATGTCGGTCTTTCGAAAGCGAGCCCAGTGGGCGGATCGCCCATTCTAGCGGCAATGGACGAGCCTCGCCCCGGCGCGCGCCGCCGCCTTGCAGGCGCCTCGTCCCGGCGCCAAAAAACCGTTTTCCGCCCCCGGCAACCGGGCTATACTCGCCGTTTGTTTCAACTCATCCGGGGTCCTACCTTGTTCAAATCCATCGTCCTGCCGGCTGTCGTGCCAATTGTGCTGCTGGGCGTCGCGGCCCATGCCGTCGCCGACGAAGGCCAGTGGCAGCCGCACCAGCTGCCGCAGCTCAAATCCGAACTGAAACGCATCGGCATCACGATGCCGGCCGAGAAGCTGGCCGACCTGTCGAAGCATCCGATGAGCGCCATCGTTTCGCTGGGCGGCTGCTCGGCCTCCTTCGTGTCCCCGGACGGCCTGGTGGTCACCAACCACCACTGCGCCTACGGTGCGATCCAGCGCAACGCGACCCCGGAAAAGAACTACATCGTCAACGGCTTCCTCGCCAGGACCCGCGCCGAAGAGCTGCCGGGCGGCCCGAACACGCTGGTGTACGTCACCGAAAAGGTCGAGAACGTCACCGATCGCGTATTGAACGGCCTGGGCGCGAACATGTCCGGGCGCGAGCGCAACGAAGCGATCTCCTCGCGCATCAAGGCCCTCATCGCCGAGTGCGAGAGAGACAAGGCCTACCGCTGCTCGGTGCCGGCTTTCCACCGCGGCCTGGAGTACTACCGCATCAAGCAGCTGATGATCCGCGACGTGCGCCTGGTGTATGCGCCGTCGGACAAGATCGGCAACTTCGGCGGCGACATCGACAACTACGAGTGGCCGCGCCAGACCGGCGACTACAGCTTCCTGCGTGCCTATGTCGGCCCGGACGGCCGCCCGGCCGACCCGTCGCCGAACAACGTGCCCTATCAATCGAAGGACTTCCTGGTGGTATCCGCCGAAGGCCTGAAGAACGGCGACCCGATCCTGCTGGCCGGCTACCCGGGCCGCACCAGCCGCTACAAGCTGCCGTCGGAAATCCGCTTCGCGCGCGACGTCGACCTGCCGGGCAAGGTCGCCACCATCACCGCCGACCTGGACGTGATCGCCACGGCGACCCGCGGCAATGCCGCCTGGGACGTGCGCTATGCGAGCGTCGCCAAGAGCCTGAACAACGTGCTCAAGAAGAGCCAGGGCCTGCTGGACGGCTTCGCGCGCAAGGACATCGCGGCCATCAAGGACGTGCAGGATGCCGAGTTCCGCAGCTGGTACGCACGCAGCGGCAACGGCGGCGGCAGCGGCAAGACGCTGTTGAACGACCTGGATGCCGTGATCGCGCTCGACATGGCGCTGTCGCGCGAAGAGGGCGCGTATGGCGAAGCCACCCACAGCGACCTGCTCAAGAGCGCACGCACCCTGTACCGCCTGGCGCAGGAGCGCCAGAAGCCGGACGCCCAGCGCGATGCCGGCTACCAGGAACGCGACCTGTCCTTCATCAAGGCGCGCCTGACCCGCCTCGAGCAGTCCTTCGTGCCGGCCGTCGACGGGGCACGCTGGGCGGCGGCGCTGGGCCGCTACGCGAAGATCGACCCGAAGCTGCGTCCGCAGGGCCTGGACGCGCTGCTGCCCGACGTTGGCAAAAGCGCTGGTAATCTCGGCGCCTTCTACAAGGGCACCGAGCTGGCCGACACCGCGAAGCGCCTGGCCTGGATCGGCCAGGACGTGGACGCCTTCCGCAAGTCGAACGATCCGTTCATCCAGCTGGCCGTGCGCCTGGACGACGTCGCGAAAAGCCTGGAAGAGCGCCGCAAGGAAGTCGACGGCAACCTCGACCGCACCATCCCGCAGTACATGGCGGCGGTGATCGCGTACAGGAAGTCGCAGGGCAAGCCGGTCTACCCGGACGCCAACTCGACCCTGCGCGTCACCTACGGCACCGTGGCGCCGTACACCCCGCGCGACGGCCTGGTCAAGGGGCCGTTCTCGACCGTCGAAGGCATCCTGGAAAAAGCGACCAGCAAGGAGCCGTTCAACGCCCCGGCCAAGCTGTTGCAGGCGATCCGCGAGAAGCGCTACGGCGTGTTCAAGGATCCGGTGCTGGGCACGGTGCCGGTGAACTTCCTGTCGAGCGCGGACACCACCGGCGGCAATTCCGGCTCGGCGGTGATGAACAAGCGCGGCGAACTGGTCGGCCTGAACTTCGACTCGACCTACGAATCGATCACCAAGGACTGGTACTTCGACCCCGTGATCACGCGCGCCATCCACGTCGACATCCGCTACATGCTGTGGGTGATGAAGGAAGTCGACCATGCCGACAACCTGCTGAAGGAAATGACGATCAGGTATCCGCGGAAGTAAAAGCCGAACCGGTAAACGAAGCCGCGATGATGAAAACGCCGGGATGCCCCGGCGTAATGAGATGGTCCCCCTCCACCCTACGAAGTCTAAGCTCGTAGGGTGTTTTCATTTGAGACGGAGGCCATCATGCAAGACGTTACGCTCATTGGCATCGACCTTGGCAAACACAGCTTCCATGTGCACGGCCAGGACCGGCATGGCAAGGCTCTGCTGCGCAAGAAGTTCAGTCGAAAGCAGTTGATCGAGTTCTTCGCCACATTCCACGC
>JBBWZO010000144.1:0-12345 GCA_039649125.1 Massilia sp. | reverse complement strand
GGCACGCACGCAGCCGGTCTATGGGATAGATTATTGACGATGCCGTGGAGCAAGCATCGGAGGAAAAGGATGGGGAAAGTGGGTTAATTCGATTTAGATGGGAATTTGCGTGGTGAGCGCCTGACGGAGGCGGCGTGGTTACGGCACTGCCGTACCGCGTGGACTCGGGAGTCCACCCTACGGTGCTACGCCGCCGTACCGCGTGGGCACGGGGCGCCCACCGATGTGAACCGATAACTTAGCCCGCGCCGACCAGACTGGTCACGCGAATCGTCTTGGTCTCCGGAATCTCCGAATGCGACAAGACTTTTAATTGCGGCAGCGCCCGCCGCAGGAAACGCGACAAGAGCACGCGCAGCGGACCCGGCACCAGCAGCACCGGCGTATGCCCCATCGCTTCCTGCTGCTGCGCCGCGTTGTGCGCCTGCTGGGCGATGGTGTCGGCCAGGCCCGGCTCGATGCCGGTGCCGTCGCCGCCCGCGCCCAGCGCTTGCATCAGCAGGCGCTCGAGGCGATTGTCGAGGGTCATCACCGACAACTCGTTGGTTCCCGGGAACAGCTGCTGCACGATCGCCCGGCCCAGCGCGATGCGCACCAGCGCGGTCAAGTCGCCCGGGTCCTGTACGCCGGCATGTTCGGACAGGGTCTCGATGATGGTGCGCATGTCGCGGATGTGCACGCCTTCGATCAGCAGGTTCTGCAGCACCTTCTGCAGCGTCGCCAGCGACACGACCTTCGGCACCAGGTCTTCGACCAGCTTCGGCGTGTCCTTGCCCAGGTGGTCCAGCAGGGCCTGGACTTCCATGCGGCCCAGCAGTTCCGCGGCATGGGTCGTGACCAGGTGGTTCAGGTGGGTTGCGACGACCGTGCTGGCGTCGACCACGGTGTAGCCGAGGTTCTGCGCCTCGTCGCGCAGGCCGGCTTCGATCCAGACCGCCGGCAGGCCGAAGGCCGGGTCGACCGTCTGCTGGCCCGGCAGCGTGCCGCTGGCCATGCCGGGGTTAATCGCCAGGAACTGGCCGTTGATCGCCTCGCCGCTGCCCACTTCCACGCCTTTCAGGGTGATGCGGTAGCTCGATGGTTTCAGTTCCAGGTTGTCGCGGATGTGCACCGGCGGCGCCAGGAAGCCGACTTCCTGCGCGAACTTCTTGCGGATGCCCTTGATGCGCTTGAGCAGCTCGCCGCCCTGTGCCTTGTCGACCAGCGGGATCAGGCGGTAGCCCACTTCCAGGCCCAGCGTATCGACCGGCATGATGTCCTGCCAGGTCGCCTCTTCCGATTCGGCGGTGGCCGTGCGGCCGGCATTGCCGGCGGCTTCCTCGGCCGCCGCCTCCGCCTCGCGCTGCGGCGCAGATTTCGCCCGTTTGGACAGCAGGTAGCCGCTGCCGCCCAGTACCGCGCCCAGCAGCAGGAACACCAGGTTCGGCATGCCCGGGATCAGGCCCATGCCGGCGATGATGCCGCCGGTGATGTACAGCACTTCCGGTTTCGCGAACAGCTGGCCCACCATCTGGCCGCCGATGTCCTGCTCGTTGGCCACGCGCGAGACCACCATGCCGGCCGCGATCGAGATGATCAGCGAGGGGATCTGCGCCACCAGGCCGTCGCCGATGGCCAGCAGCGTGTAGGTCCTGGCGGCGTCGCCGACGGCCATGTCGTGCTGCACCACGCCGACGATCAGGCCGCCGATGACGTTGATCAGGGTGATCAGGATGCCGGCCACGGCATCGCCCTTCACGTATTTCGAGGCACCGTCCATGGCGCCGTAGAACTCGGCTTCCTGCGCCACTTCGGTGCGGCGCTTGCGCGCTTCCGGCTCGGAGATCATGCCGGCGTTCAGGTCGGCGTCGATCGCCATCTGCTTGCCCGGCATCGCATCCAGGGCGAAGCGCGCCCCCACTTCGGCGATACGGCCCGCGCCCTTGGTGACGACGGTGAAGTTAATGATGGTCAAAATGACGAACACGACGATACCGACCGTATAGTTACCGCCGATCAGGAAGTGGCCGAAGGCCTCGATGACCTTGCCGGCCGCCGCGCCGCCGGTGTGGCCTTCGGTCAGCACAATTCGAGTAGAAGCCACATTCAGCGCCAGGCGCAACATCGTGGACACCAGCAGGATCGCCGGGAAGGCCATGAAGTCGAGCGGCTTGACCGTGTAGAGCGCGGTCAGCAGCACGATCACCGACAGCGCGATGTTAAAGCTGAAGAACAGGTCCAGCACGAAAGCCGGCAGCGGCAGGATCATCATCGCCAGCAGCAGGATGATCAGGACCGGCGCGGCCAGGGCATTGCCCTTCGCGCCGATTCCGCTCACCCATGCCGGCAGTCTGAGGCGGTTCATCAATGTGCTCCGTTATTCGTGTCGGGGTTGGCGGGGTTGGCGGCTGCGGCCTGCGATGCCGGGTTCAGCGGGTCCATCTCCGGCGGCACCTGCAGTTTCGTCGGGCGATCCGGGTAGTGGCCGCCGACCTTGCTGTAATTGCGCAGCTGGAAGACGTAGGCCAGCACTTCGGCCACCGCCGAGTACAGCTTCTCGGGAATCTCGTCGTCGATCTCGGTGTGCCTGTAGAGCGCACGCGCCAGGGCCGGCGCTTCCAGCAGCGCGACCTTGTGTTCCTTCGCCAGTTCGCGGATCTTGGCCGCGACCTCGTCGGCGCCCTTGGCGACCACGCGCGGCGCGCCGGCCTGGCCATCGCTGTACTTCAGCGCCACCGCGTAGTGGGTCGGGTTGGTCACGACCACATCGGCGGTCGGGACGTTCTGCATCATGCGGTTGCGCGCCATCTGGCGCTGCATCTGGCGGATCTTGCCCTTGATCTGAGGATTGCCGTCGGACTCCTTCGATTCCTGGATCAGCTCCTGGCGCGTCATCTTCAGCTTGTTGTTGTAGTGCCAGATCTGGTACGGGGCGTCGATCAGGGCGATCACGCCAAGCGAACCGACGATGAAGAGGAAGGCGCGCGCCATCAGGTCGGCCACGTGGCCGGTGCCGGCGCCGAGCGGCTCGACCGCCAGGCCCAGCACGGCTTCCTTCTGGCTCATGATGACGACCCAGGCCACCGCCCCGACCAGCAGGGTCTTGGCGACCGCCTTCAGGAATTCGACCATGGCGTTGGCGGAGAACATGTTGCCCAGGCCGCTGATCGGGTTCAGCTTCATGAAGTTCGGCATGAAGGCCTTGGAGCTGAAGTTGAAGCCGCCCACCAGCAGCGGCGCGGCCACCGCCACCAGCATGATGGCGAAGGCCAGCGGCAGGCAGGCCAGCATCACGCCGCCGACGTCGCCGGCGATGCGTTCGAGCAGGACGCTCGGGTTGTAGATCTGTTCGCGGTCCAGGGATAGCCCGGACTCGAGCGCGCCGGACAGGCGGCCGACCAGGCGGCCGCCCGTGATCCACAGGCCGGCGCCGGCCACCATCAGGACGGCGAAGGTGGCGAGCTCGCGCGAGCGGGGAATGTCGCCTTCCTCGCGTGCTTTCTCTAGTCTTCTGGGGGACGCGTCTTCTGTCTTTTCCGCGTCGCTGTCTTCCGCCATTGCCTGCTCCGTGTCCGCTTCAACTCATGCAAGACAGGATTATCGCCGGTATTGCCGTACAGCTATAAGCGAAACAGGGAGGGAAAGCCCCGTCAATTCGGGGCGGGCGTAGGGTGGGCACCCCGTGCCACCCTACGCCCTACTTTGGAACTTAGGCCTGCATCGAGGCCGTTTCATTGTCGACCGCGGTGGCCAGGGCCGATGGCCGCGTGGCACGGCGGCGGCGCGCGCGCGCAGCCGAGGCCACGTACCAGTAGAAAGCCAGGTAGAGGCCGAAGCTTGCCAGCGTGGCGTGCATCAGCGCGTCCGAATCCCGCGGGAAGCGCACTGCCAGCAGCGCGGGCACGGCCGCCAGGAACCAGGAGAACGGCGACACCAGGGCATTGCGCAGCGGCGCGCTGAACTTGCGGAAGTAGCGGCCGGCAATCGCGATCTTGACCAGGCTGTGCAGATGGCAGCTGTCCGGCCGGCCAGGGTGGCGGCGGCACCACAGGCGGCGCAGGATCGTGAACACGGTTTCATAGACAGGATAGGCGCAGGCCAGCAATGGCGCCCAGGGCGAGACGTCCGGATTGCGATGGACGAGCGTCACCGCCAGCCAGGCGAGCAGGAAACCGAGCAGGTAGGCACCGCCGTCGCCGAGGAACAGCTTACCGAACGGGAAATTCACCAGGAAGAAGCCAAGCGTCACCGCGCCCACCGTAAAGCACAGCTGGGCCAGTTCGGCGTCGCCGCACCCGAGGGCGATGAAGCCGAGCGCCACCAGGCCGATGATGACCGTGCCGCTGGCCAGGCCGTTGAAACCGTCGATGATGTTGACGGCATTGGCGACGCCGCCTACGGCAAAGGCCGTGAACAGGACCGACAGCGGCAGCCAGGCCAGCGCCGTGTCGAGGAAAGGAACACCGGTGGCGGCGATGCTGGTACCGGTCAGGGCCCAGCATGCCACGCCGCTGGCCATGGTCGCGACCAGGCGGGCACCGATGGACACGCGCCGGGTCATGTCTTCCGCAATACCGAACAGGAATGCAGGCGCCGCCGCGGCCAGCAAGGGCGCGAGCAGGTTCTGCTGAGCAGGGCGGGCGACGGCGCACGCAAAGATTAATCCGAGCATGATGGCCAGGCCGCCGATACGGGGCGTGGGGACGCTGTGGAATTTCTGAATACCACGCGTTGCATCGAGGGTGAACCTGCCGTGCCAGCGCGTCGTCGCGACCAACAGCAGGGAACACACCAGTGATACCGTCAAGCCGCTTTCGAAGACGATGAATTGGGTTTCCACTAGATCCGTAATGACACTTTATAATCGCCGAATTTTAACGCATTTCTCCCGAGAAAGCAGCAGCGCGCCGTAGCGTGCGCTGCACCCTGCGAGGTTCATGCCCCCTACTGCGCGCATCCCACAAACCCTTGATTTTAAAACGAATTCCAAGGAGAACGAGCGGCATCTCGCGCTGCAACAATCAGCATCGGCGGAATTTTCATAATGTTTCCCGACACTTTGTTACAGTTTTTGACGTATTTCCGCGACGTTTTTTGTAGTGCTTTTTACACCCCGTTACACTTTATTGAAGAGCCGCTGTGCATTTCTTTCCAGGTGTTCAAATACCTTGCTTTTTATTACGGGTAATTCCCGCAAGGTCTCATGCCAACCCTGCTTTGCGCCCTGTTGCCCGCATCGATCGGGCATCGCAGGACAGGCGTTCGCAGTGCCCCTGTCCACCTCGGACATCGTCCTCCAACCCCGGTATCGCCGCGGTGTGTGCGTCGCCGCCGCAGCATTAACGCTTCAATTCGGTTTTTGGCTGACGAGCTGATACCCGATGGAAAGCATTTCGGTTCCATGTATTTCCGGCCGTTTCCCTATGAGTAATACCCGGCGGCGAAATGGTAAAAAAACCGCGGCACGGGCCGCGGTTCTTTATCCGCAATGCCGCGATCAGCCGCTGCCGCCGGTGCCGCCGGTCGTGGCGTTCGACGCCGCATCATTGCGCAATGCTTCCAGCACTGCCGCGGACGCTGCACCGTTGGCGTTGACGACGTTACGTGCCTTCAGCACTTCCAGCACCGCATCCTGCGCATTGCCCGGATTGGTTGCGCTCTTCGGCACCAGGGTGGCCGTCAGGAAGTCGTTCGGCACGTTCATGCCGGCCGGCCCCTGGAGGATCGCCGCCACGCGGTTGGCGGTCGCCAGCATCATGGTGGCGTTGCCCACGGTGAGCTTGACATTCTTGTTGGCGACCAACTGCTGCGGGGTCGCGCTGGCGCCCGCGCCCGAGGCCACTGCAATGTGCGATACCAGCATTTCGGTCAGCGGGGTGATGTTCGCCCTGGCGCCGTCGCCGTTGGCGACCGAACGCAGGGTCACGCCGTTCTGGGTCACCGACAGGATGCACGGACCTTCGCCGGGTGCCGGCACCTTGACGGTGTAGGAACCGTCGGCACCGGTCTGGGCGGTCGCGGCGCCGACGCTGCAGGTTGCCGTCACGGGTGCATTGGCGACCGCGGCGCCGGTGGCGGCGGTGCCGCTCAGCGTGATCGCGTAGCTCACCGGCGGCGGTGGCGGCGACACGACGACAGGCGGCGGCACGACGGACATCTTCGTCTCATCGCTGTCGCCGCCGCATGCCGCCAGCGAGGACGCCATACCCGCCATCAGCACGAGTTTGAAGGCTGCGCTAAATTTAAAGCTCTTGTTCATCCAATACATCCCTTTTTCTCAGTTGTTTTATCTATTTTTGCAGAACCTTGTGCGCGCTGCACTCCGGCACGGGCCGGCTTTCAAACAAATGCGTGGTGGTCCACCATTTTTTCCATTCTCGACACTATATACCAGCGTTTTCATAGTGGCAATTTCACCGAATTCGGCGGCGGGCCCTAAGTGGTTGATAATTCACCGAAATCTCACGCAAATGTTAAATGCCTCTTGTCAGATCCGGATAAATTCGAATCGTCGAGGCTATTATTAAAAACTCTGTTTCATAATTTTATGCCGCCTGCATATTGGAGAAATGCGTTGCGCATCCTCGGCATTTGCCGGACGATATAATCGCGGCCGACGCGGCCCTGGTTGAACAGGTTGGCACGGGCGCCGTATGCCATCGGGAATTCCTCGAGCACACCGATATTGATGCAGTTGCATTCGCCGCTGCGCGCATGCCTGGTTTCCACGCGCGCCATATAACTGCCGGGGCCTTCCACGTGGGTCCAGCCCGGCTTCATGCCCCTGCGCGGCGTCAGCGGCAGCGACAGGCCGAATCCGATGCGCGTTTCGGTCTCGTTCCTCTTCATATACGCCTGCGCCTGCACGTCGCCGAACCAGCGGCTGAGCTGCAGGAAGGGCCCCTGGTCCTCGCCGCGGTAGCGCTGGTAACCCGCCTCGACGGTGGCGTTCAGCGGCGCGTAGTTCCACATGTAGGAAACGGACCCGGTCTCGATATCGTCGGTGCGATAGCGCAGCTGCTCGCGCAGGTGGGTGTATTGCACGCGCACCTGGTCGTCCGTGCCGGACACGAACCAGGTGGTTTCGTTCTGCACGCCTTTCAGGTCGTACAGGTATTTGCCGGCGGAGGTGACGTTGACGATGCTGTCGGTCAGCCAGAACGCCTGGCTCAGCACGGCGGTACGCAGCCCGTCGCGTTGCTGGGCCCAGCCCAGGAAGCCGTGCGCGACGTCATCCGATTCGGCCACCGTTTCCAGGTAGCTGGCGTACAGCTCGGCGCCCTTCCAGACCGGCACGTAGGCCTGGACGTTGGCCGCCAAGCTGTAGTCGAGCAGGCCCTTCTCGGTGCCGACGAAGTGCACGGTGCGCGGCTCGAGCTTGATGCGCGAATAGCCGCGCGGGCCTTCCGCACCGTCGAGCCATTGCACGCCGAAGCCGCCCTCCGGACGGAACCGGAACGACAGGGCGGACTGCGCCTCGCGCCACCGGCCGTCCTCCAGGAAGCGGCGATAGCTCGCCGCTTCCACGGTGATCTTGTACAGCTGCAGCCCTGCCCGCTTGGTCACGACCGACACATGGCGGATGTCGGCGGGGGCCAGGGACGCGCCGGCGCCCAGCGCGATGCCGATGGCGTCGACCTCGTTCTGGTTATAGCGGTGGTTTTCGTATTCGACGACGATTTCGGCGCCGCGCCTGCCCACGCGCACGCGCTCCAGGCCGGCAGCGACCAGCTCCTCGCGCATGCGCGCCAGCGCGTCGCCGGCCAGCATGGGCGCTTGCGCGACAGGCCGTTGCGGCGCCGGTGCCGCGTCGTTCGCCGCGTGGTTGGATGCGAAGGCGGCGGCCGAAGGCGGCTGCGCCGGCGCAGCGGCGGGCGTCGGGGTGGCTGCGGGCGGCGCGCCCGTCACCGGATACGCCGCGGCGACGGCCGCAGCCGCCGGCGCCGGGCGCGCCGGTGTCACCGCCGTGTCCCGGACGGGCATGTCCCCGACGGGCATGTCCCCGACGGGCACGTCCCACATCCGCCCGTTCTCGCCGACCGGGATCACCAGGTTCAGGCCGAATGCCGAGCGCTCGTAGGGCTTGCCGGCAGGCGTGGCCGTCCGGAAGGCGCGCTGGGCGCTGGCCACGATACGCGCGTTGGCCAGGAAGGGCAGCACCCTGCTCTCGTAGCGCAGGCCAAGGCTGTTGGTCTCGCCGTTACGTTCGAGGACGACCGCGGCGCCGCTGCGCCACAGCGGCAGTTCGACGCTGCCGAAGTAATTGCCGAGGTAATCCTCGCCGCGGGCGGCGCCGGCGATCCAGCGCACCGGGCCGAAGCTGTCGCTGACCGACAGGTAGGTGGACTTGAAATAGGCGGCGCCGCCGCTGACGTCGTTCACGCCGACGGCCACGTTCGGCTGCCACGCGAAGAGCCGGGGCAGCATGAACTTGATATTTGCTGATAGGTCTCGCAAGCCCATCGTGCCGTTTGGACGCGGCAGCTCCGCTAATCTGGCTGAAATTTCAACGTGTGGCAGCAGCCCCAGCGCGAACTGGTAGTTCTCGGCATCGCGGAAGCGCGTGAAGTTCGCGCCCAGGAAGTTGTTATAGCCGAGCACCATGGCGCCGTCCGGCAAGGTGCGTCCATCCGGCAGGTTGAGCGTGCCCGAGGAACCGGAGGTTGCAAGCGACGCCGGGCCGCCCGGCACGCGCGCCTGGAACAGGCCGGTATCCTGCGCCGCAGCCGGGGTGGCCAACCAGGGTGAAGCAAGTACTACACAGTACAGATTACGTCGCGAAGTTTTCACTAGATCAGCCCGCCATCGCGGGAAGCATTACAACATTAAAAAAAGTCGTGTACGGTTGAGCATGCACACAACGCTTTCGGACCCAAAATGTCAGATACAGCTCAACCGTGCGACACGAATCCGCAGGGATAATGTAATATCGCGTTTCCTGTGAGAAAGTGTGAGAATTCACACCTCATTTCACACCTCACTCGACATCACACGACGCAACAGCACGCATGGAGGCACGGATGGAACGGATCGAACGACTGCGCCGCATGGCAAATGAAGCGCTGCACGAGTACCAGGCGGCGACCGGCGCAGGTGGCGAGCCCTCCTACCCGCAGTGGGCCGAGGACATCCTGGCCGTCTGCGACCAGGCCGAAGCCGCAACGGCCCATCCAGCCCGCATGCCCCAGCGCGCTGCCGAAATCTATTACCTGCGCCGTCACGCCAGCTGAGCGGCAAGCCCGCCGCTACGGGACGCGCCGCTGCTCCCATCCGGCCGCGATGCTTTTCCAACGAAGCGTCGGCCATGGTTTCTCAACCGTTGGCAACCAGCCTTTCCTGCGCAGCTTCCTGCCCCTGCTGCATCTGCCGCTCCTGTTCCAGGTGCACCCAGTCCACGATCTCGTCCGCCGGCCGGTAACCCGACACCAGCCCCTGCAATATCTGCCTGACGTGGATGACATTGTTCGTGGCCAGTGCCGTCTCCAGCACGCTCATCCGCTTCATCAGCAGCTCCCACGGGATCGCCTCTTCCTGCGCGCGCATCACGCGCGGATGCGTGGTCGCGACCGGGTTGTCGCCGATGAGCAGCTCTTCGTATAGTTTTTCGCCAGGGCGCAGGCCGGTGATGACGATCTCGATGTCCCCCTCCGGATGCGACGCATCCTTGACCGACAGCCCCGACAGCGCGACCATGCGGCGCGCCAGGTCGATGATGCGCACCGGCGCGCCCATGTCGAGCACGAACACATCGCCACCCTCGGCCATGGCGCCGGCCTGGATCACCAGTTGCGCCGCCTCCGGAATCGTCATGAAGTAGCGCGTGATGTCGGCATGGGTCAGCGTGATCGGCCCGCCGCCCTTGATCTGTTCGCGGAACAGCGGCACCACCGACCCGCTCGAACCGAGCACGTTACCGAAACGGACCATCGAGAACCGGGTAGCGCCGCCACGCAGGGCCATCCCCTGCAGCACCAGCTCGGCCAGGCGCTTGCTTGCGCCCATGATGTTGGTCGGGCGTACCGCCTTGTCGGTGCTGATCAGCACGAAATCCTTGACGCGGAACTCGTGCGCGACCTTGACGGTGACGAAGGTGCCCAGCACGTTGTTGCGCACGCCTTCGGCCGGGTTGTGCTCGACCAGCGGCACGTGCTTGTACGCGGCCGCGTGGTAGATCGTGTCCGGACGCCAGGTGCGCATGATTTCGCGCATGCGCGCTTCGTCGCGCACCGACGCCAGCATCGGCAGCACGCGCGTGCTGGTCCCCGCTGCTGCGGCGAGCAGTTCCTGGTGGATCGAGTACAGGGCGAATTCGCTCACCTCCACCAATACCAAGGTGGCCGGCCCGAGCCGCACGATTTGCCGGCACAACTCGCTGCCGATCGATCCGCCGGCACCGGTCACCAGTACCACCTTGCCGCGGATGTTACGGTGCAGCAGGCCGTCGTCCGGCGGCACCGGATCGCGGCCCAGCAGGTCTTCGATATCGAGTTCGTGCAGGTCACGCACATGGACCCTGCCCTGGGCCAGGTCGCCCAGCCGCGGCAGGGTCCTGACGTGCAGCGGCAAGTGCTGCGCCTGGATGCTGCGCACGATCTCGGCACGGCGCGCGCGGCCAACCGTCGGCATCGCCAGCAGCAGGTCGGTCACGCCGCCGCGCTCGACCAGCTCCGCCAGTTTCGAGGCGGGATGGATGCGCAAGCCGTTGAGCGTGCCTCCCTGCAGGCTGCGCGCATCGTCGATGAAGGCGCGCACCACCATCTCGCGGCTGTTGGCCAGTGCGTCCGCCAGCTGGCGCCCGGCGGAACCCGCGCCATAGATCAGGACGACCGACTTGGGCGGCGCCCGGCGATCGAGGGCGCGGATGTACGCGTTGCCGAGCCAGTAGCGCACGAGAAGACGGATCCCTCCCGTCGTCACGAACAGCAGCAGGGGCACGATGATGCCGACGCCGCGCGGCACTCCCGGCAGGCCGAGGACGGTGAACAACAGCGCGTAGAACAGGCCCATCGCCGTGCAGGCCTTCACCAGGGTCATCAGCGCAGCCGTCCCGGAGAACCGGAAGATGGCGCGGTACAGGCCCGACACGATATAGATGGGGACGGCAAGGCCAATGGCCGCGAATACCGCACGCTGCTGCGGCTCCGTCATGAACTCCCAGCTTTCGAAGCGCATGCCGAAAGCCACCCATACCGATGCCACGCAAAAGACAACGTCCACAAGGAGCGCGAGCGCACGCTTGGCTATTCGCGGTAGCCTCAACAACAGATTACCAATCATTGTTCCTCAGTCCAATCTATCTAAACGATTAAATCTAGTGTTACGCCTGGAAGCCGCGCCGCCTCAGTGATTCCTTCGCTTTTACGAAGGCATATCACCACGCATCAAAAACTTATGCTAGGAATTTGACGACATTGCTCACACCTTGCTCGTAGCTGTCTTTCATACCAGCTGTGGACCGCGGTGCATAATATTTTTTTGCGACGTTAAGGGACGCAAGCGCCAAACTCCACAAGCTACGGATCACAGAATATTTAAAGCCGCACCGATATAGTCTCCATCGTTTTGATACAAAGCCAAATTTCGAACCAGACGAGATATTTCCCGCCCTGTAGATGGCTAAAGGAACAGGAAGACCATGAGCAACTTCTGTAACGCGCAGCACATCAACCCAAAACAATAAGTCTTCACCGTAGCGCAGATCCCTCATCTTCAAACCAGCGACAACATTTGCTTCAATAAACGCAGTCAGACACGAAATATCTGTCGAAACCGGAAGCCTGTCACGACCGACTACAGACGGCACATCATAAACTCGCGATACCTCTAAACTGGAATTAGCGATGTAATACGACGAGAAGCAAAATTGGTAATCATTCTCAATACTAAACCGCACCATACGCTCTAGAAAATCGGGCAGCCACAGGTCGTCGCTGTCAAGAAAAGCAACATATCTCCCAGTAACGACTTCCAGCGCACGATTTCTTGCCTCGGCCGGCCCAACATTAACGCTAAGCGCAATTACCTTAATATTTTCACAATCAGCCGAAAACTTGCGGCAAATAGCCAAAGTATCGTCAGACGATTTATCATCAACAATGATCAATTCCCAGTCGTCATGCGTTTGCCAGATAACCGATCCAATAGCTTGGGAAATAAACCGCGCAGCATTATGCGCCGGCATAACAACTGATACTTTAGACATCTTGTAACACCTAAAAGAATTAAAACCACCGATAATCCGCTTAGAAACGGTTTGATAACTCTAGGGCAACACGCTTTAGCGCAATCACGTGCCGCCATTACGAGTAATGCGGGAGAAGATTGCGCGTTTGGCTAAAAGAGCGCAACGTCATATCGGCCGTATCG
>JBBWZO010000111.1:0-16307 GCA_039649125.1 Massilia sp. | reverse complement strand
GGCGGCCAGAAAGGTGAAGCGCGCGCCGGCGAAGCCCGTCAACAGCTTGCAGGCCTTGGCGGGGCGTGGCGAATCGCAGCCGCCGGCCTGCTGGCGCAGCAATTCCTTGCTGCCCGCGTCGAATTCGTGGTTGCCGACAGAACTCAGGCGCAGGCCGACCAGGTTCATTGCCTCGATGCTCGGCTCGTCGGCCCACATCGAGGACAACGCCGGACTGGCGCCGATCAGGTCGCCAGCGCCGATGAACAGCAGGTCCTTGTCTTCCTTGCGCCATTGCGCCAGGGCGCCGCTGATCGCCTCGATGCCGCCGGCGCGCAGGGTTTCGGTCTTGCCGGTGGCGGCGCTGGTGTAGGTGTACTTGCTCGGCTCGAGGTTGCCGTGGAAGTCGTTGATGGCAACGAGATTGAGCGTGACCGGGCCGCGCGCAGGGGTGATCGACCCCGTGGCGCAGCCCGCGGCGGCCAGCGCCAGCGCCAGGATGGATAAACGGGCGCGCACGCGCGGGGAGACGGTCATGACTTACCTTTACAGATTGAATACTGGGATGAGCCCGCTTGGGCAAGCAGAATTATTGCACGTAGGCTAGTGCGGGGCCATCTTTACAGTCCCTGCTCCGCCCTGGTGTGTAGAGCGTCTTACAACATCCCACGGGGCTCTGAGAGCGGGGCCCTCAGAGCAAGGCGCGTCGTCGAAGACAGTACGCGAGTACGGCGCGACGATGCAACGCCGCCATGGGATGGTGTAAGGCGCTCATAAAAAACGGCCGGTGTCGCCACCGGCCGTTCGTCACCTTACAGGCATGGAATCAAGTATTAGAACTCGTACTTGACGGTTGCCTGGATGGCCCACTGCGATTCGCCCTTGGCTTGGCGCACGTTCAGGTCTTCGACGTTGTCACGCACTGCGTACGTGTAACGACCCTGTGCATCCAGGCCGACGTAGTCGACGAAGCTGCGTGCCTGCGCGCCGGCCGACTGGAAGCCCACTTCTTCGATACGACCCCACTTCTTGTTCAGCAGGTTGCCGAAGTTCAGGATGTCGAGCGAGAAGCTGGCCTTGTGCTTGGCGGAGAAGCCCGGGATTTCCTGGGTGATCTTCACGTCGAAGCTGTTGGTCCATGGCGAGAAGTCGCTGTTACGCTCGACCACGCCGCCCTTTGCCTTGCGCAGGGCCTTGTTGCTGTTGACGACGTCCCAGAAGCGACGCTCGGTGTCCGCACGGGCTGCCTCGGTGGCGCCGTAGAACGCGACTTCACCCGAACCTTCGCCCTTCGGGATGTACATCAGGTCGTTGCCGGCCAGGCCGTCGCCGTTCAGGTCGTTGTTGTAGGTCCAGCTGTACGGCTTGCCTTCACGGCCTTCATAGAAGACGCCAAGACGGGTGCGGTAGTTGCCGAAGAAGCGCTTTTCCCACGACATGCTGGCGTTGACACGGTCCTTCACCAGGTACGACGAGTTGGCGGCGACTTCCTCGTTCGGGTTGAAGACCGAACGGCCCGACCAGTTCGAGTTCGAGGTCGACGAGGTCAGCGGCGAGACTTCGGTCGCGTTGGTGTGCGAGTAGGCCACCGACCAGCCGAAGCCGTTGCGGCGCGGGCTCGTCAGCGACAGGGTCACGACCTGGGCGTCGCCCTTGTCGGTGCCCTTGGCCAGCAGCACGTTGCCGTAGGCCAGGTTCGAACGTGCCTTGGCGGTCGCCTGGCAGGTGCGGGCGACGGTGACTGCGTTGTTGGTGAACGCGTAGCAGCCGGCGTCCAGGCCTTGGGCACTGTAGTACAGTTCGCGGCCATCGGTACCAGTACGGGTCGGCGCGCCGACGTTCAGGTTCTGGTAGAAGATCGCGTTCTTGTTCTGGGTTGCCAGCAGCTCGGCGCCGAACACCAGGCCGTACCATGGCAGCTCATGCTCGAATGCCAGGTTGGCCTTCCAGATCGACGGCTGCTTCAGGTTCGGCGACAGGATGTCGACGTTGGCGGCCGGGGTGGCGCCCTCGACGGTGCGCTGCGCGGTCACGTCAGGCGTGAAGGTGCCGTCGCCGGTCGGGCAGCGGACTGCGCCGGAGGTCGAGCAGGTGACGATGCGGGTAGCGACGCCCGGGTTCGAGAACGGGTTCGACATCCAGACGGTTGCCGCGGCGCCCTGGAACAGGCCGAAACCGCCGCGCAGCTGCATCGGACGCGCCGAGTCGAACTTGTAGTTGAAGCCGACGCGCGGCTGCCACAGCTTGTCGCCGTCGAAGGTCTGGGTGTTGTCGACACCGTAACCGCCGCTCTGGCGGCCGAACTGGCCGGTGCCGGCGATGGTGGGTGCGGCCACGGCGGCGTTCTGCAGCGGACGGCCTTGCACGTCGGTCAGGTCGACACGCACGCCGGCGCTGATGGTCAGGTTCTTGTTGACGTTCCAGTTATCCTGCAGGAAGAAACCGGTGTTCTTCATCGTGAACTGGGCAATCGCATTGTTCAGCGAACCGCCTGCAGCCGGCAACTGCACGGTGTACGACGACGGACGGCCACGGGTGAAGTTCTCGTAGATCGCCGCTTCGATCTGCGCTGCGCTGGCGTTCGAGCAGTTGGTCGTGCCCGTCACACCTGGAACGGTGTTGTACGTGAAGTTGTTATCGCACTGGAACGTGTAGTTGCCGTAGACGTTCTGCAGGAAGGCGTTGTACACCTCGTTCGAGGTGTAGTCGGCGCCGACCTTGAACTCGTGGTCGCCCCACTTGTAGTTGGCGCCTGCGTACAGGTCCAGGGTCTTGGTGCCCAGCACGTTGTTGTGACGGCTGTTTTCGGTACCGGTGTTCAGGAAACGGTTGCCGGTGCGGGTGCCGCTCGGTGCGTCCGACGGCAGCGGGCCGCTGAACTGGAACGACATGGTCGGCAGTTTGGCATTGTTGATCGGCATCGAGTCGTAATCACGGGTCGAGGCACGGAATTCGGTCGAGAAGTTCTCGCTCCAGTCGGAGAACACCTGGGCAACCGCCGTCTCGATGGACTTGTCCTGGTTGTAGAACTGCGAGCTCAGCGCGACGCCGCTCTGCGAGAAGCCAGGGAAGATCGGCTCGTTCTGCTCGGTCTTCGAATAGCGGAAGCTGGCGCGGTGGTCGTCGTTGATGTTCCAGTCGACCTTGAACGTGACCTCGTCGGTCTTCATCTTGGTATCGGACGGGATGTCGCTGTTGCCGATGTTGAAACCGTATTGGCTCTTGGCGATGTCCTGGATGCGGGCGATCTGGGCCGGGCTGATGCCGACGGTGGTGCCGGTGCCCGAGCCGATGGCGCCGTATTCCGGACCGCTGCGGCTGCTTTCGTATTTTTCAGCCAGGGCGAAGAAGAACAGCTTGTCCTCGATCAGCGGGCCGCTGACCCACAGGCCCTTGGTGTTGTCCTTGAACTCCGGCGCATCGGTGTACTCGCCGGTGGACTGGTTGTAACGCTTGCCGACCAGGCGGTCGTCGCGGGTGACGTAGTAGGCGCCGCCGTGGTACACGTTGGTACCCGACTTGGTGACGGCGTTGACGTTGGCGCCGGTGTAGCCGCGCTGGGTCACGTCGTAGTTGGCCACGTTCACCTGCACCGAGGCGATGGCTTCCATCGAGATCGGCTGGCGGGCGGTCGGGCTGCCGTTGGCTTCCAGGCCGAAGGTGTCGTTGATGGCCACGCCGTCGATGGTCATCGAGTTGTAGCGCGAGTTCTGGCCGGCCACCGACATCTCGCCGCGATCCTTGTCGGTTTGCGACACGCGCGGGTCGAGACGGGCGAAGTCCTGCAGGTTGCGGTTGATCGATGCCTGGGTTTCCAGGTCGGCGCGGCTCAGCGTGGTCACCGAACCCATCGAGCTGTTCGAGAAGATTTCCGAGCGGGCGCGGTTACCGGTCACCGACACAACCTGCATCGGCTGGCCCAGGGTCGCGTCGACGGCGGCGGTTTCCGCCAGCTCGACGAACACGTTCTCGCGTTTTTCGGTGACGCCGTTTTTGGTGATAATGATCGTGTACGGACCGCCGACGCGCAGGCCGCGTGCAACATAACGGCCTTCAGCGTCGGTGACGACGTTGCTGACAGAGCCCGACTCGGTGTGGACGATCTGGACTTGCGCACCCGCTGCCGGCGAACCATCCGCACCCGAAACACGGCCGCCGATGGCCGAGGTGGTGTTCTGTGCGAAGGTCGGTGCAGCCGACAACGCAATCGACAAAGCCAGCGCCAGCTTGGTCAGCCGGATCTGTTGTTGAGTGATCATTGTTAAAACCCCAAAATAGACTTAATAGTTATTTGGGCGCCCTGTAGGACGCCCCTCTTTACAAGTACTGCAACCCTGGTTGCCGGTTCGCCGGCCGCCGGTCCGTCGGCCGCAACGAACCACAGCGCCTACAGCTGGCCTTCCGTGGAGTGGGAAATTGTAAGAAGGAAATGTTTCATCCCGGTTACTGCCCCTTGAAAGAACTTCAAGCATTTTTGTATTGACGCCAAATATGCATGAGTGTCACGGACGAGACAAATACGTTTTTAGTTGGCGATTTAGAGGCTGAGGCTCTGAATCGCCCCAAAAACGTGCATCTGGTGCGCTGCGCGGGGGTTCCCCGGGCAAAATCACAAGGCGGGATTATAAAGGGTGCATTCTTTACTGAAATATTTTGATAAATATTTTCGGCAATACCCCGGGCGGGGGAAGTAAGTTGTGGTGACTTGGCCACAAGCGTTAGCTCTGTACCAACTTTGGTCCGCACTTTTTTGATGCAACATCGGATTGCGTTGCAAAAACGGCAGCGTTGCGCTGCCGTTATCGAACCATCCAGTCAGGTGGACTTAGCGTCGCGGCGACGCCACATCTTTTGCCAGTTTCGCCATCTCGGCTTCAAACGCCGCGAAGCGCGCATCGAGCTGGCGCGTCAGCCGCGCCTTCTCCGTCGCCGGCAGGAAGGCATAGCGCACGCTGTTATACGAGGTCTTTTTCATCTCCGCGTAGTCCGGCTTGTAGCGGCTGGCGAAGAGCACGTATTCCTGCGACAGCGTATGGCGTGTGACGCCGGCGTCGTCGGTCGAGATCACGTACGGCACGCCATACTTGCGGTACAGCGTGATCGGATGGTTGGCGCCTTCGATGCCGCTGATGAAGCTGTTGGAGGTCAGGTTGACCTCGACCGGGATGTCGTCCTTGCGCATCTTGCGCATGATCTGCACCGCATTCGACTCGTGCGCCAGGTCGATGCCGTGGCCGATGCGGTCGGCGCGCGCGACGCTCAAGGCCTGGTCGATGTGGAACTTCAGGCCTTCCGGCGGCACGTCGCCCATGGCGAGCTCGCCCGCGTGCATGGCCACCTTGACGTTCGGGTAGACCGACTTCAGGAAACCGAACATCTTCATGTGCAGCGCGTAGTCGCGCATCGACACGTTGGTGCTTTCCTGGCCGACGATATTCACACCCACGACCTTGCCGCCGGTGGAAGCCGACTTGAAGGCGGCCAGCATCGAGGAGAACACCTGCGACGGGTTCAGCAGGCGCAGCACATAGGTCTGGTAGCGCATCGTGAAGCGCTCGTCGTCGATGCCCTGGGCGGCGTCCTCGATCTTGGCGACGAAGTCGGCGATCGATTTCGCAAAGGCCGGGTCGCGGTCGAGGGCTTCCATTGCCTTGCGCAGTTCCGCTTGCAGGGCGGCGTCGTCGCCTGCCTGTTGCAGCTGCCAGGCGCGGTCGTCGAATTCCGGATTCTTGATGGCCGGCGCCATCTTGAACATCGTCTCGATGTAGCTGACGTTCTCGGCGATCGCGCGTTTTTTGAGCTCCTGCAGGCCTTCCGCGAAGTTCGCGTTCGAAACCGGGCCGAAGTAGCCGAAGGTCTGGAAGAACAGGCGGTCCGGCGGCGGCTGGATCGCGCCGTGGTTGTTGAAATCCTTGTTCGACCAGCGCTGCACGAGTTCGCGCCAGGTGTAATCGTCGGCATAGACTTCGGCGCTCGACAGGCAGTTGCGCTCCTTGGCCGGCTTCGCGCGTTCCGCGACGATGACGGCCTTGTCGGTCTCGATGCGGTAGGTCTGCTTGTTCACGCACAGGCCCTGCCTGTCGAGGAATTCCAGGTACTGCTCGACGTAGATCGAGCCCGAGTAATGGTGATGCAGGTCCCCGCCCTTCGGCATCTGAGTAAAGAACATGGTCAGTTCGGCCAGCTTCGGCTGCTCGCCGGCGATCAGGGCGGCGTAGTGGCGGGCGGTGGCCGCCTCGTTGGCCTGGCGCGTGGCGGCGGACGATTCCTTTGCCATGGCCGGGGCTGCAGGGAGAGCAAAGGCCAGGGCGATCAGCAGGCGGGTGCTGAGGGTGTTCTGCATGACGGGTCTTTCGTGTTGGTTGGCGTGGTCGCGTGGCCAGCTCGGCAGTGGGCGGCGCGACCGCGCAACTCTAACGGGTTCGTTTAATGTTGGCAATGCAGGGGGATGCCGGCGGACGTGGGGCTGTTGCCTGTACCGTCAGTGGTATCCAGCGCAGGCAACAGCCTCACCCCGCATGCACACCGCCGGGTTCGCGCTGCGCTTACGCCGATCGCTCGTGCACCTTCGCCCCTACCGCGTAGGTCGCCCGGATTACCCGGTCATCCCCCAGCAGCGCCAGCGCGAACAGCTGCTCTTCCAGCGAATTGCAGTGCGAACTGCGCCGTGCCAGCAGCGGCGTGGCCTTCGGGTCGAGCACGATGAAGTCCGCTTCCGCGCCGACGGCAAAGCTGCCGATCGTGCCTTCCAGGTCCATCGCGCGCGCCGCGCCCAGCGTGGCCAGGTAAAACATGCGCAGCGCCGGCAGGTAGCTGCCCCTCAGGCGCGCCACTTTATACGCTTCGTTCATGGTCTGCAGCATCGAGAACGAGGTGCCGGCGCCCACATCCGTGCCGAGCGTGACCTGCACGCCGGCGCCGTCGGCCTTCTCGAAATCGAACAGGCCGCTGCCGAGGAACAGGTTCGAGGTCGGGCATACCGATGCGGCCGAACCGGTCGCCGCCATGCGCGCGAAGTCCTCGTCGTCGAGCCAGATGCAGTGGCCGAACAGCGCGCGCGGGCGCATCAGGCCGTAGTCGTCATACACGCCGAGATAGCTGCGCGAATCCGGATACAGCTCGCGCACCCAGCTGCATTCGTCCTTGTTTTCCGAGACGTGGGTCTGGATGAAGACGTCGGGATGCGCCTTCGCCAGTTCGGCGATCGCGGCGAGCTGGGCTGCGCTCGAGGTCGGCGCGAAACGGGGCGTGATCGCGTACAGCGAGCGATTGTGCTTGTGCCATTTGTTGATCAGGTCTTCGCTTTCGCCGACCTGCCCTTCGGCGTCGCGCAGGAAGTCCGGGCAGTTGCGGTCCATGAGCACCTTGCCCGCGACCATGCGCAGCTTGCGCGCCTCGCTCGCTTCAAAGAAGGCATCGACCGATTCGCGGTGCACCGTGCAGTACACCACTGCCGTGGTGGTGCCGCAGCGGGTCAGTTCGTCGAGGAAGAACTCGGCGGTCGCGCGGGCGTGCGCCGGATCGGCGAACTGGCGCTCGGTCGGGAAGGTGTAGGTCTCGAGCCAGGGCAGCAGGCCCGGGGCTGGCGAGGCGATCATGTCCGTCTGCGGGTAATGCAGGTGGGTGTCGACGAAGCCGGGCGTGATGATGTGGCCACGGTAATCGATGGGCACGACGCCCGGCGGCAGCGTGGCGGCCAGCTGCGCGAAGTCGCCGGCCGCCTTGACGCGGCTGTCCTCGACGACGAGCAGGCCGTCCTCGAACCAGGAATAGGCGTTGTCATGGAAGGCCGGGTCGGCGTGAAAATGCAGCAAGCTCGCACGGTAGGCTTGCACGGTCTGGGGGGCGGTGGACATCAGTTGGATTCCGAAGAAACTTGGTGAAGGCTGGGGGCGCCGGCTGCGGCGCTTTCCCAGACGGTCAGGAGCTGTGCCGCGCATGATGCGGCAATCACGGCCGGCGCCTTGCCGGCAATGCCGGGCAGGCCGATCGGGCATACCATGGCGTCGATGCGCGCGCCGGCGATGCCGCGCTCGCGCAGGCGGTGTTCGAACTGGCGGCGTTTCGTGCCTGAACCGATCAGGCCGAACCAATCGCCGGTGCCGGGGCGCGACAGTATCGCGATTGACAGGCGCAGGTCAAGTGCGTGGCTGTGGGTCATGACCAGGAAGCTCGTTCCCGGCGCGGCGGCGTCGACCAGCGCCTCGGGGGTGTCGGTTGCCTCGACCGTGACGTTCGCCGGCACTTCGGCGGGGAACATGTCCTCGCGCTCGTCGACCCAGGTGACGCGGCAGGGCAAGTCGGCCAGCGCACGCACGATGGCCGCGCCGACGTGGCCGGCGCCGAACAGCATCAAATGGGCGCGCGGGGCGAGGATGGGATCGACCAGCCAGCGGCGGCCGTCGGCATCGCGCAGGACGTGGGTGCCGCGCGTGCGGTCGAAGGCGGGGACGGCCGCGCCGGCGATCTGCTTGCCCTGACCATCGAACAGCGCCCACGCGGGCTGTGCGGCGGCGCTTGGCAACATACCCGTAACGTCCAGTGCAAGCACCCGAGTCGTATCTTCGTCGCGGCGCTCATGCACCAAGGCCACCTGCTCGCGGTCGACCCGCTCGAACGCCAGGTGCGCCACCCCGCCGCAGCACTGCCCCAGGCTGGGCCCCAGCGCAAAGCGCTCCAGCGTGCAGTCCCGGCCCTCTTCCAGCATCGCGCGCGCGATCCCGATGGCGCGGTGCTCGAGGTGCCCGCCGCCGATCGTCCCGGCAAAGCCGTCCGCGGTGACGAGCATCTTCGCGCCGGGCTCGCGCGGCACCGAGCCTTCGACGATGGCGACCGTCACCAGCACCGCCGGCGCCCGCAGCGCCGCTGTCAGCCAGTCTTCCATCACGCGTGCTGCTGGACTGCGGCGGAGACAGCCGCTTCGACGAAGGCGATGGCGTCGAGGATCTCCTCGCTCGTCGCCGGCGCGTTCAGGGGCGGATTGACGGTGTGTCCGCCCACGCTCGACACCGCGTCGCGGATGGCGAAGAACACCGAGAACGGCAGCAGCAGCGGCGGCTCGCCGACCGCCTTCGAGCGGTGGATGCTGTCCTCGACGTTGCGGTTTTCGAACAGGCGCACGTTAAAAATCCGCGGGCAGTCGGACACGCCCGGGATCTTGTAGGTGGACGGCGCATGCGTCATCAGCTTGCCGCCCGCGTTCCACCACAGTTCCTCGGTGGTGAGCCAGCCCATGCCCTGGATGAAAGCGCCCTCGACCTGGCCGATGTCGATCGCCGGATTGAGCGAGTTGCCGGCGTCGTACAGGGCGTCGGCGCGCAGCAGCTTCCATTCGCCGGTGAGCGTGTCCACCACGACTTCGGACACCGCCGCGCCATAGGCGAAATAGGAGAAAGGCCGGCCGTTCATGGTCTTCGCGTCCCAGGACAGGCCCGGCGTGGCGTAATAGCCGTCGGACCAGAGCTGCACGCGCGCCAGATAGGCCTTTTGCACGAGGTGCGGGAACGGCACTTCCATGCCGTTGACGAACACGGTGTCGGCCGCGAAGCGCACTTCGCCGGCCTCGCCGCCGTATTCCTTCACGGCGAAGGCGGCCAGCCGTTCGCGGATCTGCCGCGCCGCGTCCTGCGCCGCCTTGCCGTTCAAATCGGCGCCGGTCGAGGCGGCCGTGGCCGAGGTGTTCGCGACCTTGCTGGTGTTGGTGGCGGTGGCCCGCACGTGCTCCATGTCCACGCCCAGCTCGTGCGCGACGACCTGCATCACCTTGGTATTGATGCCCTGCCCCATCTCGGTGCCGCCATGGTTGACCATGATCGAACCGTCCACGTACACGTGCACCAGCGCGCCGGCCTGGTTCAGGTGGGTGACGTTGAAGGCGATGCCGAATTTCACCGGCGTCAGCGCCAGGCCCTTTTTCAATACCGGGCTGCCGCGGTTGAAGGCATCGATGGCAGCGCGACGGGCGCGGTAGTCGCTGGTCTGCTCCAGTTCGGCCACCAGTTCGTGGATGACGTTGTCGACCACGGCCTGGCCGTAGGGCGTGACGTTGCGCTCGGTTTTGCCGTAGAAATTCAGCTTGCGGATGTCGAGCGCATCGACGCCGAGGTTACGGGCGATCTCGTCGAGGACGTATTCCATCGCGATCGCGCCCTGCGGGCCGCCGAAGCCGCGGAAGGCGGTGTTCGATTGGGTGTTGGTCTTGCCGCAGGCGGCGCGGATCTCGACGTCGGACAGGTAATAGGCGTTGTCGTAGTGGCAGACCGCGCGCGTTGCGACCGGGCCCGACAAATCGGCCGAAAAACCGGCGCGCGAGACCATGTCGACTTTCGCGGCCAGGATGCGGCCCGTGTCGTCGTAGCCGACTTCGTATTCGTAATAAAAGCAGTGGCGCTTGCCGGTGACGAGCATGTCGTCGTCGCGGTCGGCGCGCAGTTTGACTGGTCGTTTCAGCTTGCTTGCCGCGATCGCGGCGGCGGCGGCCCACAGCGCCGACTGCGATTCCTTGCCGCCGAAGCCGCCGCCCATGCGCCGGCACTCGACGACCACATGGTGCGAATGCAGGCCGAGCGCGTGCGCCACCACATGCTGCATTTCGCTCGGATGCTGGGTCGAGCACTGCACCAGCATCCCCTTATCTTCGCCGGGAATGGCGTAGGCGATCTGGCCCTCGAGGTAGAACTGTTCCTGTCCGCCGACGTACAGCTTGCCCGCCACCTTGCGCGGGGCGTTGGCGAAGGCGGCCTCAAGGTCGCCACGCGCCAGGCGCATCGGCGGCACCACATAGGATTTCGCGGCGTGCGCTTCCTGGGGCGTGAGGATGGCCGGCAGCTCCTGGTACCCGACTTTCGCCAGGCGCGCGGCGCGGCGCGCGTTGTCGTGGGTATCGGCCACGACGATGAAGATCGGCTGGCCGACATATTCCACTTTGCCGCTTGCCAGGATCGGGTCGTCGTGGATGATGGGGCCACAGTCGTTGGTACCGGGGATGTCGCGCACGGTCAGCACCGACACCACGCCGCGTGCGGCACGGACCGGTGCCAGGTCGAGCGAGACGATGTTCGCATGCGGCTTGCTGGACAAGCCCAGCGCCGCGTGCAGCGTGCCCGCGACCTCGGCGATGTCGTCGGTATAGGTGGCCTGGCCGAGCACGTGCAGCGTGGCCGATTCGTGCGGCCGCGCGCGGCCAACCGCGCTCCACGCCGCCGCTTTGAATGCTGGTGCGCCTGCGTCGTTCATGGGGTTCTCCTTACGCCGTGACCGCGAAAGCGTTGACTTCAGTAGCGGGCAGCGGGTTCTCGCTGCGCGTCTCCAGCCAGAAGCGGCGCAGCAGGTTTTGCGCGGTCTTCATGCGATAGCCGCCGGAAGCGCGCATGTCCGACAGCGGCGCGTAATCCTGCGCCAGCGCGGCCATGGCTTCCTTCAATGCAGCCTCGTCCCAGGCACGGCCGATGAGCACGCGTTCGGCGGCAGATGCGCGCTTGGGCGTGGCCGCCATGCCGCCGAAGGCGATGCGGGCCTCGACCACGCGCTCTTGCTCATTCGCGTTCTCGACCGTCAGGGCAAAGGCGGCGCAGACCGCCGAGATGTCCTGGTCGAAGCGCTTCGCGAGTTTATAGGTACGCAAGCGCACGTTCGCGCGCGGCAGCGGCACGCGCAGCGCCGCCACGCATTCGTCCGCACGCAAATCCTTCTGCTGGTACCCGAGATAAAAGTCTTCCAGCGCCAGTTCGCGCTCGCCCTGCGGGCCACGCAAAACCAGGCGCGCGCCGAGCGCGATCAGCCAGGGCATCGAGTCGCCGATCGGCGAACCGTTGGCGACGTTGCCGCCGAGCGTGCCGGCATTGCGGATCGGCAGCGAAGCGAAGCGCTGCCAGAGTTCCTTCAGTTCGGCCGGATAGTGGCGGCAGACGGCCGCGTAGGCGTCCTGCAGGGTGACGCCGGCGCCGATCTCCAGCATGCCGTCCGTTTCCCGCACCGATTTGAGTTCGGCCACGTGGCCGAGGTAGATGATGTCGTTCAGCTCGCGCATCTGCTTGGTCACCCACAGGCCGACGTCGGTCGAGCCGGCGAGCAGCAGCGCCTGCGGGTAGGCCGCGCGCAGGGCCACCAGCGCATCGAGGGTGCGCGGCGCATGGAAGCTGCGGCCTTCGAAGGCATAGGTGTGTGTTTCCCCACGCTGCAGCGCGCGCAGTTGCTGCGCCACCGCGGCGCGGTCGAATTCGGCGCGCGGCAGTTCGACCATGCGCTGGGCCGCATCGATGATCGGCCGGTAGCCGGTGCAGCGGCACAGGTTGCCCGAGAGGGCATCGTCGACCTGGCAGCGCGAGGGGGCTTGCGCCTGCCCTTCCTGCTTCAGGTACATGCCCCACAGCGACATCGCAAACCCTGGCGTGCAGAAGCCGCATTGCGAGCCATGGCATTCGACCAGGGCCTGCTGCACCGGATGCAGGCGCCCGTCGGGCAGCTGCAGGTCTTCCACCGTGAACAGGGCCTTGCCGTCGAGCGTGGGGGTGAACTGGATGCAGGAATTGACGGCCTTGAGTTCCAGTTCGCCGTCTTCCAGCGAACCGACTACCACCGTGCAGGCGCCGCAGTCGCCTTCGGCACAGCCTTCCTTGGTACCGGTGCAGCGCAGGTCCTCCCGCAGGTGCTGCAGGATGGTTTGCGTCGGCGCCACATTGGTGACTTCGTGGACGGCGTTGCGGAAATAAAAGCGGATCGGTTCGGCCATGCTCTTCTCGGTTGTAAGCGTCAAGGATATCCTCTCGGGACGACCACCAACTATGAATGTAAACAGATATTACTCATCATCAAACCGATATATCACCCGCCGTACGGATGGGTCGCCTGCCAGTGCCGGGCGATGTCGATGCGGCGCGCGATCCACACATGCTTGTGGCCGAGCACGTAGTCGAGGAAACGCGCCAGCGAGGCCGCGCGCGCCGGGCGCCCGGCGAGCCGGCAATGCAGGCCGATCGACAGCATTTTAGGCCGGTTCAGGCCATTCGGGTCGCCTTCCGCATACAGCACGTCGAAGGCATCCTTCAGGTAGTCGAAGAACTGGGTGCCGGAATTAAAACCCTGCATCGCCGCGAAGCGCATGTCGTTGGTGTCGAGCGTGTACGGCACCACCAGGTGCGGTCGTTCGGCGGGCGCGCCGTCGCTGCCGGTGAACGCGACGTTCTGCCAGAACGGCAAATCGTCGCCGTAATGGTCGGCGTCGTAGGCGAAACCGCCGTGCTCGACCACGAGGCGGCGGGTGTTCGGCGAATCGCGCCCGGTGTACCAGCCCAGCGGCGCCTCGCCCGTCAATTCACGCATGATCCCGACCGCCTCGGCCATGTGGGCACGCTCGGTGGCTTCATCGATGTTCTGGTACGAAATCCAGCGCAGGCCATGGCAGGCGATCTCGTGGCCGAGCTCGCGGAAAGCGGCCACCGCCTCCGGGTTGCGCTGCAGCGCCATCGCCACGCCGAACACGGTCAGCGGCAGGCCGCGCGACTCGAACATGCGCAGCAGCCGCCACAGTCCTGCGCGCGAGCCGTATTCGTAGAGCGATTCCATGCTCATATGGCGCATCGGGAAGGCCTGGGCGCCGATGATTTCCGACAGAAACGTTTCAGATGCCGGGTCGCCGTGCAGCACCGAATTTTCGGCGCCCTCTTCGTAGTTGAGCACGAACTGCAGGGCGATTCTCGCTTCGCCGGGCCACTGGGCATGTGGCGGATTGCGACCGTAGCCGACCAGGTCGCGCGGATAGAAAGGGTCTGGATGAGCCATGGCATCTCGACGAATGAAGGGTATATCAGCGATGGTATATTGATGGAAGCACAACGGTATATCATCCGGCGCATAGGCACCTTCACCATGCTCGTATAGGAGAAACGATGGGCAAACTCAGCACCCACGTGCTCGACACCGCGCACGGCCGCCCGGCCGCCGGCGTGGCCATCGCGCTGTACGCCGTCGAGGGCGAAGCCAGGACGCTGCTCAAGCAGGCCGCCACGAATGCGGACGGCCGCTGCGATGCGCCCCTGCTCGAAGGCGAAGAACTGCGCGCCGGGCGCTACGAACTCGTGTTCGCCGCCGGCGACTATTTTGCGGCGCAGGGCGTGGCGCTGCCCGAGCCGCGCTTCCTGGACCGGGTGACGATTGCCTTCGGCGTGGCCGACCCGGCACAGAACTACCACGTCCCGCTGGTGGTCACGCCCTGGTCGTACTCCACCTACCGCGGCAGCTGAAGCCGGGCGCTGCTCCCGGCAAGAAATTGCTATCCTGAGCATTCAGGAGGACATGCCCATGTCGCTGCACATCGTCCATTTCATCGGTCCAATCAACCACAACTCCGCCTGCGCCGTGCGCAACCTGTGCCTGCAGGCGCTGCAAAGCGGAGCCAGCGAGATCGAGCTGCACATGTCCAGCGAAGGCGGCAACATGACGGCCGGCTTCGCGCTGTATTTCTTCCTGAAGTCGCTGCCGGTCCCGCTCACCACTTTCAATATCGGCAGCGTCGAATCGGTGGCGGTCGTCATCTTCCTGGCCGGCGCGCGGCGCTTTGCCTGCCCCGGCGCGCGTTTCCTCGTCCATCCCCTGCACTGGGGCTTCGGCAACCTGGTCGCGGCCGACCACTCGCGCGTGTCGGAGTGGCGCGAATGCCTCGACTTCGACGCCGAACGCTATGCCAGCATCTACGAGGAAGCCACCCGCGGCGCCCCCGAAGCACACGACATCCGCCCTCACCTGTTCGGCAATGCGCGCATCTATACCGCCGAACAGGCCGTGCGCGCGGGCCTCATTCATGAGGCGATCCAGGCCCGCCTGCCCGCCATGGGCGCCACCACGCACTGGTGGAATTAATCATTTATACAGTTGTTGCTGTTGAGGCATGACAGGAATGCAAGTTCCCTGCTCATCTGTTTCAGCAGCACAGCATCCTCCTGCATCTCGCTGTTATTCACCTGGCATTGGCAGGCTTTTACTTATCACTACTTTTGCCTTCGCGCAGGAAGCGGAAGGCCCTACCGACAAGGTCAGCGGCTTCGGTACCGGCGCCCTCACCGGCACCGACACCAAGGGCAAGCGGATGTCCCGGTGCGGGCGTCGCGCCAGGCCCCGCCGGCGCTGCGCTACCCGCACATGTGTACACGATTATGAAATAACAATACCGGCCCCGAGGGCGCCGGTATTGTTTCGGGGCTCCGTCGGTAACGTTTGCCGGAAGGGCGTAGGGTCTGCGCAAGCATGTCGACAAGTGTCACGCTTGTCATCTTCAAGCTATTTATAAAGGTCCTGATCAACCCGACAACACCCATTAACTCCCCGCTAACAATGCCTCATCCACGGGGCATGCTGCCATTTCGTCTACGTGGCGCGCACGCATCTTTACCCTGTTGAAACGCTTTACAAAAGTGATGCCCGTAGGCATCATCCGAACAATCTGTCGCTCGGCCCTGCCCTGCGCGGCCCTCTTGTCGCCCCTCTACAACCCTCGGCTCTTATGGCAGCAGTCCTCCCGAACACGACTTCAGGCACACCGGCCTCGGCCCAGATGTCGGCGCAGTTGTCGGGACTCGCGCGCGCTCTCGTGCAGGCGGGCCGCCTGAGCGCGGCGCAGGCGGACGCTTTCCAGAAAAAGGCCGCCGCCGAGCGCGGCAGCTTCGTCGACGCCCTCCTCGCCGGCGGCGTGCTCGATGCCGGCACGCTGGCGTCCTTCTGCGCCGAGACCTTCGGCTACCCGCTGCTCGACCTGTCGACCTTCAGCCCGGAGTCGCTCCCGGCCGGCGCCATCGACGCCAGGCTGATGGCGGCGCAGCGCGTGGTGGCGCTGTCCAAGCGCGGCAACCGCCTGTCGGTGGCCATCTCCGACCCGACCAACACCCAGGCCCTCGACCAGATCAAGTTCCAGAGCGAGGCGGCGGTCGAACCGGTGATCGTGGCGCACGATGCCCTGCTCGCCCTGCTGGCCACCCTCGCCAAGAGCGCCGAGCAAAACCTGAACGACCTGGCGGGCGACGACGCCGACATCGAATTCGCCGAGGAAGAACAGGCATCGGCGGTGCCGCTGGAAGCGACCAACGAGGTCGAGGATGCGCCCATCGTGCGCTTCCTGAACAAGATCCTGCTCGATGCGGTGCAGCTCGGGGCCTCCGACATCCACTTCGAGCCCTACGAAAAGTACTACCGGATCCGCATGCGCGTGGACGGCGTGCTGCGCGACCACGCGATGCCGCCGCTGTCCATTCGCGACAAGCTGGTCTCGCGCATCAAGGTGCTGGCCAAGCTCGACATCTCGGAAAAGCGCGTGCCCCAGGACGGGCGCATGCGCCTGA
>JBBWZO010000101.1:0-4404 GCA_039649125.1 Massilia sp. | reverse complement strand
TCCTTGATGATCTCGCAGATCACCGAGGCCGGGGTCAGGCCGCCCATTTCCGTCAGGTCGCAGCCGGCTTCGGTATGGCCGGCGCGCATCAGGACGCCGCCCTTCACCGCACGCAGCGGGAAGATGTGGCCCGGCTGCACCAGGTCGTCGGGCTTGGCGCCCTTGTTCACCGCAACCTGGATGGTGCGGGCGCGGTCGGCGGCCGAGATGCCGGTGGTCACGCCTTCGGCCGCCTCGATCGACACCGTGAAGTTGGTGCCGAAGGAGGTGCCGTTGCGGGTCGTCATCATCGGCAGCGCCAGGCGGTCGCAGATCTCTTCGGAGAGCGTCAGGCAGACCAGGCCACGTGCATGGCGGATCATGAAATTGATGGCTTCGGGCGTGACGAAATCAGCCGCCAGCACCAGGTCGCCCTCGTTCTCGCGGTCTTCTTCATCGACCAAAATGACCATGCGCCCGGCGCGCAATTCGGCAACGATTTCCTGGGTGCTGGAGATAGACATACGGATTTCCTCGAAACGGTAACGCGTCGTGCGTAATCCGCTATTTTAAAGGATTTACCAGCATTCAACCGGGGCGAGGAACGAACTCGACCGGAAGTCCGGGCATCCTCTCCACTCCACCGCCAGCCAGACGTTGCACAATTGCAACGAAGTCCCGCTTGTTCAAAATAAATTGTTAAATATTATGTTCGATGATGCAACCTTGTTGCGTCCACAGCACCGGAGTCGATTATGATTTTCAGCGATCCCGTCCGACGTAACGGCGTGCTGCCGCCGGTACTTTTATGGAGTAGTCATGTTGGTACTGAATCTCGTCCGTCAGTTGACCGCCGCAGCCGGAGAGACACACTGATGGCCACCATCCTCGTCGTCGACGACCGGCCGAGCAACCGCGCCTACCTGCTGGCCCTGCTCGGGTTCACCGAGCACACGCTGCTCGAAGCCGAGAACGGCGCGGTCGCCCTCGGGCTCGTGCGCAGCGCCCGCCCCGACCTCATCATCACCGACATCCTGATGCCGACCATGGACGGCTACGAGTTCGTGCAGCGCCTGCGCGCCGACCACGCGCTGGCGGCCACCCGCGTCATCTTCTACTCGGCCGTGTACGCGGAACGGGAGACGCTCGCAATGGCACGCAGCTGCGGGGTGCGGACGGTCCTGGCCAAGCCGTCGGACCCGCAAGACATCATGAATGCCGTCAACGCCGAGCTGGGGCTGTCGGCCGCGGCACCCGCGGCACCCGCGCCACCATCACCCGCGTCGCTGTCCGTGCAGGACGGTCCGCAGCCGCCGGGCAGCGCCTTTCCGGCGCCGCAGCCCGAACTGGCCGACCCGGAACTGGGCGCGCGCCTGGCCGAGCTCGAAGACATGTGCCTGCACCTGGCGGGCGAGCGCCAGATCGAGGGCCTGGCGGACGCCTTCCTGTGCGCCGCCGGCCGCATCCTCCGCGCCGACCAGATGGCGCTGTGCCTGCTGGAGAGCGACGAGCGCACCATCCGCCACCTGGGCGCCACCGGCTACGCCGCCGCCCTGGGTGCGCCGGCCCTGCTTGCCACTTCCGCCACCGGCGCCGTACGCCTGCCCGGCGCCCTGCTCGAAGCGCGCCAGCCGCTGCTGCTGCAGGAAGGCGACACGCTGCTGGCCAGCCTGCCGCCCGGCCTGCCGCCCGCCGGCTCCTTCCTCGGCCTGCCGGTGCGCGACCTGCGCCACCTGCATGGCTGGATGTACTTCGTGCGCGCGCCAGGCGCCCCCGCCTTCGGTCCCGACGAGCGCTGCTGGGCCTCGGCGCTGGCCGCCCACCTGGCCGTCGCCTACGAAAACCTGAACCTGTACGGCGTGGTCCAGCGCCACGCGGCGCAGCTGCAACTGGAGGCGACCGCACGCGCCCAGGCCGACGCCGCGCTGCGCGAGAGCGAGCACCGGCTGGAGCTGGCGCGCCAGGTATTCGACAGCACCCAGGAAAGCATCATGATGACGGATGCCTGCGCCAACATCGTGGCGGTCAATCCGGCCTTCGAGCAGATCACCGGCTACCGCGAGGCGGACGTCATCGGCCGCAATCCGCGCCTGCTGCGCTCGGGCCGCCACGACGCCCCCTTCTACCGCTGCATGTGGAGCAGCCTGGAAGAGCATGGCCAGTGGCGCGGCGAGATCTGGAACCGCCGCAGGAACGGCGAAGTCTATCCCTCGCGCACCAGCATCAGCGCCGTCCGGGACGAGGCCGGCAAGCTGACTGCCTATGTCTCGGTCTCGACCGACCTGTCCGCCCTGAAAGCGGCCCATCACCAGCTCGACTTCCTGTCGAACCACGACGCCTTGACGCGCCTGCCGAACCGCTCGCTGTTCCACGACCGCCTGCAGCAATCGATCGCGGCGGCGCGGCGCGACGGCACCCAGCTGGCGCTGCTGCTGGTGAACGTCGACCGCCTCTCGCGCATCAACGACAGCCTCGGACATGCGGCCGGCGACGCCCTGCTGCGCGAGGTGGCGCGCCGCGCCACGCAGATCGCCCGTCCCGCCGACACGGTGGCGCGCCTGTCGGGCGACGAATTCGTGCTGCTCACGGGCTGCGAGGACACCGAGGACATCATCTTCACCGCGCAGCGCCTGATCGAGGCCATCGCCCAGCCGATCTCGGTCGGCGGTCACGACGTGGTCGTCACCGGCAGCATCGGCATCAGCGTGTTCCCGCGCGACGGCGACGTGCCCGGCGACCTGCTGAAGGCGGCCGACGCCGCGCTGGCGCACCAGAAGGATGCCGGGCGCAACGGCTTCCGCTTCTTCAAGGGCGAGATGAACGCGCAGGCGCTGCGCTGGCTGGCGCTGGAAACGCGCCTGCGCCGCGCGATCGGCAGCGCCGAGCTGGCGCTGCATTTCCAGCCGCAGGTGGCGCGCCGCGACGGCCGCGTACTCGGCATCGAAGCCCTGCTGCGCTGGACCAGCTCGGAACTGGGCCGGGTCTCGCCGGCCGACTTCATCCCGCTGGCCGAGGACACCGGCCTGATCCTGTCGATCGGCACCTGGGCGATCCGCCAGGCCTGCCTGCAGAACAAGGCCTGGCAGGACGCCGGGCTGGCGCCGCGGCGGGTGGCGGTGAACGTGTCGGCACTCCAGTTCAGCAACGGCAGCGTGCCGGCGGTGGTGCGCGAGGCGCTGGCCGACAGCGGCCTCGAACCGCGCTGGCTCGAAATCGAGCTGACCGAGAGCGCGATGATGCGCGACCCGGAAGCGACCGCGCTGCAACTGGCCGAACTGGCCGCCATCGGCGTGTCGATTTCGCTCGACGACTTCGGCACCGGCTATTCGTCGCTGGCCTACCTGACCCGTTTCGTGCTCCACAAGCTGAAGATCGACCAGGCGTTCGTGCGCAACATCACCACCGAGCCGCGCAGCGCGGTGATCGCCCAGGCCACCATCGCGCTGGCGCACGGGCTCTCGCTCACGGTGGTGGCCGAAGGCGTCGAGACCGAGGAACAACTGGCCTTCCTGGCCTCGATCGGCTGCAACGGCGTGCAGGGCTACCTGTGCAGCCGCCCGGTGCCGGCGCCGGCGATGGAACTGCTGCTCGCGTCAGGCAACTCGCTGTTGCCGGACCGGCCGCCGTCGTTCACTGCTGAGTAAGGAGTAGAATTCGCGCTTGGTCATTACCTGCGAAGCGCGATGAAAAGAACCTTCCTTACGGCGGCCTGCCTGGCCGCCTTGTTGTTTGCGCAAGTGCCCATTGCGCAGGCCGAAATCCGGCTGTCCGACCCGATCCCGGTCGGCCCGCAAGTCAAGGTTGGCAAACTGGCCAACGGGCTTACCTACTATATTCAGAAAAACAACCGGCCCGAAAAGCGGCTGGAACTGCGGCTGGTGGTCAAGGCCGGCTCGATCCTGGAGGACGACGACCAGCAGGGACTGGCCCACGTCACCGAGCACATGGCCTTCAACGGCTCGGCCAATTTCAAGAAGCACGAGCTGATCTCCTATCTGCAGTCGATCGGCGTCAAGTTCGGCGCCGACCTGAACGCCTATACCAGTTTCGACGAAACCGTCTACGTGCTGCCGATTCCGACCGACCGGCGCGAGAACATCGACAAGGCCTTCCTGGTGCTGCAGGACTGGGCCCACGGCCTGACCCTGAACGACGCCGACATCGACAAGGAGCGCGGCATCGTGCTGGAGGAACTACGCCTGGGCAAAGGCGCGGGCGACCGCATGAACAAGCAGCTGATGCCGAAGATCTTCAACGGCTCGCGCTACGCCCGGCGCATGCCGATCGGCCAGGAAGCGATCCTGAAGAACTTCAAGCCGGCCGCCCTCAAGCGCTTCTACCGCGACTGGTACCGTCCCGACCTGATGGCGGTGGTGATCGTCGGCGACATCGAGCCGGCCGAAGCCGAGGCGCTGGTCCAGTCGC
>JBBWZO010000093.1:0-4725 GCA_039649125.1 Massilia sp. | reverse complement strand
TTTACGGCGGCGACCATCATCTATATGGTCGTCAACCTGCTGGCGCTGTCCCTGATGCGCGCAGTGGAGCGCCGCGCCGCGCTGCCCGGGGCCACCTGACATGTTCGCCGGCTTCGACTTCGACGTCATCGCGCGCTCGTGGCCCTACCTGTTGCGGGTCGGGATGGTCTTCACGCTGCAACTGACAGTGCTGGCCATGCTGGGCGGCGTGGTGATGGGCACCTTGCTGGCGCTGATGCGCACGTCGCGCATCCGGCCGCTGGCGATGGCGGCCGGCGCGTACGTGAACCTGGTGCGCTCGGTGCCGCTGGTGCTGGTGATCTTCTGGTTTTACTTCCTGGTGCCCTACATGGCGGCGTGGGCGATTGGCGCGGACGAGCCGGTGAAGGTCGGGCCGTTCTGGTCGGCGCTGGTCACGTTTACCCTGTTCGAGGCGGCGTACTACTGCGAGATCATGCGCAGCGGCATTGCCTCGGTTCCGCGCGGGCAGGTCTGGGCGGCGCAAGCGCTGGGCATGGATTACCGCCAGACCATGCGCCACGTCGTGCTGCCGCAGGCGTTTCGCAACATGATCCCGCTGTTGCTGACCCAGACCATCGTGCTGTTCCAGGACGTGTCGCTGGTGTACGTGCTATCGATACCGGATTTTGTCGGCGCCGCCAGCAAGGTCGCGCAGCGCGACGGACGGCTTGTAGAAATGTACCTGTTTGTGGCGGTGGTGTATTTCCTGATGTGTTTCGCCTTGTCGCGCCTGGTCGGGCGCCTGCAACGCCGGAGGCTGTCCGCTGCGGCCGGCACGAAGGTGCGGACAACTGCCGCGCCCCATATGCTGCGGGTAAAGTGACGGCAGTGGGGGCCGGGCCGCGAAGGACGCCCCAAGGACGAGTTGTTCGCCCCCCGGCGTTCGGACGCGCTCCGCCGTCATGTAACAGGTAAAATGACGCCGTCCCGCAATCCGAGAGCCGCCATGTCCATCATCGAGACCCCACAATCCATCACGATCACCCGTCCAGACGACTGGCACCTGCACCTGCGCGACGGCGCGGCGCTGGCCAGCGTGCTGCCGCATACCGCGCGCCAGTTCGCGCGCGCCATCGTGATGCCGAACCTGAAGCCCCCGGTCACCACCGCCGCCGACGCTACCGCCTACCGCGACCGCATCCTGGCCGCGCTGCCCGAGGGCATGCGCTTCGAGCCGCTGATGACGCTCTACCTGACCGACAACACGGATCCGGACGAGATCCGCCGCGCCCAGGACACCGGCTTCATCCACGCCGTGAAGCTGTATCCGGCCGGCGCCACCACCAACTCGGCGGCCGGCGTCACCGACCTGAAAAAGTGCTATAAAACGCTGGAGGTGATGCAGGAAGTCGGCATGCCGCTGCTGGTGCACGGCGAAGTCACCGACCACGACATCGACCTGTTCGACCGCGAGGCCGTCTTCATCGAGCGCGTGATGCGCCCGCTGCGCCGCGACCTGCCGGCCCTGAACATCGTGTTCGAGCACATCACCACCAAGGACGCGGCCCAGTACGTGGCCGAAGCCGAAGGCCCGATCGCGGCCACCATCACGGCCCACCACCTGCTGTACAACCGCAACGAGATCTTCCGCGGCGGTATCCGCCCGCATTACTACTGCCTGCCGGTGCTGAAACGCGAAGAGCACCGCCTGGCGCTGGTGACGGCCGCCACCAGCGGCGACGAGCGCTTCTTCCTCGGCACCGATTCGGCGCCGCACGCCATTGGCGCCAAGGAGTCGAGCTGCGGCTGCGCCGGCTGCTACACGGCCCTGCACGCGATGGAGCTGTACACCGAAGCCTTCGCCCAGGCCGGCGCGCTCGATAAACTCGAGGCCTTCGCCAGCTTCAACGGCCCGGCCTTCTACGGCCTTCCGCGCAACGAGGACACCATCACGCTGGTGCGCGAATCGTGGCACCTGCCGGCAACCGTGCCGATGGGCGAGAACGAACTGGTGCCGCTGAACGCCGGCGAACGCATCGACTGGAAGATGCTCTAAGTGGCACCGGAAGTGGCGTCGGACATCGCGCAGATCGACTGGTCGCGGCCGTGGTACGGCGCAGTGCGGCCCGCGTACGAAGCCCTGGGGCTGGCGGACGGCGAGTTCGTCGCCGCCTTCAACCGCAACGCCGCGCTGCTGGCGCTGCGCAACCATCTCGACCTGCCGATCAGCTTCGTGCCGCAGGAGTCGCTCCCGGAAGGGACGGCCTATGAAGCCTTTATCAGCGCCACCGGCAACGTGCCCACGCGCGCCAACCTGCATGACTTCTTCAATGGCCTGGTGTGGCAGACCTTCCCGCTGATCAAGCGCGAACTCAACGCGCTGCAGGCGGCCCAGATCGCGGCCGCCGGCGTGGGTAAATCGCGCGGCCCGGCGCGCGACGCCGCCACTATCTTCGACGAGAACGCGGCGCTGCTGGTGGTGCGTTCGTCGAGCGAAGGGCGCGAGCTGGTGGACGAACTGCGCGCCCACTGCTGGGACGCTGCGCTGTTCGAAAAGCGCGGCATGTTCGGCCCTGACGCCCAATTGTGGCTGTTCGGCCACGCGCTGATGGAAAAGCTGGTCGCCCCGCGCAAGGCGATCACCGCCCATACCCGCGTCGTGTTCGCCGACGACGCCTACTTCCAGCTGGACGCGGATGCCCGGCGTGCCTGGATCGACCGGCGCGTGGCCGCCGACCTGGCCGGGGGCACCTTGACCACTTCCAGCTTCACGCCGCTGCCGGTGCTCGGCGTGCCGGGCTGGTGGCCCGGGCAGGACCGCGATTTTTATCTCGATACGAGCGTCTTCCGCCCGAAGCGCGTCGTATGACACCAACCTGAAAGGACGGCACATGGCTGATGCGGTACGCTGGGGCATCCTCGGCACAGGCAAGATTGCACGCGCGTTTGCCGAGGCCCTGCGCGATGTCCCCGATGCCGTGCTGGCCGGCGTCGCCTCGCGCAGCCGGGCGAAGGCCGAGACCTTTGCCGGCGAGTTCGGCGCCACGGCAGCCTACGGCAGCTACGAGGAGCTGGCGGCGGCGCCCGGCATCGACCTGGTGTACGTCGCCACACCCCATCCGCAGCATGCCGCGAATGCGCTGCTCTGCCTGGAGGCAGGGAAGGGGGCGCTGGTCGAAAAGGCCTTTACGGTGAACCGGCGCGAGGCCGAACAGGTGGTCGCGCTGGCGCGTGCGAACAATCTGTTCCTGATGGAGGCGATGTGGACGCGCTTCCTGCCGGGGATGCTCGAGGTCAGGCGCATCATCGCCTCCGGCGAGATCGGAGAAGTCAGCCAGGTGGTGGCCGACTTCGGTTTCACCGCCAACTTCGGACCCGAGCACCGCGTGTTCAACCCTGAACTCGGCGGCGGCGCGCTGCTCGACCTGGGAATTTATCCGCTGTCGATTGCCGCTGCGCTGCTTGGCCCGGTTACCGAGGTCAAGGCGCAGGCGCAGATGGGGCCAACCGGCGTCGACGTGCAGACCGGTTTTATGCTGAAACACGCAGGCGGCGGCATGTCGGTGTGCAGTTGTTCGTTCCTGGCGCGCACGCCGGTCGAACTGACGGTGTCGGGCACGCGCGGCCACGCGCGCATGAACACGCGCTTCCACCATGCCCGTTCGGTGACGGTGGCGCTCGACGACGGCAGCACGCGCACCGTCGACACGCCGTTTCTCGGCAACGGTTATGTGCACGAGGTGATCGAGGCCCAGCGCTGCTTCCGTGCCGGGCTGATCGAGAGCCCCGGCATGACGCACGACGAGACGCTGGCCCTGATGGGCGTGATGGACGAGATCCGGCGCCAGATCGGCCTGCGCTACGCGGCGGATACGAGGTAAGCGCGCCACACCCCGGCGTATGCATGTTGACAACACTTCCTGGCGCGCGAATACTCGGCCCTGCTGTTCCGATTCCTTTCGCCCTCGGGCGTCCTGCTCGTACGCTCCAGCTTCGTCGTCAGCAAGCCGCCGCACCGCGTGGGCGACAAGTGAAAGATGACGGTCGATGGCGTCGAGCTGACCAGGGGGAACTAACACCACTAGCCTCGGGGGCGTCATGGCGCTGTCCACGGTCACACCCATCCTGCGCATCTTCGACGAAGCGAAGATGCGCGCATTTTATGTGGATTTCCTCGGCTTTCAGGTCGACTGGGAGCACCGCTTCGATCCCGGTCTGCCGCTGTACCTGCAGGTGTCGCGCGACGGCTGCGTGCTGCACCTGAGCGAGCACCATGGCGATGCCTGTCCCGGTGCGGCGCTGCGGATTCAGTGCGATGACATCGACAGGTACCAGGCCGAGCTGGCGGGCAAACAGTACGGTTATGCCCGGCCGCAGGCGGAAGCAGCATCCTGGGGCTCGCGCGACATGACGGTGATCGATCCGTTCGGGAACCGGCTGACGTTCACAAACGCGATCAGCACCTGAGCGGGCGCACAGACCCGTAGGGTGGGCACCCTGTGCCCACGCGAAAGCCTGCAGGCCGGGAACGTGGCGCTGTGCCAGGCTAACGGACCACCATTAGAACCTGACCAATGATCTGCCGTTACCGTTCATTAAAGGCCAACACGACGCGTCGTTCCGCGTGGGCACGGGGTGCCCACCCTTGTATCTTGATCGTATTGGTGGTTAGCTACCGCCAATCGAGGTGAAGACGAGCTTGAGCCCACCCTGAAGGCGCTGACCTTGCGGCGTAGATAAAGCCCTTCACCTCACCCCACACTA
>JBBWZO010000057.1:0-11833 GCA_039649125.1 Massilia sp. | reverse complement strand
CTGGTGCGCCGCGCCCGGGAAGGCGGCCTGGTGCCGGACCTCGTCACCGACCAGACCTCGGCGCACGACCTGATCCACGGCTACCTGCCGCAGGGCTGGACGGTCGAGGAGTGGAAGGCGGCTCAGGTCGACCCGGGCCAGCATGCGCGCCTGAAAGCCGCCGCCGCCGCCTCCTGCGCCGTGCACGTGCGCGCTATCCTCGACTTCAAGGCGATGGGGGCCTACGCGGTCGACTACGGCAACAACATCCGGCAAGTGGCGCTGGACGAGGGCGTCGGGAACGCCTTTGACTTCCCCGGTTTCGTACCCGCCTATATCCGCCCGCAGTTCTGCGAAGGGCGCGGACCCTTCCGCTGGGTGGCGCTGTCGGGCGATCCGGAAGACATCCATAAAACCGACGCTAAGATCAAGGAACTGTTCCCGCAGCACGCGCAGGTGCACCGCTGGCTCGACATGGCGCGCGAACGGATTTCCTTCCAGGGCCTGCCGGCGCGCATCTGCTGGCTGGGACTGGGCGAGCGCCACCTCGCCGGCCTCGCCTTCAACGAGATGGTGAGAACGGGCGAACTGAAGGCGCCGATCGTGATCGGCCGCGACCACCTCGACACCGGTTCCGTCGCCAGCCCGAACCGTGAAACGGAAAGCATGCGCGACGGTACCGATGCGGTGTCCGACTGGCCGCTGCTGAACGCGATGCTGAACACGGCCGGCGGCGCCACCTGGGTCTCGCTGCACCACGGCGGCGGCGTCGGCATGGGCTATTCACAGCATTCCGGCGTCGTCATCGTTGCCGACGGCACCGAGGCGGCCGCCAGGCGCCTCGCACGCGTGCTGGTGAACGACAGCGGTTCGGGCGTGATGCGCCACGCCGACGCCGGCTACGAATCCGCGATCGCCTGCGCCAGGCGCGCAAAGCTGAATCTCCCGATGATCAAGTAAGGTTTTCACTGAGGTTGTAAGCACATGAAGAACGAATCGCAGCACGGCTGGACCCTGCAACCCGGGGCCTTGCGCCTGGCGGACCTGCGCGCCGCCTGGGCCGGCCACTTCCCGATCGCCCTGTCGCCCGAGGCGGCGGCGCCGATCGCCGAATCGGCGGCCCTGGTGAAAACCATCGTCGACAAGGGCGACCCGGCCTATGGCATCAACACCGGTTTCGGCATCCTGGCCAAGGCCCACATCCCGAACGACCAGCTGGAGCAATTGCAGCGCAACCTGATCCTGTCGCACGCGGTCGGCACCGGCGAATGGATTCCGGACGCCGTGGTGCGCCTGATCCTGCTCACGAAAATCGGCAGCCTGGCGCGCGGCTATTCCGGCGTGCGCCCGGTGATCATCGACACCCTGATCGCGATGTATAACGCCGGCATCATGCCCGCCATCCCGTCGCAGGGCTCGGTCGGCGCCTCCGGCGACCTGGCGCCGCTGGCGCACATGACGCTGGCGATCCTCGGCGTCGGCCCGGTGCGCTTCAATGGACGCATCGTGGAGGCCGCCGAAGCGCTGGCGGCGGCCGGCATCGAGCCGGTGACGCTGGCCGCGAAGGAAGGGCTGGCGCTGATCAACGGCACGCAGGTGTCGACCGCGCTGGCCCTGCACGGCCTGTTCATGGCCGAGAGACTGGTGGAAGCGGCGATGGTCACCGGCGCGCTGTCGGTGGACGCCGCGCGCGGCAGCGACGCCCCCTTCGACGCGCGCATCCACGCGGTACGCGGCCAGCCGGGCCAGATCGCGGCCGCCGCCATTTACCGCGAACTGGTGAAGGGCAGCGCGATCCGCGCCTCGCACCTGGTCGGCGACGAGCGCGTGCAGGATCCCTACAGCCTGCGCTGCCAGCCGCAGGTGATGGGCGCCGTGATGGACCTGGTGGCCAACGCCAGCCGCACGCTGCTGATCGAGGCGAACGCCGTCACCGACAATCCGCTCCTGTTCCCTGATGATGGCGCGATCGTCTCGGGCGGTAATTTTCATGCCGAGCCGGTGGCGTTCGCGGCCGACACGCTGGCGCTGGCCATCGCCGAGATCGGCGCGCTGTCCGAGCGCCGCATCGCGCTGCTGATAGACGCGAACCTGTCGGGCCTGCCGGCCTTCCTGGTGCGCGAGCCGGGCCTGAACTCGGGCTTCATGATCGCCCACGTGACGGCGGCCGCGCTGGCCTCGGAGAACAAATCGCTGGCGCACCCGGCCAGCGTCGACAGCCTGCCGACCTCGGCCAACCAGGAAGACCACGTCAGCATGGCAACGTTCGCTGCGCGCCGTCTCGACCAGATGGCGCACAATACAGCGGTTATTGTCGGGATCGAACTGCTGGCCGCAAGCCAGGGCATCGAGTTCCACCGCCCGCTGGCGACGTCAAGGCATCTGGAGCACGTGCACGCCCAGCTGCGTACGCGCGTGGCACCCTTCGATGCCGACCGCTTCTTTGCACCCGACATCGAAGCGGCGCGCCTGATGGTGGTCAACGGCGAGCTGTCAGCGTCGTGCAAGGAGTTGTTTGCAGTATTGCATCCCTAAGTTCTTCTAACTCAACCCTAGCGCAGGAGTCGTAATGGATTTCCGGTTCAAGGCAGGTGACGTCCCGATGCTGTTGTCGATGCCCCATATAGGCACCGATATTCCCGACGAGGTCGCCGCGCACATGGCACCCTGTGCGCTGGCAAAAGCCGATACCGACTGGCACCTGGCCGAGCTCTACGAGTGCGCCGACCGGCTTGGGATATCGACGCTGGCGGCGCGCTGGTCGCGCTATGTGATCGACCTGAACCGGCCGCCCGAGAACACGAACCTGTATCCCGGCATGGACACGACCGGCCTGTGCCCGGTCGACACCTTCGGGCGCGAGAGCCTGTACCAGGAAGGGCATGTACCCGACCAGCTTGAGGTGGCGCGCCGCCTGGAGCGCTACTGGCGGCCCTACCACACCCAGCTGCGCGCCGAACTGGCCCGCCTGCTGACGCAGCACGGCCGGGTGGTGCTGTGGGACGCGCATTCGATTGCCTCGCGCGTGCCGCGCTTTTTCGAAGGCCGGCTGCCGGACCTGAATTTCGGGACCGCCGAGGGAAAATCCTGCGATCCGGGCCTCGAGAACGCGGTGGTGGGCGTGGCCCGTGCCCAGGACCGTTTTACCATTGCCGTCAACGGCCGCTTCAAGGGCGGCCACATCACGCGTTTCTACGGCCAGCCGCTTGAAGGCGTGCACGCGATCCAGCTCGAGATGTGCCAGTGCCTGTACATGGACGAGGCGCCGCCTTTTGCCTACCGGCCCGAGGTGGCGGCGGAGGTGCAGCCCCTGCTGGCCGACATGATGCAGGCGGCGCTGGCCTGGGTGCGCGCATGAACGCCCTGTTCGCACGCCACGCGCTGTTGCCGGAGGGCTGGCAGGGCGACGTCCTCATCGAGTGGGATGGGCGCGGCAACCTCACCCGGGTCGAACCGAAGGCACGCCCGCCGATCGGCGTCGCCCGTGCCGACTATGTGGTGCCGGGCATGGTCAACCTGCACTCGCACGCCTTCCAGCGCGCGCTCGGCGGCCTGACGGAGAAGGCGGGGGAGGGGCCGGACAGCTTCTGGACCTGGCGCGATCTGATGTACCGTTTCGCCGCCCACATCACGCCGGAACAGCTGGAAGCCATCGCCGCCCAGCTGTTCTCGGAATGCCTGCGCCATGGCTACACCGCATTGTGCGAGTTCCACTATATCCAGCGCGATCCGCACGGCGCCTTCCATGCGCGTCCGGCCGAGATGGCCGAGCGCATCGCCGCCGCCGGCCAGCAATCCGGCATCGGGCTGACCCTGCTGCCGGTGCTGTACAGCTACAGCGGTTTCGGCGGGCAGGCATTGAAGCCGGAGCAGGCACGTTTTCGCACCGATGTGGACGACGTGCTGCGCATCGTCGAGGCACTCGCCCCCCTGCGCGGCGGCCAGCTGGAAGTGGGCGCCGCGCCCCATTCGCTGCGCGCGGCCGGCATCGACCAGATCCGCGAGCTGGCGGCGGCGCTGCCATCAAACCGGCCGCTGCACATCCACATCGCCGAGCAGCCGGGCGAGGTCAGGCAGAGCATCGCGTTTTCCGGACGCCGGCCGGTCGAATACCTGTTCGAGCACATCGGCATCGACGCGCGCTGGTGCCTGGTGCATGCGACCCACCTGACCGAGCGCGAAACCCTGCAGCTGGCGCGCAGCGGCGCCGTTGCCGGCCTGTGCCCGACCACCGAGGCGAACCTGGGCGACGGGGTATTCCCATTGCCGGCCTTCCTGGCCGCCAACGGACGGTTTGGCATCGGCAGCGACAGCCATGTCTCGCAGAGCCCGGTCGAGGAATTGCGCTGGCTCGAATACGGCCAGCGCCTGGTGCGCGGCAGCCGGAATGTCGCCGCCAGCCCAGCGCGGCGCGACGTCGGGTTGAACCTGTGGCAGGATGCGCTATCCGGTGGCGCCGCGGCGTCCGGACGGCCGGTCGGCGCGCTGGCGGCCGGTCGGCGTGCCGACCTGCTCGTGCTCGACAGCGCGCACCCGAACCTGGAAGGGGCGTTGGAGAGCGACGTGCTGGGCCGGCTGGTCTTCTGCGGCAACGACAACCTGGTGCGCGACGTGCTGGCGGGCGGGCGCTGGGTGGTGCAGGGCGGACGCCACATGGCGCAGGAAGCCATCGCCCGCCGCTACCGGAACGCCATCAACCAGTTGCGCGAGGTACGAGCATGAACATCCTGATTCCGTTTGCCGGGCTGTCGGCCCTGCCGTGGAAAAACGGCGGCGGCAGCACCACCACGATCGCGGTCGGCCCGCCCGAGGCCGGTTTCGACGACTTCGACTGGCGCGTCAGCCTGGCCACGATCTCGGAAAACGGTCCGTTTTCCCGCTTTCCGGGGGTAGACCGGACGCTGGCCCTGGTGGACGGTCACGGGATGACGCTCGACATCGACGGCACCGAACGCGTCCTCATCTGCGAGAGCGGGCCGGTGCTGGCCTTCGACGGCGACTCCGAAGTCGTGGCCAAGCTCAACCGCGGGCCGACGACCGATTTCAACGTCATGACGCGCAGCGAACGCTGCTACCACCAGTTCGGGCGGCGCAGGCTGAACGGCAAGTCGACATTCGTGGCGCGCGCCGACCTCACGATCCTGTTCCTGGCCGAGGGCGAGAGCCTGGAAATCGCCAGCGATTCCGAACGCATCAACATGGTGCGCTACGACGCCGTGATGTTCGATCCGGGCACGGTATGGTCGCTCGAGACCACGCAAGCCCTGATCTTCATTGTCGATATTTTCTATTACAGCGAGGAAGACGAAGATGAGTGAGCGCCACGGCCCGCGCTATGACGCGGTGTTTGCGAACGTGAACCTGGCCACGATGGTCGATGGCTACGGCGAGGTGAAGGACGGCGCCATTGCCGTGCACCACGGCCGCATCGCCTGGGTCGGGACCCGCCGCGAAGCGCCGCGCGCCGCCGTCATCCACGATTGCGACGGCGCCTGGCTCACGCCCGGCCTGATCGACTGCCATACCCACATCGTCCACGCCGGCAACCGCAGCGACGAGTGGGAAGCGCGCCTGGAAGGGGCCAGCTACGAGGAGATCGCACGCAACGGCGGCGGCATCATGTCGACCGTGCGCGCCACCCGCGCCGCGACGGTCGAGGACCTGCTGCGCGAAAGCGCGCCGCGCGTCGCGCAACTGCTGGCCGAGGGCGTGACCACGCTCGAAATCAAGTCCGGCTACGGCCTCAACCTGCAAGGGGAGGCGAACCTGCTGCGCGCGGCACGCCGCATCGGCGAACTGCTGCCCGTGAAAGTGCGCACGACCTTCCTCGGCGCGCACGCGCTGCCGCCCGAATTCACGGGCCGCCCCGACGACTACATCGCCGAGGTGACCGAGCGCATGCTGCCGCTGCTGGTGAAGGAGGGCCTGGTCGACGCGGTCGACGCCTTCTGCGAACACATCGGTTTTACCTATGACCAGACCGAGCGCGTGTTTGCCGCGGCGAAAAAACTCGGCCTGCCCGTAAAACTGCATGCGGAACAATTGTCCGAACAGCGCGGCGCGGAACTGGTGGCGCGCTACCGCGGCCTGTCGGCCGACCACCTGGAACACCTGAACCCGGCCGGCATCGCCGCCATGGCCGTCGCCGGCACGGTGGCCGTGCTGCTGCCGGGCGCCTGGTACTTCCTGCGCGAGACGAAAACGCCGCCGATCGCGGCCCTGCGCGCGGCCGGCGTGCCGATGGCGGTCGCGACCGACTGCAACCCCGGCACCTCGCCGATGACCTCGATCCTGCTGGCGCTGAACATGGCCTGCACCCTGTGGCGCCTGACCCCGCGCGAGGCTTTACAGGGCGCCACTGTGCACGCGGCACGCGCGCTCGGGCTGCAGGAACAGGTTGGGACGCTGGAAGTGGGCAAGCGGGCGGATTTTGCGCTGTGGGACATTGCCCGTCCGGCCGAGCTGGCCTATGCGATCGGGTTCAATCCGTGCCAGGCGGTGGTCTATGGCGGCGTGATGCGCGCGCGCGATGCGGAGTTGCCGGCGGGGTTGTGAGGCGCGCAGCGAGGAATGCACACGGGGTAATCAACAACGATTGCATCGATATGCAGCTATCACTGTCTGTCGCAGCGAACAAGCACCTATTGCTCGGGTTCGGCAGCTACGATTCGCGCTTGTGCGAACACGCTTGCCTCATGCTGAAGAAAGAACTCGGCTTCGTTTCGCGGTCAAGTTGTGGCTGGGCTCGACGAGGGCATACGCCCATCGTTTTGGCGCGCAGAGATTGAGATTTGTACCGGGTGGGAAAACTGGACCGGAGATGACCTTCTGTCCAATTCGAGTGAAGGGGACGATCTGCTCCGGCTTCTGTTCGCGCAGCTGAAGCCCGGCGAGGAATCGGCGCCGGGCAGTGGCTAGCTCGCTTACAGCGACTGCAGTTTCGCTCTTGTAGTGGATACCGCCCGGTGCAACATGCGCTCCGCATGAAAATCGTTCTCGCGCTGCGCCGCAATCGCATGCAGGCTGCGCGTGTAGTTGTCGAGGCGCGAACGCAGCCAGGCTTTATAGATCCGTCGGGTAATCGGTTTGAAGATCATTCTCATGGTCTCTTCCTTATGCGAAGACCACATTCTCGACCCGACCCCACCATTGCACTTGTGATAACTCAATCGTGCGACAGCCGCTCTCAATCCTTGACGGGCATCAAGTCGCCCATCTCCAGCTCGGTAATTATAGGTGTCAGACAATCCGTAAGAGAGGTAAGCAATTGTAAGAACATCTACTTCTGACGAGTTCACGCGGCTATAGTGAACTCGTTGATTCCCAGTCTCCCCTCCCCATCCTAAAAATGGGTTCGCCCACGGCACCTCACGGTCCCGTGGGTTTTTTCTTGTGCGACGGCGTTAACGTAGAGCGTGTAACAACACCTGTAGGGCAAGGCGCATCGTCGAAGACAGTACGTTAGTACGGCGGGACGAATGCAACGCCGCCATGCGGGTGTTGTTACGCGCTTTCAGGCGGCGCGGCGTGCGAGATGGTCAAGCGACTCACCGGTCACGCGGCAGATGCGCCATTCCGGCAGGATCTCGGCGCCCATGGTCTGGTAGAAGCCGATGGCCGGCTCGTTCCAGTCCAGCACCGACCACTCGAAGCGGCCGCAGTTGCGCTCCACCGCGATTTGCGCCAGGCGCGACAGCAGTTGGGTGCCGTAGCCCTTGCCGCGGTGGGACTGGCGTACATATAAATCTTCCAGGTACAGACCCTTCTTGGTGAGGAAGGTCGAGAAGTTATGGAAGAACAGGGCGAAGGCGACGACTTCTCCGTTTTCCTCGCCGACGATCGCCTCGCAGGCCGGGCGGGTGCCGAACAGGCCTTCGTGCAGCAGCTCCTCGGTGGCGACCACCATGTGTTCGAGTTTCTCGAACACGGCCAGCTCGACGATCATCGAGTGGATGTGGGTGACGTCGGCAGGTTCGGCGGGACGGATGGAAAAATGGGTGACAGCGGTCATGGGGTTTCGATTGCGTTGTTCGCGTTGTTCAGGGTTGGAGGTTGCACCGGTTTGGCTGCGGGCGCGCGCAGGGCCCAGGCCACGCTGGCCAGGCACAGGATCATGCCCAGGAACTCGACGGGACCGGGGCGGTAGGCTTCCAGCTTGATCGACAGCAGCACCGACAGCACCGGCGTGATGACGCCGATGTAGACGGCCTTGTGCGGCCCGATGCGGCTGATCAGGGTGAAGTAGGCGAGGAAGGCGATCACCGAGCCGAAGATGGCGAGGTAGATCAGGCCGAGCGTATACGAGAGCGTTGGCGGTGCCACGAAGCGCTGGCCGGTGGCCACGGCATACAGCGCGACCAGCAGTGTGCCCCACAGCATCGACCAGGCCGTGGTGAGCATCACGTTGCTCGACTGCGCGCGCACCTTGCCGACGACGATGCTGCCGGCGGAGCTGGCGATGGTCGCCACCAGGGCCAGCACCACGCCCAGCAGGAATTTGCCGCTGCCGCCGACCTGCATGTCGCGCCAGGCGCTGCCGATCGAATGGTAGAACAGCAGCGCCACGCCGCAGGTGGCGGCTGCGCCGGCACCCCAGGTGCGCGCCGCAATCGGCGTGCCGTGGAACACGCGGCCGAGCAGGGGCGTCCAGAACACCATCAGCGCGAACAGCACGGCAACCAGCCCGGACACCACGACCTCTTCGGCCTGGTAGGTGCAGATGTAGGAAAGACCGAAGGTGGCCGCGCCCTGCAGCATCAGCCATTTTTGGGTGTTCCAGGGCAGCAGCAGCTTGTGGCGCAGCCCGATGCAGATGGCAAACAGGGTGCTGGATGCCAGCGCAAAACGGTAGACCACCGACACCGCAGGGGAGACGTCGCCCAGCTGCAAGGTAATGGCCCAGAAGGTCGAGCCCCAGATGAGCGAGGCAATGATGAACAGGACGGAAGTAGGCATCGCGGAAGTATACGTGCTTTCCGCGTTGCCTGTTATCCATAAATTGCCGCTCAGCCCGGTGGAAGGGGCCGAGTGCAGTGCTGCGCTCGGGGCGCCGTGCGGCGATGTGTTACGCGGCGCGCCGCAGGCGCGCCACATTCGTGCATTCAATCAGTGAGTGACCCGCGTCTGGTAGCCGTTGCTGACCAGGCGCACCCGCTCGCCGGGCCGGAACAGCTCGTCCGCGGCCTGGGTTACGGCGCGCAGTTCGCCCGTGTCGAGTTTGACCGTGATCTCGAAACCGGGACGGTTGTTGGCGCTCGCCTCGACGCGCTGGCCGAGCAGGCCGCCCGCGATGGCGCCGACGATGCCGGCGGCGGCCGAACCCCGGCCGCTGCCGACGTTCGAGCCGGCCAGGCCGCCGAGGGCGGCGCCGCCCATCGTGCCGACGCCGGACTCCGGATTGACGATCGTGACATTGCGCACCGATTCGACCGTGCCCATGCGCACGACCTGTTCGTTCTGGGCCTGGTAAGCGCGGTACACGCTGCCCGACGGCGGCGGCGTTGCGCAGCCGGCGAGCACGGCTGCGAAGGTGATGGCGAGGGGCAGGGTGGCTTTCATGACGACCTCCGGGAAGCGCAATGGGTTACCGGAAAGCTTACTCTTCGCCGGCAGGCAGTGCTACCGGCACACGTCTACACGGCGTCGCGCCTGACAAAACCTCCATAGCTGCGTTGCAACGCCTCGCCGTACAGGCGTGCTGTCTTCGGCGCCCCGCCTTGCCATGAGGGTTTTGTCAGACGTTCCAAGCCTCGGTCAATATGCCACGTTCAGGCGCCGGTACAGGAAGCCCAGCACGAAGAGCGGGCCGATCAGCAGGAAGCGCAGGTCTTCCAGGAAGGAAGGTTTCTTGCCCTCGATCTTGTGGCCGATGAACTGACCAATCCAGGCCACCACGAACACGGCGATCGACAGCGGCAGCACCGTCATCGGCGGCATCATCGCCAGCAGCACCAGCATGACGGCCGACATCGCCAGCATGCCGTACGCAAACGGTCTGGAGAGTTGGTAATAGTACCGCTTCGCGCCCGCGACGGCGGCCAGCGCCACCACCGGGTGAATGGCCCACAGGATGCCCAGCAGGGAGAAGACGATCACCGGCACGCACACGAAGTGGATCAGTTCGTTGGTCGGGTTGCGGTGGCTTTCGCTGTACTGGGCGAGCAGGGCGTGGATGTTGCGCGGCTGTGCGGTCTGGTCCATGGGTGTCTCCGGCCGAGATTGTTGTGCAGCCGATTCTACACCGGCGCAGCAGCCCCGACAGGGCCGGCGCTGCCCCTGTCCAGGCACCGGATGGACGTGGTGCACTGTTGGTGGCGGCACCCCGGTATCTGTGCCGCTCCAATCCTGCCATGCCAAATGCGACTCCTGCCGACAATCCAGACCTGCTGACGGGCCTGGCACCCGTCCTTTCCGCCACGACCCGTATCCTGATCCTGGGCAGTTTTCCCGGCGCCAAGTCGCTGGCCGCCGCCCAGTATTATGCCCGCGAGCTTATGCGTGACGAAGTTTGTTCAGTGTGTATTTAAAAACAGCCTAGAACCCGCACTGAGAGACGGTTTAAAAACTCACCGGAAACGCATCCTGTGCAGTAGTGATGAGCCGAGCGCGATGTAAATCATCGCTTGGGATACATCGAGGCGCTGCTCGTAATCGCGGACCAGGCGGCGATAGCGCATCAGCCATGCAAACGTGCGTTCGACGACCCAGCGCCGCGGTTGTACCTGGAAGCCGTCCTGACCCTGTAAGCCTCGCACGACGTCGACGGTAAAGTCGAGATAGGCGGCTTTGTCGAGCAAGGTGCGCCGATCATAGGCGGCATCGCCAAACAAATGTTTCACCCATGGCCAGCGTTTGACCAAGGCATCAAGCACCAGTTGGGCGCCAGTCGAATCGGCGATGTCGGCAGGCGTCAGATTCACCGCCAGCAGTCGCCCATCGGTATCGACGGTGATCTGCCGCTTTCGCCCACTGATCTTCTTGTGCGCGTCATAGCCGCGTTCACGGGCACCCGGTGCTTTCACGGACTGGCTGTCGACGATGCCGGCCGATGGAACGACTTCACGTTGTTCGCACATCCGATCGAGCATCAAGGCCAGATCGTGGATCGTTCGGAACAGGAAGCGCCGCATCAGGCGACGGAACCAGTAGTACACGGTTTGGTAGGGAGGAAAATCGTTGGGCAGCATGCGCCATTCGCAGCCCGATCGGACCAGGTAACGCAGTGCATTGATCACCTCCCGGAGTGCTGTCTTTCGTGGGCGTCCGGTGCGGGCTACGCTTGGCAGCAGCGGCTCGACGAGCTTCCACTCCTTGTCGCTGATATCAGTTGGGTAGCCCCGTCGCTCCTTTGGCCTGGATACCTTATGTCGTGCACGCTGCTCTGCTGTCCACATGGCGTACTCCTGCAAGAGGGAGCCGTTTGGACATCATAGTTGCCTCAGAGTTTTCAAACCGTTTCTGAGTGGGGCTTTGCCTCATTTACACAGTTAGAATCTGGAGACGAAGTGTTCATTTCGCACGTCGCTATGTTTAACTTACTACAAGCGAAGTCGTCCCTATGCTAGTTGGCTTGCCTCCCGTTCTTGATCAGCAAACCCATATTGTTATTCTTGGAAGTTTTCCTGGTGAGGCTTCGCTTTCGGCAAAGCGATACTATGCCGATCCTAGGAATCAGTTCTGGCGGCTTATGTCTGCAGTGACCAATGAGCCTCTCGCAGATATGGAGTACGACGAGCGATTGGTGCGCTTGCTTGGTCACCAGATTGGCTTGTGGGACACGATCGCTGCTTGCGAACGTGAAGGAAGCCTGGACGCTGCCATTCGTCAGGCACAGGCCAACGAATTTGGCGTTTTG
>JBBWZO010000044.1:0-13609 GCA_039649125.1 Massilia sp. | reverse complement strand
CGCATTGACATGGTGGAGGACTCCTTCCAAGGCATCGCACGCTCCCAATTCTTGAGGTGCAATAATCATAAAAGAAGTGTTACCCATGTCTCCCGACAAGTGTTACCTATGTCCCCCGGCCAAACAGGGGGAACCCGTCCACCCTACGGAGCTCCGCCTTCATCCTGAACGCGTCACGCCGTCGTATCGACCGTCGCCGCTGTATCCAGACCGTCCGCCTCCTCCGCCTTCGGCCTCAGTGCCGCCAGCTGCTCCATCAACTGCGCAAAGCGCTGCTGCCCCGGCTGCAGGCGGTCGACATGGGCCAGCACGGCGTGCGCCTCCAGCGCCAGCGCCTCATCGTAGCCCTTCTCGCGCATGGTCGAGACCAGCACCTGGGCCGCATTGAACAGGATGCGCTGATTGTTCGGCAGTTTTTCGCGCGCGCCGCGCATCCACGCGACGGCCTCCATCAGCTTGCCGGTCTTCCACAGCAGCACGCCCTGGTTCATCATGTCCGACGCTTCCTTCTTCGAGGCGCGGATCAGGTCGTTGCCCTCCTCGGCCATGCGCGCCTTCTCGAAAATCGCCTGCACCTCGTCGAGCAGCACCACGTTGTCGTGGTTGTTGCGGATCACGTAGCACAGCAGCTCGACCGGCGCCTCCTTGACGCCGACCGCGAACAGCAGGGTCGCCATCTCGAGGCAGGTCGGCACGTCCGGGCGCTCGCTGCGGGTCTGCAGCAGGGCTTCCAGCTCGTCGCCGGCCTTGCGCGCGCGGCGGTAATCGCCGCTCTCGTGGTACACCAGGCCTTCGGTGATCTTGGCGCGCAGGTCGATGTCCGGGTGCTGATCGCTGCTCAGTTCGCCGAATTCGCGCAGCGCCGTTGCCAGCAGCGCCTGCGCTTCCTTCGGGTCGTTCTTGAGGCCGCAGACGCGCGCCAGGCCGAGGTAGGCATCCGGCGTGCGCCGCACCGAATACGCTCCGATGGCGATGCATTTGCGAAAGGCCTTCTCGGCCATGCCGACGTTCCCCAGCTTCAGGCTCAACTGCCCCAGGCTGCACTGGCGCGGCACCGAGTTCGGCGAGAGCTTGGCGGCGCGCTCGAGCACCGAACAGGCTTCTTCCAGCTTGCCCATGCCCTGCCAGGCCAGCGCCAGGCCGTCGTAGGCATCGATGTAATAGCGGTTCTCGGCAATCACGCCCTGGAACATCTGGCGTGCCTGCTCGAATTCGCCGTTCGCCAGGCGGATCTTCGCCAGCCCGGCGCGCGCCCACTGGTATTCGCGCTGCGCCAGCACGCGCTCGTAGGCTTCGCGCGCCCGTTCCGGCTCGCCGCTTCGCTCCATCAGGCGCGCCTTCATGCGCAGCAGCTCGATCTCGTGCACGGTGCCGGCGGCGATCTGCTCGTCGCACAGGCGCGCCGCGCGCAGATAATCCTTGTCGGCGCAGGCCTGGTCGATCGGCCGGAATACCTGCTTGCGCTGCCAGGCACGGTTCAGGCGCGTGAGCAGCACGCCTTCGGTGATCGGTTTCACCAGGTAGGCGTCGGGCTGGTGCTCGGCCGCGCCCATCACCGACTCGACGCTTTTTTCGGCCGACACCATCATCCACACGCTCGAAGGCAGCAGCAGGTTGCGCACCCGTGCCTCTTCCAGCACCTGCTGGCCATTCTTGCCCTCGCCGAGGTTGAAGTCGCACAGCACCACGTCGTAGCGGACCTTGGCCAGCAAGGCGATCGCCTCGCCGCCGCTGGCGGCCTGGTCGATATTGCGCGCGCCCAGGCTGCGCAGGCTCTCGCGCAGCAGCTGGCGCACGCCGACGAAGTCGTCCACGACCAGGTAGTTCTTGCCGGCCCAGTCGATCGGCGCGTCCTTGCCGCCCGTGTTCGCGAGCGGGTTCATGGCAGGCGCAGGATGAAGCAGCCGCCGCCGAGCAGGCCGCCGTTTTCCAGGCACACGGCGCCCGTGCGGCCGCGGTGGCGGTGCATGCGCGCCACTTCGCGCGCAAAGTGCAGGCCGAGGCCGGCGCTGTTGGCGTGGAAATCGATGCCGGCCAGGCCGTCGAGGGCGGCGGCGCCCATGTCGAGCAGCGCCTGCGGGTAACCCTCCCCATTGTCCGCGACGCGGATTTCCAGCATCTCGCCCGCGCTGCGCAGCGACAGGCGGATGCGGTCGCGCGTGTAGTGGACCGCGTTATTGACGGCGTGCGACACCACGCCCACGACCAGGTCTTCGTCGAGGTGCCAGACGAGCCCCGGTTCGACCTCGAGTTCCAGTGTCATGCCGCGCGACGCCAGCAGCACGCGGCCAAGCGCCGCCACCTGCGCCGCCAGTTCGCCGGCGTCGACCGGCTGCACGTCGAAGGGATAGGCCGGCGTGCCGACCTGTTTATACAGCGCCAGCAACTGCATCAGGCTGTCGTTCAGCCGGCGCGTCTGGTACAGCATCTGCGCCATCTCGGGGTAGGCCGGGTTGGTCTGTACCCCGGCCTGTACCCCGGCCTGCACCGCAGCCTCATCTTTGGGCTGGTCCAGCAGCCGTTCCAGCGTGCCGGACAGCACGCTGATCGAATTCTTCATGTCGTGGGCGGTCGAGGCGAGGAACATCAGCAGTTCCGGGGAATGCGGGGTGTCGTCCATGGCGACGGCGCCCTCCAGTGGCGCAAAAGTTGCCTTACGTTAATTATACGCGCAGGTGGTGGAAGATTCAGGCCTGCACGCCTTGCGCCAGCGCAGGCGCGGCTATTCCGCCACGACCGGGGCCGAGGCTGGACCACGGCTGCTGCGGCGCGCGCGCAGCACGAAGCGGGCCGGATCGAGCGCGTCGACCAGGTTCGCTTCCAGCGGCAAGGGTTCGTTTTCCAGGCGCGCGGCGAGCAGCTCGGCGCACAGCGGCGCCCAGATCAGCCCGCGCGACGCGTAGCCGAGCAGGCCGTGCAGGCCGGGGTGGCGCGGCACGTCGCGCAGGCGCTCGGTGCTGCCGGCGGCCTCGAAATCGGGCAGCGCGCCGACCAGCGGCAGGCGGTCCGGCGCCACGCTGCGAAATCCGACGCGCCCATTCAAAGGCGCAGCGGCGCCGGCCGCCGGATCCGACACCAGCGCGCGCAGCCGTTCGATATTTTCCTGCTGGCTGGCCGCGCGCAGCTGCGGGTCGGCGTCGAGGTCGTAGGTGGCGCCGGCGCAGGCGATGCCGCCGGCCGCCGGGGTCAGATAGGCTTCGCGGCACAGAACGAAGGGTAGTTGCGGCAGCGTGGCCGCATCCAGGTGGGTCACCTGTCCGCGCAGCGCCGCCAGCGGCAGGCGGGCAGCCTGCGCCAGCTCGAGCGACCCGGCGCCGCCGGCCAGCACCACGGTCGCGGCGCGGGCAATCCTTGTGCCGTCGGCCGCCAATACTTCCCATTGTTCTGCGCCGCGCACCAGGCTGACGCTGCCGACACCGAAACGCGTCGTCAGGCGTTCGCCGCAGGCGGCAAGCATGGCTGCGCAGACGCTGCCCGGCCGTGCCCAGCCGCCCTGGCGGAACAGCCAGGCCCCATCCGGCGCCGGCAGTCCGAGCAGTTGCTGCGCCTGCGGCGCTTCCAGCCACTCGGCAAACTCGGGCGGAACCTGTCCACTTCGGGCGATCGCGCGCGAGGCCGCGGCGTGCTCCGCATCGCGCGCCAGCTGCATCACGCCGCAGGCCTCTCCTTCGATCGCGCGGCCGACGCCGCCGAGCAGTTCCCAGTAGCGCAGCGCATACAGGTAAGCGGCGCGCGTGAGGCGGGTCGGAATGTTGTCATCTTTCGAGAGCAGCGGCATGAAGATGCCGGCCAGGTTGCCCGACGCCCCCTGCGCGGGGCCGGCTTGGCGTTCCACCAGCGTGACCTGCCAGCCGCGCGCGCACAGGCGCTCGGCGGCGGCGCAGCCGGCCAGCCCGGCGCCGATCACCACCGCGTGGCGCTCGGGAACCGCGGGCAAAGGCAGGCGCGGCTTGCGGCTGGCGAAGCGTGCGCCGGTGCCGTGCCCGTCGAACACGAAGCCCTGGGCCGCCAGCGCCGCGACCTGCTCCGGGTCGAGGCGCTCGCAGGCCAGGCGCGCGTCGGCAGCAACCAGGCGCGCCAGGCCGCGGGCGAAATGCGTTCCCTGCCCCGCGATGCCGCGCAGGCAGGCAAAATCGATCCGGCCCGAAAGCTGGGCCAGCGCCGCGTCGAGCGGCGCCGCCAGCAGGTCGAGCGTGACGCCCGCATCCTGCTGGGGAATGCGATGGAAACCCGGCAGCAGGCCGCCGGCCAGCGCGACGATGTGCAGCCGCGGCGGCCGTGCCGGGTCGGCGCGCCAGGCCGCGATCAGCGCAGCGGCCTGCCTGCCGTCGCCGTACGCCGTATCGAAGACCGTGTAGCGCGCGCGGCCCTGCCAGACATCCGCCGGATTCACGCCGCGCCCGCGTGGCGAAAGCACTGGGGATCGTGGTCGTCGACCATGCCGATGCCCTGCATGTAGGCGTACACGATGGTCGAGCCGACGAATTTGAAACCGCGTTTCGACAGGTCTTTCGAGATGCGGTCCGACAGCGCCGTTTTCGTGGGCCGCCCCCCGTCGACCCACTGGTTGACGAGCGGCCGGCCGCCGACGTAATCCCACAGGTACTGGTCGAGCGTGAGCCCTTCGGCACGCAGCGCCAGGTAGGCACGCGCATTCGCGATCGCCGCCGCCACTTTTAAACGGTTGCGCACGATGCCCGGATTGGCCAGCAGCTCGGCGACCTTGGCCTCGTCATAGCGGGCGATGCGTTCGGCGTCCCAGCCGTCGAAGGCGGCGCGGTAACCATCCCGCTTGTTGAGGATGGTTTCCCACGACAGCCCGGCCTGCGCGCCTTCGAGATTGAGCATCTCGAACAGGCGGTTCTCGTCGTGGCAGGGCACGCCCCACTCGTGGTCGTGGTAATCGAGGTAGCCGGGATTGGCCGGGTTGGCCCAGCGGCAGCGTGTGGTCGTCATGGGCGCAAGTATATGCCAGGGCACGCGGGCGGCGCAGGCAGACGGCCGCCGGCCGCACTTGCGCGGCCTTCCATCGCAAGACGGTTGCCATTTCGAAAATGGCTATTTCAACAACCGTGTTTCTGCCGTACGATAGCCCTTCTTTCATCCGGAGGCGACATGCGGCAAATCGGGCAAGGCAGTGGCTGGAAACGGAACGTGCAGGGAACCGGCATGATCCTGCATCGTTGGCCAGTCGCGGAGGCACGCTGATGTACATCCCGGCCAAGACTGCGGAAACGCGCCCGGCTGCGCTGCATGCCCTGATGGCCGCGTACCCGCTCGGTACGCTCGTATCGCACGGTGCACAGGGCCTGGACGCCGACCATCTTCCGTTCGAGATCGCTCCCGGCGCTGGCACGCTGGGCGTGCTGCGTGCCCACGTTGCGCGCGCCAATCCGCTCTGGCGTAACGACGGCGGCGCGGTGATGGTGGTCTTCCGGGGCGAGTCGGGCTATGAGCCGCCGTCAGCCGGCATGCGCCATCCCGGCGACACCCGCGTCGTGCCGACCTGGAACTACAGTGTCGTGCACGCGCATGGGCGCCTGCGCACGGTCGACGATCCGGCCTGGATCATGGCCCTGCTGCGTCGCCAGAGTGCCGTGCACGAATCGGCGCAAGCGCGGCCCTGGTCGCCGGACGACGCCCCCGCCGACTTCATCGACAGCCTGCTGAAGGCGATTGTCGGCATCGAGATTGTCATCGAACGGCTCGACGGGAAGAGGAAGTCGGGCTGAACGCCCTTGCGCTGAACGCGCTCGGGTTGAACGCGGTCTGGTCCGCACGAACAAAAGCGCGCGGGACAGCCGCCCGTCCCGCGCACTCGTCAGGCGCCGGCACCGCACAATGCGCTGCCTGTTGGCTGCCTATTTGGCGATCACTTGCCCGAGGAAGTGCTACCAGCCGGCATCTGCTGGGCGGATTTCAGGTGCTGCTCCACGACCGGCATCATCTTGGTCACCAGGGCCTGGACGTCAGGATCCTTGGCGGCCTTCTGGTTCTTCTGCAGCAGGGCGTGCGCTTCCTTGTGCGCTGCCACGCCGCCGACCTTCATGTACTCGCGGTCGAACTTTTCGCCGCTCAGTTTCGACAGCCGGGTCGCCCTGGCCTTGTGCTTGGTGTCGAGCTCGGTCGGCAGGGTGATGCCCTTCGATTGCGCCAAGCCCTGCACTTCGGCCAGACCCTTGGTGTGGTCGTCGATCATTTGCTGGGCGAAAGTTTTCACTTCCGGATTCTGGCTCTTGCTCTGTGCCAGCTTGCCCATTTCGATCTCGGCCATATTCACCATCGCCATGTCCATGATCCCCTTGCTGTCGGCCTTGCTCAATTTGGCGGTGCCGGCGGCCGTGGCGCCCGCGGCGCCCGACTGGCCCGACATGCCGGTGGCGCCGGTGCCGGTGCTGCCGCTCATGCCGGCGCTGCCGGCCGTGCTGCCGCTCTGGCCGGCATGGCCGCTGTGGCCCGCGGTGCCGGAAGCGCTCTGGCCGGCGGTGCTCGATCCGACCTGGCCGCTGCGGTCTTCCATGCCCTGGCTGTTGGTGTTGTTGACGGTGCCGTCACGAGCGGTCTTGCCGGTCATGTTGGCCGTGCCCTGGTCGGTCTGCTTTTGCAGGTCGGCCGCGCTCTGGGTGGAGGTGGTGGTTTGTGCCTGGACACCAAAGGCGCTGAACATGGCGGCTGCTGCCGATACGGCGAGCAGTCCCTTCAAAGCTTTGTTTTTTTGCATGATGCTCTCCTGGGTTGGGGTAGGAGCCGGCATCATGTCTCCGATGCGCCGCTCCCGTTCAAATTGACATCGGCATGTCTGCACGGGGGCCACGCCGCGTCGTGCGGCGAGGCCTGGCCCACGCTATCTCGAGCCAGGTCGCAGTGTATCGCCGCGTTCTGGAACCTAGCGCGCGGTAGCCCTTTGGCAAGATCGAACAGGAAGGGCAAGAAACAGGCGGCACTGAGGCGGCCTTCCGGGGTGTCGCCGGGCGCCTGCCCTATGGCAGGCGCGCGAGCGTGGCGGCAGCTCAGCCGGCGCTGGCCGCGGCCTCCTCCGCCAGCAGCGCGCGCAGCGCATCCAGGGGCATGGGCCGGGCAAAGTAATACCCCTGCGCCTCGTCGCAGGCGGCCGAGCGCAGGAACTCGACCACGTCGGCCGTCTCCACGCCTTCGGCCACCACCGACATGTTCAGCGCGTGCGCCATGTCGACGAAGGCCTTGACGAAGTCGAAGGCGCTGATGCGCTCGTCGTCCTGCAGCACGAAGGAGCGGTCGAGCTTGAGCACGTCGATCGGGAAGCTGCGCAGGTAGGCCAGGCCCGAGTAACCGGTGCCGAAATCGTCGACCGCCAGCTTGACGCCGAGTTCGTGCAGTTCGCGCAGCATGCGGGCGGTGCGTTCGATGTCGTCGATCAGCGCGCTCTCGGTCAGTTCCAGCTCGAGGCAATCCGGCGGGATGCCGGTTTCGCTCAATACTTGTCGAACCTCATCAACAAATGTCTGGTGCGCAAGCTGGCGCGCCGAAACGTTGACCGAGACGCAGATCCTGCGTCCGAGCTCGTCCATGAGGCGGCGCGTCTCCCTGCAGGCTTCGCGCAGCACCCAGCGCCCGATCTGCGCGATCAGGCCGGTTTCCTCGGCAATCGGGATGAACTGCTGGGGAGAGACGCGGCCGCGCTCCGGATGGTTCCAGCGGATCAGCGCCTCCATGCCGAGCACCGACATATCGCGCAGGTCGATGCGCGGCTGGTAACGCAGTTCGAACTCGCCGCGCGCCAGCGCCGGGCGCAGCGAGGTTTCCAGCGCCATGCGTTCGCGCGTGGCCACCGCCATTTCCGGCTCGAAAAAGCGGAAGCGGTTGCGCCCCGCCGCCTTGGCCCGGTACATGGCGGTGTCGGCCGCCTGGAACAGTTGCTCCTTGGCCGGCGCATCGGCCGGGAACAGGCTGATGCCGATCGAGGCGCCGATGATCACGTCCTGGCCGGCAATGCTGATCGGCGTGGTCAGCACCTCGAGCAGTTTTTCGCCGATGCGCGCGGCGGCGGCGCGGCCGCTGGCGCAGTGCGCGGCGACCACGAATTCGTCCCCGCCGAGACGGGCGATGACGTCGGTCGGCCGGATCACCCGGCGCAGCCGCGCCGCCACTTCGCACAGCAGGACGTCGCCGAATTCATGGCCGAAGGAATCGTTGACCTCCTTGAAACGGTCGAGGTCGAGGAACATGGCCGCCACCGAGGCATTGCGCGGGCAGCTGTCGAGCAGGTCCTGCACGCGCTCGTTCAGCCGGGCCCGGTTGGGCCCGCAGGCGCTGGAATTTCTCGAGCTCGTCAGCGCTCAGCAGTTCGTAGTAGTTCCGTCCGACCAGCTCTTCCGGGCGATACCCCAGGAGCTCGAAGGCCGCACTATTAACACGAAGAAAACGGCCATCCTTGTCGATCAGGGCGATCAGGTCGAGCGAGTGTTCGATCAGGGCGGTATTTTCTGCGGCGAGCCGATCCAGGCCGGCCGCGTTGGGCATGTCGTTCAGGGGAGTCTCGTTGACGCTGGGAGCGCAACAGCTGATGGCAAAGTAATAATCCGACGAAGTATTATTTTCTGTATGGAAATTTTAAAACTGTTTGCGGGGCGCTGACACCTTTAATGTACCGCTTGCGCGCAAATCGGCGCCAAGTGTGTTGGCAACGATACAGACGACGACGTAGACTTCCCTTCCAGATAGCGTTACCAAGAGAGGCAGCACGTGCATACCGACCGACGCAGCGTCGAGCGACCAAAAATCGTTCTTCCCGTCATCACACGGGAGAGCGTACGCGAACTGGTCGAAGAGGAAGCCGCATACCTGCGCAGCGCCGTGGAGGCCGGGCGCAACCATTATCAGGTAAGGCTCGACCAGCACGACCAGATCGTGACCTTCATGGCCACCCTCAACCCGGTCGACCTGGAACGCTTTTCCAGCTTCTACGAGAGCGAAGCCGCCGCCGCCCGCGCCGCCGCCGCGCAGCGCGACAACTGGCGCCCGCCGCCCGGACCGTTGGCGGTGCAAGCCGGGCAGACGGGCGATATCGTGCGCGTCGGACCCTGGGCCGTCGCGGCAGCAGGCGCGGTGGCGGCGATGGCGGCGCTGCTCCTGAAGCGCTGAACCGGATGGCGCCCGCCGTGCGTCAGCGGCTGTCCGTATCGCATCCAGAGTTCAACTTAATCCGGAACAAAGAAACAGTTTCCTCTGTTGTACTGACGCCCATTTGGAAAGTTGCGCTAAGGAAATTTACTGCGAACGTGGCTGCGCCCGTGTAGACTTGCTTCCTCCTGTCACTTTCTCAACGCGCCGGTGTGCTATCCCGGTGAGTCATCGGATTTACCATGTCTCTTGGACATTACGAACCAACACTCGTCGTGGTGTCGATCCTGGTGGCGATCTACGCCTCCTACACCGCCCTGAGCCTGGCCGAACGCGTGCGCCATTCGCAAGGCCGCGCCACGTACTGGTGGATGGCCGGCGGCGCCTTCGCCATGGGCAGCGGCATCTGGGCCATGCATTTCATCGGCATGCAGGCCTTCCGCCTGCCCTTCCCGGTCGGCTACGACGTCGCCATGACCTTCGTTTCCTGGCTGTTGCCGGTGCTGGCCTCGGTCCTCGCCATGTCCCTGATCAGCCGTCCGGCGCCGACACCCAGCCATTTCGCCATCAGCGCCGTGCTGATGGGCTTGGGCATCAACGCCATGCATTACACGGGCATGGCGGCCATGCGCATGCGCCCCGGCATCGAATACGACCCGCTGCTGTTTGCGGCCTCGGTTGCCATTGCGATCGGCGCCTCGGCCGGGGCGCTGTGGATCGGCTTCCACCTGCGCAACCGGCACCTGCGCGGCAAGCTGGCCCAGCTGGCCGCCGCCGTCGTGATGGGTGGCGCCATCGTCGGCATGCACTACACGGGCATGGAAGCGGCGCACTTTGCGCCGGGCAGCATCTGCCTCGAAGCGAACATCGGCATCAGCCAGGACCTGCTGGCCGCCATGGTCACCGTCACCGCCCTGTTGCTGCTCACCACCGCCACCCTGGTCGCCGTCTACGACTCGCGCCTGGAAGACCGTTCGCGCATCCTCGCCGCCTCGCTCGCGACCTCGGCCGAGCGGCAGACGATGTACCTGCACGAACAGAAGGCCCGCGTGGAAGCCGAGCGCCTGAGCGAGATGAAGGATGAATTCCTCTCGACGCTCTCGCACGAACTGCGCACCCCGCTCAACGCCATGCTCGGCTGGGCCCAGTTGCTGATGGATGGCGGCAAGGACGAAAAGATGCTGCGCCGCGGCCTGCAGACCATCGAGCGCAACGCGCGCGCCCAGGCCCAGCTCATCGAAGACATGCTCGACATGAGCCGCCTGATCGCCGGCAAGGTCCGCATCGAAGTCGACCGCACCTGGCCGTCTGACTTCATTGGCGCCGCCGTCGAAACGGTGCGCCCGACCGCGCTGGCGAAAGGCGTACACCTGGAGACGAGGATCGACAGCCATGCCGGCCCGCTCGCGGCCGACGCCGGCCGCCTGCAGCAGGTCATGACGAACCTGCTGTCGAACGCGATCAAGTTCACGCCGGCCGGCGGCAGCGTGCGCGTCGGTTCGAAACGCGAGGGCGACGCCGTCGTCATCGAGGTCGCGGACACCGGCATCGGCATCCACCCGGAATTCCTGCCCTTCGTGTTCGACCGCTTCCGCCAGGCCGACGCCTCGTCCACGCGGCGCCACGGCGGCCTGGGGCTGGGCCTGTCGATTGCCCAGCAACTGGTGCAATTGCAGGGCGGCCAGCTGACCGCCGCCAGCGCCGGCGAAGGCCAGGGCGCCGCCTTCACGCTGACCATGCCGCTGGCCGGCGCCGCGCAGACGCCGGCACCGGACTGCCTGGTCAAGGCGCACGACCTCGATGCCGTGCGCGCCAGCAGCGGCGCGCTGGAAGGACTGACGATCCTGGTCGTGGACGACGAGCGCGATTCGCTCGACATCGTCCATTACGTGCTGGCCGACATGGCCGCCAACATCGTCACCGCCGCTACCGCCTACGAAGCCCTGCAGACGATCGAGCGCCTCAAGCCGGATTTGATGATCAGCGACATCGGGATGCCGGAAATGGACGGCCTGGAACTGATGCGCCGCATACGCGCATCGAGCAACCCGCAGGTGGCCGGTGTGCGCGCCCTGGCGCTGACGGCGTTTTCGCGCCGCGAGGACCGGGGGCATTCGCTGGAAGCGGGGTTCGACGAGTACCTGGCGAAACCCGTGGCGCCGGCCGAGCTGGTGCGCGCGGTGCTGACCCTGTGCGACAGGCTGATCGACAAGCCGGCGGGAGCAGCGAAGCGCGTTTAGGCTTCAAGGCGCCATATGGTCACGTGTCGCCGCCAGGGTTGACGTCAACGCTGCTCGAAGTTCACGCGTGGACTCGGGAGTCCACGCGTTTCACCGCCCGCATCTCGGCGTCGTCTCCTCACGCCCAACGCCTGGGCTCAAGGCCAACCCTGTTCGCGGTCAAACGCCTGTCACATTCCCGCGCGAAGATACGCCTGTTCGCGAGAACGCGGCAGCCCAGACTGCCCTACCGGCGCCGGCGGTCGGGAAACATACCGGCACCAATTTCGACGACGGCCAGCCCGCACACGCGGCCGGACCGTCTGCTTCAATCGAACTTCGAAAAGTCCGGCTTCCTCTTCTGGAAGAACGCCGTGAACGCTTCCTTCGCCTCCGGCCCGGTCAGCATGGCGCTGAACTGCTTGTTTTCCACGCCGATGGTCTCCTTGACCAGCTCGGCGCGCGGGCGGCGCATCAGGGCCTTGGTGGCGCGGATGGACGCCGCCGGCAGCGCCACCAGCTTGGCGGCCTGGCCTTGCGCAAAGGCCAGCAGTTCGGCGGCCGGCAGCACTTTCGCCACGATTCCCATCTCCAGCGCTTCCTGGGCCAGGAACGCTTCGCCCAGCATCAGCTTTTCGGCGGCGCGGGTGTAGCCGGCCGCTTGCGCCACCAGCAGCGAGGAGGCGAATTCCGGGCACAGGCCGAGCTGGGTGAAGGGCATCGAGAATTTGGCGTTATCCGCCGCATACACCAGGTCGCAGTGCATCAGCATCGTGGTGCCGATGCCGACCGCGGCGCCGGCGACGGCGGCGACGACCGGCTTGGTGCAGCCCTCCAATGCCTTCATGAACTGGAACACCGGGCGGTCCTCGGTCATCGCGCCTTCGCCGACGTTGTTCAGGAAGTCGTCGAGGTCGTTGCCGGCGGTAAAGATCTCGGGCTTGCCGGTAATCAGGACGGCGCGGACTAGCGGGTCCTGGTCGGCGTCGCGCAGCGCGTCGGCCATGGTGGTGTACATGGCGCCGGTGATGGCGTTCTTGCGCTCGAGGCGGTTGAATTCGATAGTGAGGATGCCGTTGGATTTGTTGACGAGGATAGCCATTGCCGATGTCTCCGAAACGTTTGCGTAATTCTGGGGCTGGTTGAACGCGTGGGCGGGTAACCCGCCAACCCTACGGGTCACCGGCACACTGTGCAGCAACTCATAGGGTGGGCGGGTCCCCCGCCCACGCGGTGATAGTTAGAAGCAGCATCAACGCGAACGTCGATCTCGCCGCTTCAACTCAGGCTTAAACGCGCTCGATGATACCGGCGGCGCCCATGCCGGCGCCGACGCACATCGTCACCATGCCGTACTTCAGGCTGTTGCGGCGCAGTGCGTGCACGACGGTCGCGGCGCGGATCGCGCCGGTGGCGCCCAGCGGGTGGCCCAGGGCAATCGCGCCGCCCATCGGATTGACCTTCGACGTGTCGAGGTTCAGGTCGCGGATCACGGCCAGCGCCTGTGCGGCGAAGGCTTCGTTCAGCTCGATCCAGTCCAGCTGGTCCTGGGTGATGCCGGCCGCCGCGCAGGCGACCGGAATCGCCGCCTTCGGGCCGATGCCCATGATTTCCGGCGGCACGCCGCGCACGGCGAACGAGGAGAACTTGGCCAGCGGAGTCAGGTTGTGCTCGCGCAGGATCTTTTCGCTGACCACGATCAGCGCGCCGGCGCCGTCCGACATCTGCGACGAGGTGGCGGCGGTCACGGTGCCCTTGGCGGCGAAGACGGGCTTGAGCTTGGCCATCGATTCCAGCGACGCGTCGGCGCGCGGGCCTTCGTCGCTGTCCACGCTGCGGCGCTTGACCGAAATCTCGCCGGTGGCCAGGTCAGGCGTGCGGGTGACGATCTCGACCGGGGTGATCTCGTCCTTGAAGAAGCCGGCCTGCTGGGCGGCGATGGCGCGGCGGTGCGATTCCAGGCCGAAGGCGTCCTGGTCTTCGCGCGACACTTTCCACTGCTGCGCCACTTTTTCGGCGGTCAGGCCCATGCCGTAGGCCAGGCCCACGTTCTCGTCCTTGAAGGTGTCCATGTTGATCGACGGGTGGTGGCCCATCATCGGCACCATCGACATCGATTCGACGCCGCCGGCGATCATCACGTCGGCTTCGCCCACGCGGATGCGGTCCGCCGCCATGGCGAGCGCCGTGATGCCCGAGGCGCAGTAGCGGTTGACGGTCACGCCGCCGACCGTGTTCGGCAGGCCGGCCAGCACCACCGAGTTACGGGCGATATTGAAACCCTGCTCCGC
>JBBWZO010000025.1:0-21927 GCA_039649125.1 Massilia sp. | reverse complement strand
TGAAAAGCTGGGCATGGATCGGGAAACCGCTTACGCCTACCTGTCGGCGGCAACCGACTATCAGGTGTCGCAAGTGGTGGATCGCACGAAAGGCATCCACGGCATGATTCGCAAGTCCGACTTCCGCAAGGTAGGCGGCGCCAAGAAGTAAGCGCAGCCCCGCCAGGCCCGCGCAGGCTGACTACCCTGGCCTGGCCTGCATCACCAGCGCGACTGAAACGGGAGCGAACGAAAAGAACGGCAAGTACCTAGCCAAAAATAAATGTGACAATGGCAAACAGAAGCGGATGCGGTGCAAGGCGGCGAGTGCGCCGCAGTGCGAGCACTGCCCCGCAAGCGGACGCGAGCGAACGCAGCAACGCGCCGGCTCTGGCAGCCAAAAACACATTTATGTATGGGTAGGTGCTCAGATCGCGCGCAGGCGCGACAGGTTCGGCCGCTCGATGAAGGCGGCCAGCTCGTCGCGCAGGCGCTGCCCCTCCCCCATCGCCTGCGTCCAGGCGCGCACGCGCGCGTCGTGGTCGAGCCGGTAGAACTTGAAGTCGGCGCGGTCGGGCAGCTTGGCGCGCGGCAGCGATTTCACGAATTCCGGTGATGGCGCGACGATCAGCACATTGTCGAGCCAACCCCGGTTCGGCCCGCGCGCGCAGCGGCGCCAGGGCATGGCCTTGTCCAGCCAGCCCGGCACGATGTGCTCGTTGAAGTGCGGGTAGAACACGATCCCGTCCGGGTCCTGCGCCTCGATGCATCCGTAGGGCAGCGCGAGGTGGTAGTCGATGATGCCGCCATCCCAGTAATGCCCCGCGGGTGCGCCGGGGATATTCGTCACCGGCTGCATGATCAGCGGCAGCGTGCCCGAGGCCAGCAGGCCGGCTGCGAGGTTCTCGCGCGTGAGCGTGGCGAAGTGGGTGGTAAAACTGTCGAACTGCTTGCGCAGCCAAGGCAGGCCGTCGCGGGCGTCGCCGAGCACGACGCGCTCGAGCATGCCGGCCAGGCGCGCGCGCGAGGCGAAGTTGGTCAGCGCCGCGGCGGCAAAACCCCGCATCTCGGCGCGCCGGTGCGCGGGCGCGGCCAGGGCGCCCTTGCCGCGCACCGCCAGCAGGTGCAGGCGATGGTGCGGATGGCTGAGGATGTCCTCCTCGTGGCCGCTGACGAATTCGCGCAGCAGTTCCTGTACCACCGCGTTGATTTGCTGCGGACCCGGCTTGGTGCTGGTATAGCGCTGGCCAGCATACAGCGCGCCCAGGCGCTCGAAGGCGCGCACCGGGTCCTTCTGGCAGGCGGCGGCCATGCGCCAGGCGCCGATCGAGGAGCCGACCAGGGTGCGCTCGCGCGGGTGCGTCGGTAGCCACTCGCCGAACATGTACTGGTCGAGCTTCTGGAAGACCAGGCCCTTGGGGCCGCCGGCGGCGGCAGGAATCACGGCAATGTCCTGGGCGCGCAGGCCGTGCGCGCGGATCCGGGCCAGCGCGCGCGGGCCGGCGTGAAAGGTCAGTGCACTCATGCGTGGGATTATCGCAGGACGGACGCCGCTGTGCTGACGGCCCTGCATCCACACACTTGCACGTGGGCGATGTGCGAGCGGAAAGAATACGGCGAGCGCTTTAATGCAGCGCAGAATTCATGCTGGGCGGGATCAAGATCCGACCCTGTTCGGCTTGTCTTTTAACCCAACCGTTCTTAAGCTCGACGTCAACCATACCCCGGGAATCGTCGGCGGCGCGGCGCTCGAGGCGGAACAGCTGGGGCCGACGCGCACCAGCCGGGTGATGGCGATCGTCCAGATCGCCATCTATGACGCGCTGAACGCCATTTTGAAACGTTACCCCGACTATACCGGGCCGTTGGCGGCGTTTCCCGACAGTTCGCAGGACGCCGCCATCGCCCAGGCAGCGCACGACACCCTGGTCGCGCTCTATCCGCGCCAGGCGAGCCGCTTCGATGCCTGGCTGCGCGAGGATCTTGCCCGCCTGCCCAGCGGTCGGGCTACCCTGGGCGGCATCGACGTCGGGCGCCGCGCGGCGGCGATCCTGGCGCTGCGCGCGAGCGACGGCAATTACGAGGACGAGCCGATCGTCGGCGAAGACTATCAGGTCAGCAACGCACCCGGCGTGTGGCGGCCCGATCCGGTGAGCCGCAGCCCGATCGCACTGGGCGCCTACTGGCAGCGCCTGCGGCCTTTCGTGCTGCAGGCCGCGGACCAGTTCCGGGCGCCCCCGCCGCCACCGCTGGCGAGCGAAGCCTATGCGCGTGCGTTCAACGAAGTCAAACAGCTCGGCGGCGACCGGGTGCGCACGCCGACCCGGCGCACGCGCGACCAGGCCGTTGCCGGTATCTACTGGGGCTACGACGGCACGGCCTGGATCGGCACGCCCCCGCGCCTGTACAACCAGGTCGCGGTGCAGCTGGCGCTGCGGCGCTGCCGGGACGCGCTGGAACTGGCGCGCGTGCTGGCCCTGGTGAATGTCGCCATGGCCGACACGACGATGGCAGTATGGCAGGCAAAGTACGACTACGATTTCTGGCGGCCGGTGACGGCGATCCGCGAAGCCAGTCCCGGCACCGGCCCCACTGGCCAGGGCGACGGCAATCGGTATACCCATGCAGATCCGGCCTGGACACCTCTCGGCGCGCCGGCCAGCAACCTCATCGGCCCGGATTTCACACCGCCCTTTCCGGCCTACGTGTCGGGTCACGCGGGCCTGGGCGGCGCCACCTTCCACATGCTGCGCCGCCTGTACGGCGACCGGGTGCCGTTCACCTTCGTGTCCGACGAGTTCGACGGGATCACGCGCGACAACGACGGCCGGGTGCGGCCGCGCCTGCCGCGCAGTTTCGCGACGCTGTCGCAGGCGGAAGAAGAAAATGGACAGAGCCGGATCTGGGCGTGCACTGGCAGTTCGACAAGACGGCGGGGGTTGCGCTGAGCCACCAGATCGCCGACTACATCGTCAAGCGTGGATTGGTGCGCCCGGACGCGGCGGCAAGCAGCGCGCCGTGAGCAGCGCGGCGTACGGGCGGAGGGCGGAGGAAAGCGCGCGCTCAGGCCGTATGCAGTTGCATCGTCGCCGCGTCGAGTTTCCCCTCGACCGCCAGCGGAATGATGCGTAGCGCCTTGTCGATCGATTCCTCGATCAGGCTTTGTTCCTCGCGGCGCGGGCGGTGCAGGACGAAGTCGGCCACGCCCTGTTGCAGGTTCAGGCTGCGCGGATGGCCGATGCCGAGGCGCAGGCGCCAGTATTCCTGGGTGCCGAGTGCCGAGGTAATGTCCTTCAAGCCGTTATGACCGCCCGAGGAGCCGCCCTTCTTCAGTTTGGCCACGCCCGGCAGCAGGTCGAGCTCGTCGTGCACGACCAGGATCTCGTCCGGGTTGATTTTATAAAAGCGCGCCAGCGCGCCGACCGACTGGCCGGAACGGTTCATGTAGGTCAGCGGTTCGAGCAGCCAGACTTCATTGCCCTTGATCGAGGTCTTGGCGACCATCGCATTGAAGCGCGATTCGCGCTGCAGGCGGCAGCCGGGGATGCCGTTGGCGAGGTTGTCGACCAGCCAGAAGCCGGCATTGTGGCGGGTTTGTTCGTATTCTGGGCCAGGATTGCCGAGGCCGACGATGAGGCGGATGGACATAGCGGTCGCGTCAAGAAAAAGGGGATTATCGCTTAAATGAAAGCTGATAAATGAAAAAACCCGCCGGGCGCGCCGGGCGGGTTTTTTTCGAGGCCGCCGGGGCGGCCGTCTGGGGCTACTTTATGGAAGCTTAGGCTTCGGTGGTAGCGGCGCCGCGTGGGATCGACGAGGTCACGACGGTCAGGTTCTGGCCGTGGGTCAGCGCGGTCACGCCTTCCGGCAGCTTCAGGTCGTTGACGTGGATCGATTGGCCGGCTTCCAGGTTGCCCAGGTCGACTTCGATGAACTCAGGCAGTTGGCCTGGCAGGCAGGACACTTCCAGTTCGTTCAGCACGTGCGAGATGACAGCACCGCTCAGCTTGACGGCTGGCGAGGTCTCGGCGTTGACGAAGTGCAGGGTGACCTTGGTGTGCATCTTCTGCGATGCATCGACGCGCTGGAAGTCAGCGTGCAGGACCAGCTGCTTGTATGCGTGCATCTGGAAGTCGCGCAGGACGACTTGCTGGGTCTGGCCTTCGACTTCCAGGTCCAGCACGGAACCGTGGAATGCTTCTTTCTTGAGCGCGTGGAACAACGCGTTGCCGTCCAGGGCGATCAGCTGCGGGGCTGCGGTGCCACCGTAGATGATGCCAGGGGTCTGGCCAGCGTTGCGCAGGCGGCGGCTCGCTCCGGTGCCCTGCAGGGTGCGGTTGAATGCGACTACTTTCATGGGAAACTCCAGTAATAAAGGGTGGGCCCGAATGCCGGAGATCGTCCCCGGCCCGCGCCCGATAAAATGCCTGCCCCCGCGACCAGGGACAGGCGGCGATTGAGCGCCGTACAGCGCACTCAAGAATTCGGTTACTGCTGACAGTACAACGGCGCGCCAGGCTGAATCAGCCAGGCGCGCCGCGGATAAATGCTTGTTTTGCTTAGTCGACGAACAGCGACATCACCGAGTCGCCCTTGACGATACGCTTGAACGTTTCGGCCAGCAGCGGAGCACAGGTCAGCTGGCGGATCTTGCCGCAGGCACGGCCGGCTTCGCTCAGCGGGATGGTATCGGTAACGACCAGCTCGTCCAGCGGCGAGTTCGAGATACGCTCGATGGCCGGGCCCGACAGGACCGGGTGCGTGCAGTACGCCACGACTTTCTTGGCGCCGCGCTCCTTCAGGACTTCGGCGGCTTTCGTCAGCGTGCCGGCGGTGTCGACCATGTCGTCCATGATGACGCAGTTGCGGCCTTCGACTTCACCGATGATGTTCATGACTTCCGACACGTTCGCCTTCGGGCGACGCTTGTCGATGATCGCCAGGTCGCAGCCGAGGCGCTTGGCCAGCGCACGGGCACGCACCACGCCGCCGACGTCCGGCGACACGACCAGCAGGTCGTCGTAGTTGCGCTTTTGCAGATCGCCCAGCAGCAGCGGCGAAGCGTAGATGTTATCGACCGGGATGTCGAAGAAGCCCTGGATCTGGTCGGCGTGCAGGTCCATGATCAGGACGCGCTCGACGCCGGCTTCTTCCAGCATGTTGGCGACGACTTTGGCGGAGATGGCGACGCGGGCCGAACGTGGCCGGCGGTCCTGGCGGGCGTAACCAAAGTAAGGAATGGCGGCGGTGATACGGCCGGCCGATGCGCGCTTGAGGGCGTCGACCATCAGCATGATTTCCATCAGGCTGTCGTTGGTCGGTGCGCAGGTCGATTGCAGGACGAAAACGTCTTTGCCACGAACGTTCTCGTTGATTTCGACCATGACTTCGCCGTCGGAGAACTTCGAGACCACGGCCTTACCGAGAGGAATGCCGAGGCTTTTTGCGACCCCTTCTGCTAGCGCCGGATTAGCGTTGCCGGTAAAAACCATCAGGTTTTCGTAAGCCATGGGAGTCCCAGAGATGTGAATGTTGATTCTTGAAAAAGAATCAGCCGGCTATACCGGCTGATTATGCACTCAAAGACAGCTCGCGGGAGCGATGCCGCCTGATTTATCCGCTGGACGCATTCGCATCGACAGATCGGATAAAACGAATGGCAGGGGAACAAGGATTCGAACCTTGGTATGCCGGAATCAAAATCCGGTGCCTTAACCAGCTTGGCGATTCCCCTACGCAACCTACAACTTGCCGCAGAACTTCACTAAGCACTTAACTACTTATCGTCAAACGCTGCGACAGGCAAAATTTTATTCTACAACTCATTGTTTTGCAAGAGCGATTTTATCGGATGTCGTTTCAGCGACCGGGCTTTCCATGCTCGCCAGTTGCCGGGAACCTGCCCCAACACCCGATCCGCTTCAGCCTCGCCGGTCACCGCGCAAAACACGCATGCTCCCGAACCAGTCATCCTCGCCGCACCGTACTGCCCCAGCCACTCTACCGCCTCACCTACCGGCGGGAATAAACGGGACGCCACTGCTTGCAAATCATTTTTCCCGTAAGCATTTAACTCATGTACTGCGTTATGTGCTGCAGGAAAGTCCGCTATTGTAATGGGCTTCGTGTCACGCGTCAAATCCTCAGCGGTAAAAATTGCAGGAGTCGGCACGGAGACGCCCGGCTCGATCACGACGTACCAGCAATCCGGCCCCTCCACAGGCTGCATCGCCTCTCCCACGCCCTCGACGAAGGCGGTCTGGCCGTAAATGAAAAACGGGATGTCGGCACCCAGCGGCAGGCCGATCTCCATCAGTTCGGCGTCCGTGAAACCGGACTGCCACAGGTAATTTGCCGCCATCAGCGCGGTGGCTGCGTCGGACGAGCCGCCGCCCAGCCCGCCGCCCATCGGCAGGATCTTTTCCACGGCGACGTCGATGCCGGGTGCGGCGCGGCCGTGCCGGGTTTCATAGGCATCGGCCAGGCGGCGCAGGGCGCGCACGATCAGGTCGCTTTCTTCGGGCACGCCGGGCACGTCTGTCGTGCGACGGATGCGCCCGTCGTCGCGCAGGTCGAAGTGCAGCACATCGCCGCGCTCGATCAGTTGAAACACGCTTTGCAGCAGGTGGTAACCGTCGGCGCGGCGCCCGACGACGTGCAGGAACAGATTCAGCTTAGCCGGGGCCGGGCAATGGTGCAGCGAGCTCATGTTCATCAAGCCGGGTTGATCACGATATCGATCGCCAGCTCTTCGGTGGTGGCGGTGGCGCCGCGCTCGGCGCGGATGACGCGCGGCATCGGTGTGGCGGCCTTCTCGTCCTGCCAGGAGACGAAGCGCAGGCGCCAGCCATCGCGCGTGAAGACGCTGTTGTTGGCCGGCGAAGCGGCGAAACGCTTGCCGCTCGCGTCCACGGCATAGCCCTGCATCCAGTCGCGCAGGCCCGAGACCGGCAGCGACCAGCCGAGCGCCTGTGCGGTCAGGGTGTCGATGTCTTTTGCGCTGCGCGGCGCCTGGTTGGCCTGGGCCAGCGTTGCCTGTTCAGGGGTGACGTTGATGGTGGCCATCGTCTGCCCCGTGGGCGAGGTCAGGGTGACGTCGACGCGGCCCGGTTGCTGGGACCACTCGAAATTGCCGGCAACAAAACCGGGCTGGCCATCCTTCTGGTACTTCACCTGCAGGCGCCCGGCAAGCTCGATGGTGTCGCGGTAGCTGCCGACCGTGGCGGTCGATTGATTGCTGGTGGTGACACAGCCTGCCAGCACGGCGGCAAGGACGAACAGGGAAAGGCGGCGGGTGATCGGCATCGGCGGCATCGGTCGAAAAGTGTCGAGCCCGGACAGGAAGGGCATGTCCAGGCAAAAGGTTCACGGAAGCGGCGGACAGCAGTGCATCCGCCGCGAAAGAATGGATTATTTCACAAGGACAGGCGCAGCCGCGCCAGCGTGCTGCGCAGGGTGTCGTTCTGCGGGTCTTTCGCGCGCGCCTCGCGCCACAGCTGCTGGGCGTCGGCCTGCCTGCCCTTCTTCCACAGCACTTCCCCCAGGTGCACCGCGATCTCCGGATCGCGGCGCAGGCTGTAGGCGCGGCGCAGGTGGGCCTCGGCCGCGTCCAGGTTGCCGAGGCGGTATTCCACCCAGCCCATGCTGTCCATGATGAACGGGTCTTCCGGCGCCATCGCCAGCGCCTTTTCGATCAGCGCGCGCGCTTCCTGCAGGCGCACGTTGCGCTCGGCCAGCGAATAGCCGAGGGCGTTGTACGCGTGGTGGTTGTCCGGCGCCAGGCGCATCACCTGGCGCAGCGTCGACTCCATCACCTCAACCTGCCCCGTCTTTTCGGCCAGCAGCGCGAAGTCGTACAGCAAATCCGGATTGTCCGGGAAGCGCTTGGCGGCGGCCTGCATCAGGAGATAAGCCTGTTCGGCCTGGCCGGCGTCGCGCAACACCTGGGCCTCGGCGGCGGCGAGCTGGGCCTGGGCGGCCGGCTCCGACGGCTTCAGGGAGGCCAGCAGGCGCCGCGCGGCGGGCACGTCGCCACCCTTGCCGAGCAATTGGGCGCGGCGCAACTGGACGCCGAAGGCCGTCTTTTCTTCGCCCTCGGGCAATTTGTCGAGCCAGTCGACGGCCGCCTTCAGGTCGCCGCGCTCCTCGGCCAGTTGCGACAGGATCAGCATGGCCTTGGAGGGGTCGCGCTCGTCGTTCGGGTTGCGTCCCAATACCTCGACGAAGCGCGTGAAATAGCGCTCCGCGGCGCCCGGGTCGTTCAGCTGGGTCGACAGCACGCCGAGGGCGTACAAGGTGGTGACATTGTCCGGTTGCTGCTTGTCGAGCAGGAGGAACTCGGTGCGCGCCTCCTCGAAGCGCTTGTCGTTGACCAGCATGCGCGCGTAGGCCGCGCGTACTTCGCGCGCGTTCGGATGGGCGGCAATGAATTGGGTCAGCAGCGCGCGCACCTGCGCCTCGTTCTCGCTGGCCTGGGCCAGCGTCAGCACGGCGATCTCGGAGGACGGCTGCAGCGCCAGCGCCGCCCTCGCCTCGCGTGCCGCAGCGGCCTTGTCTCCCTTTGCAAGCAGGCCCTGCGCCAGCACGACGTGCCCCTCGAGCGTGCCGCGGTAGGGCGCCACCAGGCGCTCGAGCATGGCGCCCGCCGCCTCCTTGTCCTTGGCCCGCGCCAGCAGTTGCTGCACCTGGTAGAGCACGATGCCGCGCACGCCCGGCGGCGTGCTGTCGAGGCGCTTGCGGAAGATTTCTTCGGCGTCGGCGATATTGTCGGACAGGATCACCATCCCCAGATAGTATTGGGTCGCCTCGTCCGATTGCGGGTCGAGCTGGCGCCACTGGCGCACAGCGGCCAGCGTGTCTTCGGGCTGGCGGGCGGCCAGCGCCATTTCGGCGGCGCGCCGCGCCAGGCGCGGATCGCGCGTCTGCTGCGCCAGGCTCAGCATGGTGAGATACGGGCCTTGCCAGTCGCCGGCCCGGAACGCGAACTCGGCGCGCAGCAGCTGGCTCAGCAAGGTGCTCGTCAGTTCGACTTTCGGCAAGCGGGCCAGTTCGGCCTCGGCGGCCGCTTTTTCCGCGGCCTCGGCGGCCAGTTTTTCGGCCTCGGCCGTCACAGGCGAGTCCTCGGCCGGGGCCGCTTCAGCGCCGGCGGCCTGGGCCGTCGCCTTGTTCGCCAACTGTGTCGCCGACTGCGGTTGTGGCGCCACAGCACACGCCGACAGGATGCCGGAGAGGGTTACAATGACGAAAGCGTTTTTCAAGGCAAGTCCATGTGTGGAGTGATGTCCGATTCTACGCCGGAGTCCAAAAGCGCGTGCGGCCCCGAAACACGAATTTACAAGAATTTTGTCAGATTTTCATGCCTGAACTCCCCGAAGTAGAAGTGACCCGGCGCGGCGTCGCACCGCACCTGGAAGGCCGCGTGGTCGACCAGGTCGTGTTTCGCCGCGAGGGGCTGCGCTGGCCCTTCCCGGCCCACATTGCCGAGTCCCTCGTCGGCCAGCGCATCATGCACGTCAAGCGGCGCGGCAAGTACCTGCTGGTCGGTTTCGACACCGGCACCCTGATCGTCCATCTCGGCATGTCGGGCCACCTGCGCGTACTGCCGCCGGGCATCGAGCCGAAGAAGCACGACCATTTCGACCTGGTCGTCCATGATGGCGTCCAGCGCCAGGTGCTGCGCCTGCACGACCCGCGCCGCTTCGGCGCCGTGCTCTGGCATGCCAACGACGACGGCGAACTGGAAGGCCACGTTCTGCTGCGCGGGCTGGGCGTCGAGCCGCTCGAGGACGCTTTTTCCGCCGAATTGCTGTACCAGGCCACGCGCAAGCGCAACGCGCCGATCAAGCAGGTGCTGCTGTCGGGCGACATCGTGGTCGGGGTCGGCAATATCTACGCCTGCGAGAGCCTGTTCCGCGCCGGCATCAGCCCGAAGACCCCGGCCTCGCGCATCAGCCGCGCACGCTACGGGAAGCTGGCCGCCGCCGTCCGCGAGGTGCTGGCGGCTGCCATCGTGCAGGGCGGCAGCACCCTGCGTGACTTTATTGCCGTAAATGGCCAATCTGGATATTTCCAGCAGACATATTTCGTCTATGATCGTGCTGGAGTGCCTTGCCGCAACTGTGGTGCGCCGGTGCGCCAGATCAAGCAGGGGCAGCGGTCGACGTTCTACTGCGCGTCCTGCCAGCGGTAAATTTTTGAGCAGGCGGACTATGCAAGATATCCAAGAATACGGCGCCTGGCGTGACGCCATCGGCACGGCGCTGGAAGAGTACCGGGCCGCGCTGGTGGCCGCCGGCCTGGCGGACGCGGCCGCGCAGCAACGCGCGGAACAGGCGGCGGCGCGGCTGCGCGAAGACCGCCTGTCGGTCGCCTTCGTTGCCGAATTCTCGCGCGGCAAATCCGAGCTGATCAACGCGATCTTCTTCGCCGACTACGGCCAGCGCATCCTGCCCTCCTCGGCCGGCCGCACCACCATGTGCCCGACCGAACTGCTGTACGACGCCGCCTGGGAGCCCTGCATCCGCCTGCTGCCGATCGAAACGCGCGCCCAGCCGCGCGCGACCAGCGACTACCGCGACGACGCTGCCGCCTGGACCGTGCTGCCGCTGGACCTGGACGCGCCCGAACGCATGCTGGAAGTCTTCCGGCAGGTGAGCATGACGCGCCGCGCCAGCCTCGACGAGGCGCAGCGCTACGGCCTGTACGACCCGGACGATCCGGAACTGGCGGACGCCGTCGGCGCCGACGGCCTGGTCGAGATCCCGCAGTGGCGCCACGCCATCATCAACCTGCCGCATCCGCTCCTGAAACAGGGCCTGGTGATCCTCGACACGCCGGGCCTGAACGCGATCGGCACCGAACCGGAACTGACGCTGAACCTGATCCCGAACGCCGATGCCGTGCTGTTCGTGCTGGCCGCCGACACCGGCGTCACGAGAAGCGACATCGAGGTCTGGCGCACCCACATCGGCGCCGGTCCCGGCCGCATGGTCGTGCTTAACAAGATCGACGCGATGTGGGACAGCCTGCGCCTTGATGCCGAGAACGAGGCCGAGATCGCGCGCCAGCAGCACAGCGTGGCGCAGCAGCTCGGACTGGAACCCGGCCAGGTCTATCCGGTGTCCGCGCACAAGGCGCTGGTCGGGCGCATCCAGGGCGACATGCACCTGTTCGAACGCAGCCGCGTGGGCGAACTGGAAGCGGCGCTGCTGCACGAATTGATCCCGCAAAAGCGCGCACTGCTCGGGCGCCGGCTCGCGCAGGACCTGGCGGCGATCGATGCAGCGCGGGGCAGTGCGCAGGCGGCGCGTTCGCGCAGCCTGCTCGAACAGCTGCAGGAACTGAAAAGCCTGCGCGGCAAGAACCAGAACGTGCTGGCGCACATGATGCGCCGCATCGAGGCCGAGCGGAAGGATTTCGATGCGGGCCTGCTGCGCCTGCAGGAAGCGCGCACGCGCTTTGCCACCCTGTCCGCGAACCTGTATTCGACGCTCGGCACCGACAGCGTCGCGCGCCAGGCCGACGCAGTGCGCATCGGCATGGCCGGCGTGCGCTTTACGACCGGCATGCGGGCTCCGGTGCGCGCCTTTTTCGAGAGCGCGCGCGCCAGCATCGATGCCGCCAGCGCCCAGGTGGCGGAGATCGGCGCCATGATGGAGGCGATGCTGCGCGGCTTCGCCGCCGAGCACGGCCTGACGCTGTCGCCGCCGATGCCGCTGTCGCTCACCCGCTACCGCGAGGAGATCGACGCCATCGAGGCGCTGTACGCGCGCCAGTTCGGCACCGCGACCCTCCTGATGACGAGCCGCGCCACCCTGCTCGAGCGCTTCTTCGATTCGATCGCCTCGCGCGTGCGGCGCACCTTCCGCGCGGCGAACGCCGATGCCGAGGCCTGGCTGAAGGTGATCATGGCCCCGCTGGAAACGCAGATCCGCCAGCACAAGGAGCAATTGCGCCACCGCCTGGCGTCGATCCAGCGCATCCACGACGCCACCGACAGCCTGGAGCAGAAGATCGCGGCCTTTGAAACCACCCAGATGGAGCTGGAAGGGCAGCGCCAACGCCTGCGCGAGCTGGGCGACGCCGTCGGCGCCCTCCTCGCCGAACCGGCGCTGCGGGAGGCCGCATGAAGAGATTGACGGAATTCGGATCGACGGAATTCGACGACCTGGCCGATCCGACCTTTTCGCAGGCGGTCATCGACTGGCAGCGCGCCCACGGCCGCCACACGCTGCCCTGGCAGAACACGCGCGACGCCTACCGCGTCTGGCTGTCCGAGATCATGCTGCAGCAGACCCAGGTCGCCGCGGTGCTGGGTTACTACGCGCGCTTCCTGGAGCGCTTCCCGACCGTGCAGGACCTGGCCGCGGCGCCGATCGAAGAGGTGATGCCCTACTGGGCCGGCCTGGGCTACTACACCCGTGCACGCAACCTGCATGCCTGCGCGGTGCGCGTGGTGCGAGAGTACGGCGGCATGTTCCCGAGCGACCCGGCGCTGCTGGCCGAGCTGCCCGGCATCGGCCGCTCGACGGCCGCCGCGATCACGGCGTTTTCGAACGGCACCCGCGCCGCCATCCTCGACGGCAACGTAAAACGCGTGTTCGCGCGCGTGTTCGGGGTCGAGGGCTATCCGGGCGAAAAGCGCATCGAAGAGGGACTCTGGCGGCGCGCCGACGCGCTGCTGCCGTTTGATGGCATCGAGGCCTACACGCAAGGCCTGATGGACCTGGGCGCGACGCTGTGCACCCGCTCGAAGCCCGACTGCCCACGCTGCCCGCTGCAGGCGCGCTGCGTGGCCTACGCGACCGGCCGCACCGACGAACTGCCGGTGCGCAAACCGAAAAAGGCGACGCCGGAAAGGCGCGCCGACATGCTGGTCGTGATTCATGCCGGGCAGGTACTGCTGGAGCAGCGCCCGAACAGCGGGATCTGGGGCGGCTTGCTGTCGCTGCCGGAAGTCGACGGGCACCTCGGCATTGCCGAGGAGCGCGATGGCGCGGCGGCGTTGTCGGGTGCGTTATCAGGGTTGGGGAAGGTCGAGGAAGTGCAGGCGCTGCTGCCGCTGGTGCACGTGTTCACGCACTACAAATTGCACATTTATCCGCACAAGGTGACGCTGGCCGAGCGCGGCGAGACGCCGGACGGGCACCTGTGGCTGCCGCTGGCCGATGTCGACAATCTGGCGCTGCCGGCGCCGGTCAAAAAGCTGCTGGCGGAGCTGGCGCGGCCGGGGCTGTTCGATTGAGTTGCCAGCGTTAATCGAGACGTTCGAGGCTTGCGCGATTTGTAGGGTGGACACCTGTGTCCACGCGTTTGCACCATGTGATCCGTGTTGACTCGACCGCCCACGCCGGGTATGCATCGCCGGGCTGGCGCGAAACCGACGGGTACGCGACGGTACAACGCGTGGACACAGGTGTCCACCCTACGTTACGACATTCCGCGGCCGCGGGCCACTGTTCTACTTACAACTCATCCAGCGAAAAGATCCGTTTATGCTCGCGGATCGCATACCGGTCCGTCATCCCCGCGATGTAATCGGCAATTTTCCTCGCCTGCTTGTGGGTGTCGTTTGACGCCACCTGGTAGTCCGGCGGCAGCAGCACCGGGTCGGTCATGAAGGCGTCGAACAGCTCGCGCACGATGCGGCTGGCTTTTACGCGCATGCGGTTGACCTTGAAGTGGCGGTACAGGTTCGCGTACAGGAAGCGTTTCAAGGCCGTGGTCTCGGCGCGCATCTGGTCCGAGAAGCGGATCAGCGGCGGCCCGGCGCGCACGTCGTCGATGCTGCGCGGCGCGGCGTCGAGCAGGCGCGCGGCCGAGGTCTCGACCAGGTCGGCCGTCATCGCCGTGATCATCAGGCGGATCGTCTCGTACAGCGCGCGCCGTCCCGGCAGGCCCGGGTACTGGGCCTCGACCGCGTTGCGGTGGCGCGCGAACAGTTCCACTTCCATCATCTGGTCCATCGTCAGCAGCCCCGAGCGCAGGCCGTCGTCGATGTCGTGGTTGTTGTAGGCGATCTCGTCGGCGAGATTGGTCAGTTGCGCTTCCAGGCTCGGCTGGGTCTTGTCGATGAAGCGCTGGCCGAGCTCTCCCAGCAGGCGCGCGTTGTTCAGCGAGCAGTGCTTGAGGATGCCCTCGCGCGTTTCGAAGCTCAGGTTCAGGCCGTCGAAGGCGCCGTAGTGCTCTTCCAGGTGGTCGACCACGCGCAGGCTCTGCAGATTGTGCTCGAAGCCGCCGTAGTCCTTCATGCATTCGTTGAGCACGTCCTGGCCGACGTGGCCGAACGGCGTGTGGCCGAGGTCGTGGGCGAGCGCCGTGGCCTCGACCAGGTCTTCGTTCAGGCGCAGGCTGCGCGCCAGCGTGCGCCCGATCTGCGCCACCTCGATCGAATGCGTCAGGCGCGTGCGGAACAGGTCTCCCTCGTGGTTGAGGAAGACCTGCGTCTTGTATTCGAGCCGGCGGAAGGCCGTGGAGTGGATGATGCGGTCGCGGTCGCGCTGGAACTGGCTGCGCGAGCCGGGCGCGGGCTCTGGAAAGCGGCGACCGCGCGACTTCGACGAGTGCGCGGCGTACGGGGCCAGGTGGGCGTCGAAGTCGATCATGCGGCGGTTCCTTGTCGTTAAACTGAGCGTTGGCTGGAAGATTCCACGCAAGCTGCCAGGGTTGCGCGCAGCAGCTCGTGCGGCACGCTCGTGATGCTCGGGCTGCCCAGGGGTTTCAGGAGGATGAACTTGATCGCCCCGCCCTCGTTCTTCTTGTCCACTTCCATCAGCTCGATCCAGCGCGCCTCGCCGAGGTCCGGGGCGACGGTCGGCAGGCCGGCGGCGGCGACCAGCGCGCGCACGCGTTCGACCGCGGCGGCGTCGATGAAGCCCAGGCGCTGCGACAGGTCGGCCGCCATCACCATGCCGCAGCCGACCGCCTCGCCGTGCAGCCATTCGCCGTAGCCCAGGCCGGCCTCGATCGCGTGGCCGAAGGTGTGCCCGAAGTTCAATACGGCGCGCAGGCCGCCTTCGCGCTCGTCCTTGCGCACGACCTCGGCCTTGATCTCGCAGGAGCGCGCGATCGCGTGCGACAGCGCGGCCGGGTCGCGCGCCATCAATTTACCGATGTTCGCTTCGATCCAGTCGAAGAAGGCGGCATCCAGGATGGCGCCATGCTTGATCACTTCGGCCAGGCCGGCCGACAGCTCGCGGTCCGGCAGGGTGACCAGGGTGTCGGTGTCGGCCAGCACCGCGCGCGGCTGGTAGAACGCACCGATCATGTTCTTGCCGAGCGGGTGGTTGATGCCGGTCTTGCCGCCCACCGAGGAATCGACCTGCGCCAGCAGCGTGGTCGGAATCTGCACGAAGGGCACGCCGCGCATGTAGCTGCTGGCCGCGAAACCGGTGAGGTCGCCGATCACGCCGCCGCCCAGCGCAACGAGCGTCGTCTTGCGGTCGCATTTGTTCGCCAGCAGCGCGTCGAACACCTGCATCAGCGAGCCCCACTGCTTGTGCTCCTCGCCGTCGGGCAGCACGATTTCCACTACCTCGCGGCCCTGGGCGCGCAGGGGTGCAGCCACTTGTTCGAGGTAGAGCGGCGCCACCGTGGTGTTGGTGACGATCGCCACTTTGTTGCCGCCGACGTGGCGTTCCAGCATGGTGCCGTCCTTGATGACGCCGGGGCCGATCGCGATCGGGTAGCTGCGCTCGTCGAGGTCGACGTTGAGGTTGATGTGTGCGGGTTGGTTCATCGATGCCGTCCTTGCGTGCCGGGCGCGCCCTGCTTCGAGCGCGTCCAACTGGTCCAAGATTGTCTGAACCATCGATTGTACGTTAGGTCGGCCGGTATCGATGACGAGGTCGGCAATCTCGCCATAGAGCGGCTCGCGCTGGGCCAGCAGCTCCTCGAGTTTTTTGCGCGGGTCGGCCGTCTGCAGCAGCGGGCGGTTCTTGTCGTGCGCGGTGCGCTGCAGGATGCTGGCGATGCCGGCGCGCAGGTAGATGACGGTGCCGCGCTCGGCGAGGTAGGCGCGGTTGGCGGGGTCGAGCACGGCGCCGCCGCCGGTGGCCAGCACGATACCACGCTGGGCGGTCAATTCGCGGATCATGTCCGCTTCGCGCCGGCGAAAGCTCGCCTCTCCCTCGATTTCAAAGATCCAGGGAATCGTAGCGCCGGTACGCGCCTCGATAGCATGGTCGGAATCAACGAAGCGCATGCCCAGGCGGCGCGCCAGTTGCCGTCCGATGGTGGTCTTGCCAGACCCCATCAGCCCGACAAGGAACACATTTTCGGATTTCACATCAGTTGGCGGTGAACTTAAACTCCGTAATCTTACCTGTTGGCGTCTTAGTCTGGAGCGTAAAATCGCCTGGCGCACATGTTGCATCCGGCGTGACGGTGAATTGATGCACGGTGCCGCCGCTGTTTGTGGTCGACGGAACCGCCGCCGGCGACACCCCGGCCACCGTCACCTTGTTGGCGGAGAGGACCGACAGCGCCGTGTTGAACGGCAGCGGATTACCGTTCTCATCGCTCAGGCGCGCCGCCATCAGCTGCGGCGCGCAGCCCGCCCCGGCAGCGTCGGCCAGGGCAATCGTGGCACCCTCCCGGTAGGTGGTCGAGGCATCGCAGGCGCCGTCGCCGCTCGCTTTGTACGAGCTGCCGTTGAACGGGAACGGCAGGTCGCCCAGCGCCGACTCGTACTGGTTGTTGAGATTCGTATCGAGGAAGGGATCGGCCATGTCCTCGAACGACTCGCCGCCACCCGGGCAAGCGTCGACGAGCGGCCGGTAGCTGCCCGGCGCGCCGGTATGGCCGCTGCAACTGTACTGGCCGTCGCCATTCAGGTCGGTGAAGTTCTCGATGCCCTGCACAAAGGCCAGCACCGTCACCCGGCCATTGGTTGGACGGAAGTTCTGGCTCCGCAATTCGACCGAGCAGCCGCCCTCCTTCGTGACGCAGCCGCCCTGGGCCGCGCTGCCGACGGCGCCGCCTTCGCTGACGAAGTTGATCGCGGTGCCGTCCGACACCGGATTGCCGTACTGGTCGGCCAGGCGCACGGTGATGCCCACCCTGGTGCCGTCGATGTCGCCGCCCTCGATGTTGTGGTGCTCGGCGCTGATCGACATCGACTTCTGGATCGGCAGGCCGGTCGACACGATCAGGGTATCCGACAGGCGGTGATGGTGGCGCCGTTGCGGCTGGCCGAGGCCAGCACGCGCACCGGGGTCGGGATCGTGCCCGACGACACCATCGTGCTGACGTTGCCCAGGGCGTCGGTGGCCGCGCGTGCCGGGCTCACGGCCAGGCCGCCGGCGTCGGACGTGGCCTTGAAGTCGACGTCGACGCCGCCCGTGCCCTTGCCCTGCTGGTCGACGACGCGATAGGTCAGCTAAGCCGATTCGGAACGCCCCTGCCCGCCCGAGCCCTTGAGCACGATCGCGGTGCCGTTCTGGCTCGATCCGGAAAACCGGACGGCGCCGATGTTCGCGGCGCTGACGTCGAGCGCGATCGTCTGGCTCGAGTTGCCGATCGCGGCGCCGATGGCCACCGCGCCCGACACGGTATAGCTGGCCGGCTTGACCGTGATCACGCCACGCCATTGGCATCGGTCAGCGCCGAGCCGGTTTCCGGCTTGAAGCTGACCAGGTCCTGGGCGCTGGTGGCGAACTGGACGATCGCTCCGGCGGCCGGCTTGCCGGCCGGGCCCGGCACGGTCGCCTTCAGGGAGGCCGTCTGGCCGCCCGACAGGCTCGTTACCGTGTTGCCGCTGCCATCGACCAGCGCGACCGTGACCTTGGTGTCCGCCGCCACCGGCGGGGTGACGGTGCCGCCTCCGCTGCCGGTACCGGGGGCGGCACCGCTGCGCGGCGGGACCGCGCCGGGATCGCCGCCGCCGCCGCAGGCGGAGAGGACCGCCGCGGCGACCAGGGCCAGGGCCGCGGCGCAGGCGTGGCCGGAGGACGAAATGCGTGTCGCGATGTGCCGCATGGTAGGTTCCAGTTTATTGTTGGTTGTTGGTTAACGGCCCGGCCGTACTGAGGCCATACAGCGGCAGCGGCGGAAATGCAGGCGGCATAAATTGCGCCCCCGGAAACGACACAGCGACGCGCCAGGGGCGCGTCGCTGTGAGGTCTGTTACGGCTGTCTTGCTTGTCGCGTGAGGATCGTCTAGCGCGCTCTTGCCACCCGGTCGGCCACGATCTTCGGCGTAATGAAGACCAGCAGCTCGGTCTTCGAATTCTCGCGCCCCTGGGTCTTGAACAGGTAGCCGAGCACCGGGACGTCGCCCAGCAGCGGCACCTTGGACACGTTGGTGCGTTCGGTCTGCTGGTAGATACCGCCCAGCACCACCGTACCGCCGTTCTCGACCATGACCTTGGTCTTCACGTGCTGGGTGTTGATGGCAAAGCCGGCGCGCGTCTCTTCGCCCTTCGAATCCTTGCTCACATCCACTTCCAGCACCACGTTGCCGTCGGGCGTGATCTGCGGCGTCACTTCCAGCCGCAGGTTCGCCTTCTTGAATTCGATCGAGGTGGCGCCGCTCGACGAGGCCACCTGGTACGGCAGTTCGATACCCTGCTCGATCACGGCCACCATCTTGTCTTCGGTGACCACGCGCGGGCTGGAAATGATCTTGCCCTTGCCGTCCGCTTCCAGCGCCGACAGCTCCAGGTTCAGGAAGCGGTTGTCGGCCGACGAGAACAGGGAGAAGGCGATGCTCGAGGGCGAGATGCCGCCGATCATGGCCGCCGGCAGGTTCACCATCGTGGTGTTGGTATAGGCGTCGCCCTTGTCCGGGGTCTGCAGGGTGTCCTGGCCGACACCGAGCAGGTTGCCGCCGATGGCGATCCGGTTGTTGCCGCCGATGCCATAGCCCTGGTCGCCGCCACGCAGGGCGCGCATGTCGTTGAAACCGATCTTGGCGCCGAGATTGCGCGAGAAACCGTCGTTCGCTTCCACCAGGCGCGCTTCGATCAGCACCTGTTTCGAGGCCACGTCGGTCTTCTGGATCAGCATCCGGATGTCTTCGATCTTCGAAGCGATGTCGGTCACGAACAGCTGGTTCGTGCGCGGATCGATGATCGCGCTGCCACGCCGCGACAGCACGCGGTTGCCGTTGCTGGTGGTGGCCGCGCCGCTCGCGTCCAGCCCGAACACGGTGCGGAAGGCTTCGGCCTTCTGGTAGTTCAGCTGGAAGATTTCGGAACGCAGCGGCTCCAGGTCCGAAATCTGCGCGCGCTGCTCGAGTTCCAGCTTTTCCTTGGTCAGCAGTTCGTCTTTCGGCGCGATCCAGATGACGGTGCCGTTCTTGCGCATGTCGAGGCTTTTCGACTGCAGGATCACGTCGAGCGCCTGGTCCCAGGGCACGTCCTTCAGGTGCAGCGTCAGGCTGCCGGTGACGGAATCGCTGGCGATGATGTTCAGGCCCGAGATGTCGGCCACCGCCTGCAGCGCGGCGCGCACTTCGATGTTCTGGAAGTCGAAACTGATCTTCTCGCCGCGATAGCCTTGCGCGCCTTGCACCAGCTTGTGCGGGTCTTCCTTGACCGGACGCACGGCCACCACCAGTTGGGTGTCGCTCTGGAACACCGACTGCTCCCACTGGCCCTGCGCTTCGATGATCATGCGCACGTTCGCGCCATTCGGGCTGGTCGTCACGCGCGAGACCGGGGTGCCGAAATCGGTGACGTCCAGGCGCCGCCGCAGCGTTTCCGGCAGGCCGGTATTCATGAAGTCGACCTGCACCTTGTTGCCGAGCTGGCGCACGTCGACCGCGACCCCATTGTTCGGCAGGTCGACCACGACACGGCCTTCGCCGTCCTTGCCGCGGCGGAAGTCGAGATTGCGCAAGACCTGGCGGATGGCCGGCAGGTCCGGGCTCGCCTGCGCCTGCGTCCGGGCTGGCGCGGCTGACGCCGCCGCGCCGGGGCCGGCGACCGTCACCAGGATCGACTTGCCGTCGATCGCGGTGGAGTAGCTCGCTGCGCGCTTGAGGTTCATCACCAGGCGCGTGCGTTCGCCGGCCTGCACCACGTTCACGCCGCGCACCTCGCCGAGGTTGATCTCTTGCGCGCTCTTGCCGGTGGCGTTGCTGGTGGCGCCGAAGTCGAGCGCGATACGCGCCGGATTGGTGATCGCAAAGCCGAGCGGCAGTTTATGCGGGGGGTTCTTCATCGCGATGTTGACCACCACGTTCGCGCCTTGCTGATTGGCGCTGATGGATTCAATCGCATTCCCGGACGACTGGGCCTGTGCCTGGGCGGCGCCGAGCGCCAGCAAAACCGGCAGCAGCAGCGTTTGCACGCCGCGCCTCAGGCGATTGATTGCGAATGCGGTCATTTCCCGATCTCCTTACTTTCCTGCAATTCCAGCTTCGATATCCGCTCGACCCAATCGCCGCCTGCGTCCTGTACCATTTCCCGGATCTCCAGCGCGCTCGGGGTCACGCGCGTCGCCTGGCCGAAGTTCTGGCCCAGGCGTTGTCCTGCCCGCACGCGATAGACAGTGCGTTCGATCTGCACCAGGGCAAAGCTGACGCCGCCCTTCTGCATCATCCCGACCATCCGCATCGTGTCGAGGGGATAGCTCTCCAATGCTTCACGCGGACGATTCAGGTCCGGCTGCACCGCATTCGGTTGCGGCGCCATCGTGCCCGGCCCGGCCAGCCTGGCGTCGGAAAACGGATCCGGCGCCTGTGCCTGTGCCTGGTTGTAGGCATAGGGCACGAATTCCTTCGGCTCCGGCAGCGGTTTGACGTTCGGCCGGGTTTGCGCCCTGGTCTGGTCCATCCAGGTCCGCACTTCGCGCTCGTCGCTGTCGCCGCAGCCGCCCAGCAGCAGCGCCGCCAGCGCCAGCAGCGCACCGTTCTTGTTCATCATGGCGTGGCCCCTGCTTTCTTGTTCTTCTTCGCCTTCAGGCGCGCCGCTTTCTGCGTCGCCAGTTCGTCGGGATCGAGGTAGCGGAAGGTCTTCGCGATCGCTTGCAGGGTCAGCACACCGTCCTTCGATTTCAGGCGCATGTTGTTGAGCGTGACGATGCGCGGCAGGTGGGCCATGTCGGCGGCAAAGGCGCCCAGGTCATGGTAGCTGCCGGTCAGCTCGATCGCGATCGGCAGCTCGGCGTAGTAATCGCGCACCACGATCTGGTCGGGACGGAACAGCTGGAAGGCGAGGCCGCGGCCGACGCCGGCCTGGTTGATGTCCGACAGCAGCGCGGCCATCTCGGACTTGCTCGGCAACTGCTTTTCCAGGCGTTCGACCGACTGGTCGACCTGGATCTTTTGCGCCTGCAGCGCCTCGAGGTTGATCGCCTGCCCGATTTTCGTGCGGTATTCGTCGCGCAGCTTCGCTTCCTTGTCCGTCAGCGACGCCTGGGTCTCGAACTGCCCGCTCCAATACAGGAAGTAGCCGAGCACGACGACGGCCGCCATCGCGCCGGCCGCGCACAACAGGCGCGGCGCCAGCGGCCACAAGCCCGGCGGGCGGCCTTGCAGATCCTGGAATTGCGCCGACAGGTCGGCGCCGAGTTGTTTCAGGTCGATGTTCATGGCTTGTTTTCTCCCGCCTTGGCGCTGCCGGCGGGCGCGGCTTTCGCCTTGCCGTCGTCGGCGTCGTCGCTGTCGCGGGCGCGCTTGATGGACACGGCCAGCGTGAACTCGACCGCCTTGCGCACGATCTTGTTCTGGGTCAGCGTGGCCGCCTTCGCTTCGGTCAGTTCCGGACGTTCGAGCCAGGGCGAATTGCCGGCGAGGTTGCGCAGCAGCTCGGCCACGCGTTCCTGCGACTGGGCGTAGCCGTTCAGGACCACGCGCTGGCCATCCTGCTCGAACCCCTTCAGGTACACCCCTTCCGGCGTCTGGCGCACCAGTTCGTCGAACAGGTAGACCGGCTGGTTGCGGTCGCCCTGCAAATCTTCGACGGCCTGCTGGCGCGATTTGAGCGCGTTGATTTCTTCCTTCAG
>JBBWZO010000010.1:0-13171 GCA_039649125.1 Massilia sp. | reverse complement strand
GACGAAAACGGCGGACGCTGCGTGTTCCGGACCCATTTGTACAAAGATTGGACGCATCAGCCAGCTAATCCTTTAAAATTAGGTCGATTATAACTCTCTCTTTTTAAAAAGAATTCATCGATATGCGTGCCTCACGATTTTTTATTTCTACGCTTAAAGAAGCGCCTTCCGACGCCGAGATCGTCAGCCACCAGCTGATGATGCGCGCCGGGATGATCAAGCGCCTGGGCTCCGGTATCTATACGTACATGCCCACCGGCCTGCGCGTGATCCGCAAGGTCGAGGGCATCATCCGCGAAGAGATGAACAAGTCGGGCGCCCTCGAACTGCTGATGCCGGTCGTGCAGCCGGCCGAGCTGTGGCAGGAAACCGGCCGCTGGGACAAGATGGGTCCGGAACTGATGCGCGTCAAGGACCGCCATGGCCGCGACTACGCCATCCAGCCGACCTCGGAAGAAGTGGTCACCGACGTCGTCCGTAGCGAAATCAAATCCTACCGCCAGCTGCCGCTGAACTTCTATCACATCCAGACCAAGTTCCGCGACGAGCGCCGCCCGCGCTTCGGCCTGATGCGCGGCCGCGAGTTCACGATGAAGGATGCGTATTCCTTCGACCGCGACCTGGAAGGCATGCAGAAGTCCTACCAGATCATGTTCGATGCCTACGTGCGCATCTTCACCCGTTTTGGTTTGAAGTTCCGCGCGGTGGCGGCCGATAACGGCGCCATCGGCGGCACCGGCTCGCACGAATTCCACGTGATCGCCTCGACCGGCGAAGACGCGCTGGTGTACTGCCCGAACTCGGATTATGCGGCCAACATGGAAGCGGCCGAGGCGCCGGCCATCGGCGAGCGCGGTGCGGCCACCGAGGACATGAAAAAGGTGCCGACGCCGGGCAAGACCAAGTGCGAAAGCGTCGCCGAACTGCTGAACCTGCCGCTGTCGCGCACCGTGAAAACCATCGCGCTGACGGTCGAAAAGGAAGAAGAGGGTAAGGTCACCAGGCAATATTTCATGTTGCTGCTGCGCGGCGACCACGAACTGAACGAAGTCAAGGTCGGCAAGGTCGCGGGCCTCGCCAACCACCGCTTCTCGACCGAAGCCGAGATCCAGGAAGTCTACGGCACCGTGCCGGGCTACCTCGGCCCGGTCGCACCAAAACAGCCGGTCACCGTCGTTGCCGACCGCACGGTCGCCAACATGGCCGATTTTGTCTGCGGCGCCAACGAGCTTGATTACCACCTGACCGGCGTCAACTGGGGCCGCGACCTGCCGGAACCGATCGTTGCCGACCTGCGCAACGTGGTCGAAGGCGACGCTTCGCCGGACGGCAAGGGGGTTCTCGCGATCGAGCGCGGCATCGAAGTCGGTCACGTGTTCCAGCTCGGCACCGCGTACTCGGCGGCGATGGGCGCGACCTTCCTGGATGAAGCCGGCAAGCCGGCACCGCTGCAGATGGGCTGCTACGGCATCGGCGTGACCCGCATCCTGGGCGCGGCGATCGAGCAGAACTACGACGAGAAGGGCATCGTCTGGCCGGACGCGCTGGCGCCGTTCCAGCTCGTGCTGTGCCCGATGGGCCTGGATCGCAGCGAACTCGTCAAACAGCAAACCGAGCAACTGTACGCCGAGCTGCTGGCGGCCGGCGTGGACGTGATCGTCGACGACCGCGGCCTGCGTCCGGGCGCGATGTTCGCGGACTGGGAACTGATCGGCGTGCCGCACCGCATCGTCATCGGCGAGCGCGGCCTGAAGGAAGGCAACCTCGAATACCAGGGCCGGCGCGACACCGCCGCAAGCGCCGTGCCGGTGGCGGAGATGGTCGGCTTCATCAAAGGCAAGCTGGGCCAGTGAAGCTGACCGGAGTAAACAGCCGGGCCGCGGCCTGGCTGGGCGGCGCGTTGTTCGCCGCCGTTGTTGCGACTACCTTCGTCGGCGCGCCTGCGCACGCCGGCAACCAGAAGGAAGAGGCGCTGGCGGACTCGGTGCGCCTGGCGCTGTCGAACGCGATCGCCGATACCCGCCCGCCGAAGCCGAGCTTCCGCGACGAGGCGGCGCGCCTGCGCTACCAGGCCTGGTTCACCGAGATGTCCTCGCGTTTGCGCAAGCGCCTGCCGGACGACCTGTCGCGTACGGAATTCCTGGAGTCGGTCTGGTACGAAGCGACCCGTGCGGGCCTCGACCCGGGGCTGGTGCTGGGCCTGATCCAGGTTGAATCGGCCTACCGCAAGTACGCCGTCTCGATCGCCGGCGCGCGCGGCTACATGCAGGTGATGCCGTTCTGGACCAAGGTGATCGGCGACAGCGACCGCCGTAAACTCTTCCACATGCAGACCAACCTGCGCTACGGCTGCGCCATCCTGCGCATGTACATCGACATGGAGCGCGGCAACCTGTACCTGGCCCTCGGCCGCTACAACGGCAGCCGTGGCAAGCCGCAGTATCCGAACGCGGTGCTGGCGGCGTGGAAGAAGTGGGAGTTCAATCCGGTGGCGGTGGCGCAGAGGTAGGAATGATCCGCAACCGCCGACAACAATCCCACGACATATCAATCGAACCACAGTCCCCGATCCCGGTGTAGACTGCCCGCTTTCCCCGCTCCAACATCCATCATGCGAATGAAAAAACTCGCCGCCGCGAGCCTGCTGGCGCTGCTCGCCGGCTGCGCCTCGACCGGTCCGGCATCGGCACCCGTTGCCACCACCACCGGCGTGCGCCCCGTAGTAGCAGGGCAAGCCAAGAACGTCATCTTCTTCCTCGGCGACGGCATGGGCATCAACACGCTCACCGCCGCGCGCATCTACCATGCCGGCGAGGACGGCGAGCTGACCATCGACACGCTGCCCGAATCGGCCTTCGTGAAAACCTTCTCGAACGACGCCCAGGTCACCGACAGCGCCGCCTCGATGTCGGCCTACATGACCGGCGTAAAACAGAACAACAACGTGATCTCGATGTCGAGCGACACGCGCGCCATTTCGCCGGCCGCCGATGCCAACGGCAACAAGCTGGTGAGCCGCTGCGAGAACGGCAAACCGGTGACGACCCTGGCCGAACTGGCCAAGGCGCGTGGCATGGCCGCCGGCGTCGTCACCACTACCAAGGTCACCGACGCGACGCCTGCCGCCACCTATGCGCACGTGTGCACGCGCCGCCTCGAGAGCGATATCGCGGCAAGCCTGGTGCCGGGCGGTGCCGGCTACAACCTGGCCCTCGGCGGCAATGGACTGGACCTGGTCTTCGGCGGCGGCGCCGAGTTCTTCACGCCCTTTGCCGAGGGCGGCAAGCGCGCCGACGGACGCAACCTGATCAACGAGCTGCAGGCCAAGGGCTGGCGCGTCGCGTCGAACACGGCGCAGATGACGGCCTTGGGCGCGACGGCGCAGCCGGTGATCGGCCTGTTCGGCCAGGGCCACCTAGCCTTCGAGGCCGCGCGCGACCCGGTCAAGCAGCCGGCGCTGGCCGACATGGCGAGCAAGGCGATCGACATCCTCTCGAAAAACCCGTACGGCTTCTTCCTCGTCGTCGAGGGCGGCCTGATCGACCATGCGCTGCACGCCACCCAGGCCAAGCGCGCGCTGCAGGAAACCGTCAGCTACAACGCGGCCCTGAAGACCGCGATCGACAAGATGCAGGCCATCGATCCGGGCCTGAAAAACACGCTGATCGTCGCCACCGCCGACCACGACCACACCCTGTTAATTAACGGCTATTCGCCGCGCACCGGCAAGACCACCGAGACCAATCCCGGTATCCTGGGCCTGGTGCGCAGCTTGCCGGACGGGAAGGTCCGCCTGGACAAGGACGGCGCGCCGTTCACCATCCTCGGCTTCGGCACCGGCGAACACCGCGTGCAGGGCAGCCGCAAGGACGTCAAACTGACCGACGAGATTGCAGCGGCCGACGACTACCACCAGGAAGCGGTGGTGCGCACCCGCAAGGGCGCGGAAACCCACGGCGGCGCCGACGTCTATCTCGGCGCGATCGGCGCCAACGCGGAGCTGTTCCACGGCACGATCGACAACACCCGCGTTTTCAGCCTGATCAAGACCGCGGCGGGCCTGTGAACCACGGCACCGCCAGAAAGCACCAGATGACCACCATCCGACTCTCCGCGCTGCTCGTCGCAGCGTGCCTCACCCTCGGCGCCCAGGCGGCCCCCGTCCCGGCCGCAAAGCCGCAAGCGAAGAACATCATTTTCTTCCTCGGCGACGGCATGGGCGCCACCACCATCACCGCCGCGCGCATCTTCAAAACCGGCGAAGACGGCCTGCTGAACTTCGAGCGGCTCGAGCGCACCGCGCGCATCAAGACCTATTCCGCCGACGCCCAGGTCACCGACAGCGCACCCTCGATGGGCGCCTACATGACCGGCGTGAAGATCAATAACGACGTGATCTCGCTGAAGGACGCGAAACCGGTCGCGCCGGGCAAGGACGCGAACGGCATCGCCAGCATCGACCGCTGCAGTACAGTAAACGGCGGGAACAACGGCACCGCGCCGATGACGATCCTGGAACTGGCCAAGGCGGCCGGCAAGTCGGTCGGCGCCGTCACTACCACCGAACTGACCCACGCCACGCCGGCCTCCACCTTCTCGCACGTGTGCGACCGCGACATGGCCTATACCATCGCCCAGCAGGTGGTGCCGGGCGGTCCTGGGTACAACGCACGCCTGCTGGACGGTGTCGACGTCCTGATGGGAGGAGGGCGCAACCACTTCACGCCCTTCGACGCGAAGACCAACCCGAAAGGCCGCGGCGACGGCCGCGACCTGATCGCGGAATTCGCCAAGCAGGGTTATTTCGTCGCCAATACCCGCGCCGACATGGCGTCCGCAAGGACGGGCCGCAAGTTCGTCGGCATCTACAGCGCCGAGAGCCACCTCGACTACGCCTCGAAGCGCCGCCCCGAGCAGCCGACGCTGGCCGAGATGACGGCGAAATCGATCGAACTGCTGTCGGCCAACCCGAAGGGCTTCTTCCTGATGGTCGAAGGCGGCAAGATCGACCACGCCCTGCACGATACCAATGCGAGGAATGCGCTGGTGGAGACGGTGGCCTTCGACGAGGCGATCCAGACCGCGGTCGACCGCATGCGCGCCATCGATCCGGGCCTGGAAAACACCCTGATCGTCGTCACCGCCGACCACGACCACACGATGGTTCTGAACGGCTACCCGAAGCGCGGCAATCCGGTGCTCGACATCGTGCGCAACGTCGGCGATGGCCAGCCGACGAAGGATGCCGACGGCAAGACCTACACGACCCTCGTCTTCGGCAACGGCCCGAACCGCCCGGACCTGCGCAGCGACGTGGACAGCGCCCAGGCCCTGTCCGAGGACTATCGCCAGGAGGCGGGCGTGCGCTGGTCGAGCGAATCGCACGGCGGCGGCGACGTGAAGCTGTACGCGACGGGGGCGGGGTCGGCGCCGTTCAAGGGCACGATCGAGAATACCCACGTGTTCACCCTGATGAAGGCGGCGTTCGGGTTGTGAGGAAGCGTTCGCGCAAACCCGTAGGGTGATTGAGGCCAGTGGCCTCAATTACGGATTCACCGGGCGGCTCCACCCGGGGCCGATAATCGGACGCGATGTGAATGCCGCCCACCCTACGGGTATGTCATCGATGGTGCCGGTGCGCCAACCATAAACGGCAAAGCAAAAGGTTTATCACGCTCCAAAACAAAAAGCCCCGATCTGCGATCGGGGCTTTTTACGTTCAGGCTAGCGGGCAGCCGGACTTTTCTTATTTCAGATGATTCGAAATGAGCTTGGTCATTTCAAACATGGAGACTTGCTCCTTGCCGCCGAAAACGGCTTTCAGCTTGTCGTCGGCATTGATCATCTGGCGGTTGTCTGCAGCCTGCAGGTCCGCTTTCTTGATGTATTCCCAGACTTTCTTCGTCACTTCAGTGCGTGGCAGCGGCTTGTTGCCGACCACCGCAGCCAGCTCGGCCGATGGCGTCAGTTCTTTCATGAACGCGGCGTTAGGCTTGCGTGCTGCCGCCGGTTTCTTTGCTGCTGCAGCTTTCGGTGCTGCTGCCTTGGCAGGAGCTGCTGCCTTCTTCGCTGCCGGCTTGGTCGCAGCGGCCGGCTTTGCGGCGGCCTTCTTTGCGGGCGCTGCTGGGGATTTCTTGGCTGTTGCCATCTTCGAGCCTCCTAATATGAGAAATTGCGCATTACATCGCACGGCTTATATTGGTGGCGTTTTACTGTTCCTGCAAGTCCTTTTCTAAATTTTTTCACTCTGACAAGCCCAAAAAACAGGGTTTATACGCAACTCGTCGCCATAGAGTGAAAAACCAGCCAAAAACGCATGGTAAAACGCCGCGCCGGGTGGACCCAGGCGCGGCGTTTGGGGCTGCTAAGAATAATCAGAAACGCTTCAGGATCTCGAAGAACCGTAGTGAGCGGCAGCACTGTTGTCCGAGCCGCCAAGGCGGTGGTGCTCGCTGTACGAGGAGTACAGCGGGCTATCGCCTTGGCGGCGCGGGACGACAGTGCAACGCGCAGTAGGTTTATGAAGGTTCCCTCACCGCATGCCGGGCATCATGCCTTTCATCCCGCGCATCATCTTCATCAGGCCGCCGCCCTTCAGCTTCTTCATCATCGTCTGCATCTGGTCGTACTGCGTCAGCATGCGGTTGACTTCCTGCACCTGCACGCCGGCGCCGGCGGCGATGCGGCGCTTGCGGTTGGCCTTGATCAGCTCCGGCTTGGCGCGCTCGAGCGGGGTCATCGAGTCGATGATGCCGACCATGCGCCGCACCTGCTTTTCGGCCTGGTCCATGTTGGCGTTGCCGGCCGCCTGCTGGAACTGCGCCGGCAGTTTATCGAGCAGGCCGGCCATGCCGCCCATCTTCTTCATCTGCGCCAGCTGCGCCTTGAAGTCGTTCATGTCGAAGCGGCCGCCGACCTTGATCTTGTTGGCCAGGTCCGCCGCCGCCTTCTCGTCGACACCCTTGCGGGCTTCCTCGACCAGGGCCAGGATGTCGCCCATGCCCAGCACGCGGTTGGCCATGCGGGTCGGATCGAAGGCTTCCAGGCCGTCGAGCTTTTCCGATACGCCGGCGAACTTGATCGGCTTGCCGGTCACGTGGCGCACCGACAGGGCCGCACCGCCGCGCGAATCGCCATCGAGCTTGGTCAGCACGATACCGGTCAGGGGCAGGGCCTCGTTGAAGGCCTTCGCCGTGTTGATCGCATCCTGGCCGAGCATGGCGTCGACCACGAACAGGGTTTCGATCGGTTTCACGGCGCCGTGCACGGCGGCGATTTCCTGCATCATCGCTTCGTCGATGCCGAGGCGGCCGGCGGTGTCGATGATCAGGACGTCGTGGTAGTGCTTCTTCGCCCAGTCCAGCGCATTGCGGGCGATGTCGACCGGCTTGTCGGTCGAGTGGGTCGGGAAGAAGTCGGCGCCGACCTGCTTGGTGACCGATTCGAGCTGCGCGATTGCGGCCGGACGGTACACGTCGGCCGAGACGGTCAGCACCTTTTTCTTCTTCTGTTCCTTCAGGTACTTGGCCAGTTTGCCGACGGTGGTCGTTTTACCGACACCCTGCAGGCCGGCCATCAGGATGATCGCCGGCGGCTGCTGGGCGAACGACAGTTGGGTGGCTTCCGGGCCGAGGTCGGCGCCCATCAGGGCGGCCAGCTCGCGCTGCACCACGCCGACCAGCGCCTGGCCCGGACTGAGCGAGCCGACGACTTCTTCGCCCAGCGCTTTTTCCTTGACGTTGGCGATGAACGCGCGCACCGCCGGCAGCGCCACGTCGGCCTCGAGCAGGGCCAGGCGCACTTCGCGCAGCATCTCGGCGGTGTTCGCCTCGGTCAGACGTGCTTCGCCGCGCATCGTCTTGACGACTTTGGCAAGGCGTTGGGTAAGGTTATCTAGCATGTTCTACCTGACTATATAAAAGTAAGAGCGCCGAACAAAACCCATGGCTGCGTTGCAGCGTCTCGCCGTACAGGCGTACTGTCTTCGACGCCGCGCCTTGCCCTGAGTTTTGTTAGGCGCTCTAGGAAGGCATTCGGACAAACCTCCATTTTACCCTGCCCACCGGCCACCGGCCCGCCAATGCAGCATGCGTAAGACGATTTTTTGGTCGTGCTACCTGTGCTGCATCAAAAGCTGCGCTCGCTTTATCTGACACATTCCTGATCTGCGGATAGTCCTTTCCTGAGGGCATCATTTTTGATGCGGCGATGGCTTCGTACAGCATTCCGGTCTTGTTAGACCTTCATATTGGAGAATACATGCGGAAAGTATTTGCCAACACCCTGCTCGCCCTGGCCCTGCTGGCGGCGGGGACGGCGGCAGCCCAAGCCCAGGAGGTCGTACGGCTCGGGAACCTGAAGCTGGCGCATTTCGGCGCCGTCTCGTATATCAAGGAAATCGCCCCGCGCTGGGGCATCCGCGTCGAGGAAAAAGTGTTCGCCAAGGGACTGGACGTGATGCAGGCGATTATCGCGGGCGAACTCGACGTCGGCGCCACCGCCTCGGAAGCGGCCATTTCCGGCCGCGCCGGCGGCGCGCCCGTCTTCGTCGTGGCTGGTTTCGCGCGGGGCGGGCACGTCTGGTCGCGCGCCCGGGCCTGAACATCACCCAGGTCGCCCACCTGAAGGGCAAGCGGGTCGGGGTCACGCGCGGCGCGATCCAGGAAGTGCTGCTGATGGCCGAGCTGGACAAGCACAAGCTGACCGCCAGCGTCACGCCCGGCAAGGACGTGCAGCCGGTCTACCTGTCCTCCCCCGACCTGAACAACTATCTGCTGCGCTGGCACCGCGGCCTGGAGCACTGACATGCCCCTTTCCACTGCTGCCCATATCCGTATCAACAGCGTCGGCAAGGTGTTCTCCAGCGGCGGGCGCGGGGTGGTGGCGCTGCAGGACATCGGGCTCGACATCCCGCACGGCCAGTTCGTCTGCCTGCTCGGGCCCTCGGGCTGCGGCAAGTCGACCCTGCTCAAGGCCGTGGCCGGCTTCTCGCTCCCCAGTTCCGGCCGCATCCTCGTGAACGGCACCGAGGTCCGCGGGCCCGGTCCCGAGCGCGGCATGGTATTTCAGGAATACGCGTTGTTCCACTGGATGACGGTGGAGAGGAACATCGCCTTCGGCCTCGAGATCAAACGGGTGCCCAGGGCGCAGATCGATGCGGCCGTCGAGCGCCTGCTGGCGATGCTCTCGCTGTCGGACTTCCGCGCCCGCTACCCGAAGGACCTGTCGGGCGGCATGCGCCAGCGCGTCGCGATCGCGCGCGTGCTGGCGCTGGACTCGCCGATCATGCTGATGGACGAGCCCTTCGGTGCGCTCGACGCGCTCACCCGGCGCAACCTGCGGGACGAATTGCTGCGCATCTGGTCGGAACTGCACAAGACGCTCATCTTCGTGACCCACAGCATCGAGGAGGCGATCTATCTTGCTGACCGCATCGTCGTCATGACCTACTGCCCGGGCACGATCAAGCGCGACATGCTGGTCGAACTGCCGCGCCTGCGCGACCCGGCGGCGCCCGCATTCAACGACCTGAAACGCGAACTGGGCCAGCTCGTGATGGAGGAACAACAACGCCATCACAATGACGAACTGCGCATGGCGGCGGTCGATTAAAAGGGAGACAACGGTGGCAGCCCGGCCGATGGCCCGGCTGCCAGCGGCGGTTCTTGGTGGTAGACTGCCGCTATGCACAATACCCTCTTTCTTGCCGCGGCTTTTCTTTACGCGGCCTGCGCCCTGCTGCCGTCGCGCCAGGGCGCTGTCATTTCAGGCGTCACCGCGCTGGCCTGGGCGGTGCACGGCGCGGCCCTGTGGAGCGACGCGTTCGCCCCAGGCAGCCTGCGCATCGGCTTTGCCATCATGCTCTCGGCCGCGCTGTGGGTATCGGTGGGCGCTTACTGGTTCGAGAACCGCAACTTCGCGCTCGACGGCCTGCGCCGCCTGGTGATGCCCTGTGCCTTCGGCGCGGCGTTGCTGCCGGTGCTGTTTCCGGGCGCGCTCATGCCTCTGGAGGGCCAGTCGAGCGCCTTCGGCTGGCATGTCGCGGTGGCCGTGCTTGCCTACAGCACGCTGACCATGGCCGCCTTCCACGCGGTCCTGATGGCGCTGCAGGAAACCCGCCTGCATGCGCGCACGGCGACCGCCGGCGGCGGCTGGTTCAGCGGTGCGCTCGACCAGCTGCCGGCGCTGCTGACGATGGAAAAACTGCTGTTTCGCCTGATCGGCATCGGTTTCGTGCTGCTGTCGCTGACGGTGCTGTCGGGCGTCGTGTTCTCGGAGCAGCTGTTCGGGCGCGCCATGCGCTGGGACCACAAGAACGTGTTCGCGCTGCTGTCCTGGGTGCTGTTCGCGGCCCTGCTGGCCGGGCGGCGCTGGCGCGGCTGGCGCGGCAAGACGGCGCTGCGGTTTACGCTGGCCGGTTTCGCCACGCTGGCGCTGGCCTATGTCGGCAGCCGTTTCGTACTTGAAGTCGTGCTGCACAGGAGCGTCGCATGAGCCGCATCGTATTCTGGATCATCCTGATCATCGTCGTGGGCTTCGCGGTCCGCGCCAAGCTGCGCGCCGCCATGCGCCGCGCCGAAACCCACGTGCCGCCGCCGCGCCCGAGCGCGCAGAGCAGCGCCGTGATCGAAAACATGACCAGCTGCGCCCACTGCGGCCTGCACTTCCCGGCCTCGGAAGCGGTGCGCGTCGCCGGCCACGACTACTGCAGCCCGGCCCACGCCGCCAAGATCGGCAATTGAAGTCCCGTTTGCCGGCTTTGTCCCCGCAGGCGCGCGCCACCTTCTGGCGTTCGCTGCAGGCGCTGAACGTCACGCGCATCGTCATCGCGCTGGTGCTGATCCTGTACCTCGCGTTCGATGTGCGCGACGGCATGGCGCAGGCCGCGCCCGCGTATGCGCGCACCTGCTTCTTCTATCTCGGCGCGGCCCTGTGCTTCGGCGCGCTCACCGCGTTGTGGAGGAAGCGCTTCCTGGCCCAGCTGTCGATCCAGGTCGCGCTCGACCTGGTCGTCATCTCGCTGCTCTACCTGGCCGCCGGCGGCGTGCGCAGCGGGCTGGGGATCCTGTACCTGTTCCCGTTGGCTGGCGCCGCGATCCTGGCCCCGCTGCTGCTGGCGCTGTTCTCGGCGGCGGTCGCCACCATCTTCGTCCTGCTCGACGCGCTCTGGCGGACCGTCATGCAAGGCGGCGAGCCGGCCCTGATGCAGGGCGGGATGTACGGCATCGCCTTTTTCGCCGTGGTCTGGCTGGTCAGCCGGCTGGCGGCGCGCCTGATCGGCCAGGAAGAGCTGGCGGCCCAGCGCGGCGTCGACTTGCAGGTGCAGCAGGCGATCAACGAGATCGTGATCGCGGACGTCGGTGACGGCGTACTCGTGGTCGGGGCGGACGGGCGCATCCACACCGCCAATCCGGCGGCGCGGCGCATGCTCGGCATGGATGCGGCGGCCGGCTTGCGGCTCGACGAATTGCCGGGACTGGAACCCGTGGCGCAGGCATTTGCGACCTGGATGGGAACGGCGCCCTGGCCGGCGCTGGCCGCGGTCGAGCCGGTATCCGGCGAGGCCGGACCGGACGCGGCCTGGGTGATCCTGAAGCCCTGCCAGGAAGTGGCGGTCGGCGAAGCCGGCCTGCGGGCGCGGCGCGACCAGCGGGCGCACCTCAAACTGCGCTTTGCCAGCGTCGCGGCCGGCGGCGCGCTGCCGGGGCGCAACGTGATCTTCCTGCAGGACGTGAGTGCCATCGAAAACCAGGCGCAGCAACTGAAACTGGCCTCGATGGGGCGCCTGACGGCGAGCATCGCGCACGAGGTGCGCAATCCCCTGTCGGCGATCGGCCACGCCACCGCCTTGCTGGCGGAGGATCTGCACGGCAAGGCCGAGGTGCGCTTGTTAAAGATCATCGGCGACAACGTGACGCGCGTGAACCGCATGGTCGAGGACATCCTGCAGCTTTCGCGCAAGGCCCAGCCGTATGCCGAACCGGTGCAGCTGGCGCGTTTCCTGCTGGAGCTCAAAAACGAGTTCTGCGAGACCCAGGCTTTGGCCGACGAGATGGTCTGGCTGGGCGGCGCCGGTGCGATCGAGGTGCGCTTCGACGCGCTGCACCTGCGCGAAGTGCTGGTCAATTTGCTGGGCAACGCGATCCGCTACGCCAGCCGCAAGCCGGCCAGCATCCGCATCTGGCCCGAGCTCGACGCCTTCGGCACGCTGGAGCTGCACGTGCAGGACGACGGGCCCGGCATCACGCCCGAGGTGCGCGCCCACCTGTTCGAACCGTTCTACACGACCTCCAGCAAAGGCACCGGCCTGGGCCTGTACCTGGCGCGCGAGCTATGCCTGAACAACGGCGCTAAACTCGATTACGAGTCCCGGTTCGACGCGGCCGCGCTCGGCCCGCGCAGGGCCAGTGGCCGTTTCGTCATCACCTTCGCCCAGCCGCAAGCGGCCGGCGCGAGCGCTTAGTCAACGAGGAGCTTATGAGTTCACCCCGTATCCTGGTCGTCGACGACGAAGCCGACCTGCGCGAACTGCTCGAGATCACGCTCCTGAAAATGGGCCTGGACGTCGATTGCGCGGCGACCTTGCGCGAAGCGCGGCGCCTGCTCGAGGATCAGCAGTACGCCCTGGTGCTGACCGACATGCGCCTGCCCGACGGGCTCGGACTGGAACTGGTGCGCGAAGTGTCCGCTTCCTCGAAGACCCCGATCGCCGTCATCACGGCCTTCGGCAGCGCCGAGAACGCGGTGGTGGCATTGAAAGCCGGCGCCTTCGACTACGTGTCGAAACCGGTGGTGCTCGACGAACTGCGCGTGATGGTGCGCTCGGCGCTCAAGCTGTCCGACGCCAGTGGCGCGGCCGGGTCGGGGGAGGGGAGCGGCTCGCGCCTGATCGGCGATTCGCAGGCGATGCAGTCGCTGCGCGCCCAGATCGCGCGCCTGGCGCGCTCGATGGCGCCGATCGCGATCAGCGGCGAGTCCGGCGCCGGCAAGGAACTGGCCGCGCGCGAGATCCACGCCCAGAGTTCGCGCGGCTTGCGGCCTTTTGTCGCCGTCAACTGCGGCGCGATTCCCGAAAACCTGATGGAGTCCGAATTCTTCGGCCACCGCAAGGGCGCCTTTACCGGAGCGGGGGAGGAGCGCGACGGCTTCTTCCAGGCCGCGAATGGCGGCA
>JBBWZO010000155.1:0-4764 GCA_039649125.1 Massilia sp. | reverse complement strand
GACGGGTATTCGATGAGCGATTCCTTGGCGGCGTCGCTCGGCTGGGGGGCGGGGCTGGGATGGGTCATGTCGAAGCTTGCTTGGCGCGTTGATAGCCAGCGTACAGCTTCTCGTAAATGGGGCCGGGGCGGCCGCTTGCAATGGCCTTGCCGTCCAGGCGCGTGACGGCGAGGATTTCCTTGGTGGCGTTGGACAGCAGCAACTCGTCGGCGCCGAAAACTTCGTCGCGCGAGAGGCGCCGCAACTCGAACCGGACGCCCGATTCGCGGCAGAGCTCTTCGATGAGTCCGTAGCGGATGCCTTCGAGCACCAGGTTGTCCTTGGGCACCCCCCGCACGACGCCGTCCTTCACGACCCACACGTTGGCCGCCGCCGCTTCGCTCAGGAACCCGTCGCGGAACATCACGGTCTCGGCCACGCCGGCGTCGACGCCGATCTGGCGGGCCAGGACCGAACCCAGCAGGCTCACGCTCTTGATGTGTGCCTTCTTCCAGCGGAAGTCGTCTGCGCTCACGCAGGCGACGCCGTTGGCGCGGTCGGCCGCGCTCGGCGGATTGACGCGGTTGCTGGTCGCGAACACCGTGGGCGTGATGCCGTCGGGCATCGCGTGGTCGCGCATCGCGACGCCGCGGGTGACCTGGATGTAGATCATCTGGTCGCTCTCCGCCGGCGCCTTTCCGACCGCCTTGGCGTGGGCGGCGACCAGGCGGTTGACCAGTTCGCGCCACCCGTCGTTGTTCATCGGATTGGGGATGCGCAGTTCGGCGAGGCTGCGGTCCAGCCGGGCCATGTGCTGCGCGAAACGGAAGGGCCGCCCGGCATACACCGGGACCACTTCGTAGACGCCGTCGCCGAAGATGAAGCCGCGGTCCATGACGCTGACCTTGGCGTCGCGCAGGCTGGAGAACTCGCCGTTGAGGTAGCAGGGAAGGTCGGGAAGGTCTGGTTGGCTCATGCCCGTATTGTCGTGCGCTTCATTTCCACAGCAGGACCGCCGCGATGGCGACCCAGCCGAGGCCGAGGTTGATCTTGGCCAGCAGCGTGACCTGCGCGGCGCGCTTGCCGCCCTCCGCCCAGTCCGCGGCCGCCACCGCGCGGCGCAGGCGCCGGTAGGGCGAAAAGAAGAGGTGGCCGAAGATGAGCATCATCAAGACGCCCAGGCCCGCCATGACATGCCATCCGCGCGGCGCCTGCGCGGCATCGACGCCCAGCAGCAGGGGCACGCCCGTCAGCAGCAGCACCGCGATGCTCGCCGCCACGACGGCGAAGAAGCGCTGCAGTACCGCGGCGAGCAGTTGCAGCCGCGCGGGCGGCTGCAACTGCTCGGCCAGCGGTCCGCGCAACGCCAGCACCATGAATGCCATGCCGCCGATCCAGAAGATCGCGGCCGCCAGATGAAAGAACAGGATGAGGTTTCGCATGGGCCAGATTTTGCGGCTGGTTACGCCAAAGCTAAAACAGCTTGACATCGTTCAAAGCCCGGCGCCCCGGTCGGATACGCCGGAACCACATGGGTTTCTACTTATAATCAGTGGCTTTGTGCAATTTCGGGGCCGAAAGCGGGCTTCAAATCGATGACAACAATCGCACCGCTTCCCGAAAACGAGTCCGCTGAGGACTGGCCGCCGTTCAAGCCGCTGACCGCCGACGAGGCAAAAAGGCTGCGCGAAGCAAACCCATCGGTTTCCCCCTGGTGGGTGGTGGCGGGACAGGGGGTGGTGGGCGTCGTCGCGGCATTGGCTGCGTGGGGCGTTACCGGGAGGCAAAACGTTGGGTGGTCCGCCGGATACGGCGCGCTGGCCGTGGTGATCCCCGCGGCCATTTTTGCGCGAGGACTCACAGGGCGTTTTTCTTCCCTGAACGCAGGCACCGCCGCCCTCGGGTTCATGTTGTGGGAAATGGTCAAGATCGCCTCGTCGATCGCCCTCATGGCGGCGGCGCCGAGGCTGGTGGCGGACTTGAGCTGGCCGGCTTTGCTGGTGGGCCTGGTCCTCACGATGAAGGTGTACTGGGTGGCGCTGGCGTATTCGCCCCGTAAAAAAACGGCGCCGGCAAAAGACAAACTTTGAGCTTGAAGAACAAACATGGCTGCTGAACACGCTGCGGAACATGCACCTAGCGCCGGTGAATACATCATTCACCACCTGACGCACTTGCAGAACCACAAGGCCGGCAACGTCGTCGATTTCACCGTTTTCAATTTCGACTCGCTTTTCTTCTCGGTCCTCGTCGGGGTGCTGGGCTGCTGGATGCTGTGGGCCGCGGCCCGCAAGGCGACTTCCGGTGTGCCCGGCCGCTTCCAGGCCGCCGTGGAAGTCCTGGTCGAGATGGTCGAGAACCAGGCCAAGGGCATCGTGCACAACGCCAACAGCCGCAAGCTGATCGCGCCGCTCGCGCTCACCGTGTTCCTCTGGATCTTCCTGCTGAACGCGATGGACCTGCTGCCGGTGGACCTGCTGCCCTGGATCTGGCAGAAGCTCTTCGGCGTCGCCGGCCACGACCCCGAGCACGCATTTCTGCGCGTCGTGCCCACGGCCGACCTGTCGGTGACCATGGGCCTGTCGGTCTCGGTGCTGCTGCTTTGCCTGTTCTACAACATCAAGATCAAGGGCATCGGCGGCTGGGCCCACGAGCTCGTCACCGCGCCCTTCGGCGCGCACCCGCTCCTGTGGCCTTTCAACTTCGTCTTCCAGATCATCGAGTTCATCGCCAAGACCGTGTCGCACGGCATGCGGTTGTTCGGCAACATGTACGCCGGCGAACTGATCTTCCTCCTGATCGCCCTCATGGGGGGTGCCTGGTCGCTCAATGCGACCGGCATCGGCCTGGCCGCCGGCCACATCGTCGCCGGCTTCGTCTGGGCCGGCTTCCACCTGATCATCATCACGCTGCAGGCCTTCGTGTTCATGATGCTGGCGCTCGTGTACCTGGGCCAGGCGCACGACACGCACTAAACCGGCTTCGGCCCAGTCCTCTTTCCTTTCCCTTTCTTTTTCACGTCAACCAAGTCCTCTAGGAGCAATCATGGAAGTTATCAGCTTTGTCGCACTGGCCGCCGGCCTGATCATCGGTCTCGGCGCCATCGGTGCCTGCATCGGTATCGGCATCATGGGCAGCAAGTACCTCGAATCGGCCGCCCGCCAGCCCGAACTGATGAACGAACTGCAGACCAAGATGTTCCTGCTGGCCGGCCTGATCGACGCTGCCTTCATCATCGGCACCGGCATCGCGCTGTGGTTCGCCACCGCCAACCCGTTCCTGGCGCAGATCGCCAACCTGCCGAAGTAATCGGCGAAAGCCGTCGTCCGCCAATCAGAGAGTCATGCCCCGCAGTCTTCCCACCGCCGGGCGAAGGATGAAAAAGTGAGCATCACCGCAACCCTCATCATTCAGATGATCGTGTTCTTCCTGCTGGTCGGGTTCACGATGAAGTTCGTGTGGCCGCCGATCGCCGCCGCCCTGGACGAGCGCGCGAGGAAGATCGCCGACGGCCTGGCTGCCGCCGATAAGGCGAAGGCCGACCTGGCCGCCGCCGACCGGCGCGTGGAGCAGGAGCTAGCCAAGACGCGGAACCAGACCGCCGCGCTGCTGGCCGACGCCGAGCGCCGTGCCCAGCACATGGTCGAAGAGGCCAAGGGCCGGGCGACCGAAGAGGCGAACAAGATCATCGCCGCCGCCAAAGTCGAGGCCGAGCAGCAGACCGTCAAGGCCCGCGAGGTCCTGCGCGAGCAGGTTGCCGCGCTCGCCGTGAAGGGCGCCGAGCAGATCCTGCGCAAGGAAGTGAACGCCGGTGTCCACGCCGAGTTGCTCAGCCGGCTCAAGGTCGAGCTCTGAACCGGAACTGCACACATGGCTGAACTCGCCACCATCGCCCGCCCGTACGCCGAAGCGCTGTACAAGGCTTCGCACGCCGACCTCAACGGCACCATGCAGTGGCTGGACGCCCTCGCGGCCGTCGCGGGCAACGCGCAGCTGCTGCAGTTCGCGGACAATCCCAAGGTCACGCCGCAGCAGGTGTTCGACGTGGTGTCCGACGTGGCAAAGGTGCAATTGCCGCCCGCCGCGGTGAACTTCCTGCGCATGGTGATCGAGAACGGCCGCCTGTCGGCGCTGCCCGAGATCGCGGCGCAGTTTCGCGCCTTGAAGAACGCGCAGAGCGGCTCGTCCGACGCGACCGTCTACAGCGCCTTCCCCATCCCCGCGTCGTCGCTGGGCGACGTGGCCGGCGTGCTCGAGAAACGCTTCGGGCGCAAGCTCAACCTGACCGTGCAGGAAGACCCGTCCCTCATCGGCGGCATTCGCGTGGTGGTCGGCGACGAGGTGCTCGACACCTCGGTCAAGGCCCGCCTGGAACAAATGAAAGTCGCGCTCACCGCCTGAGGCGTCTGAGTCAGCCCAACCCCTAGAAAGGAAAGAGTCATGCAACTCAATCCCGCAGAAATTTCCGAACTGATCAAGAGCCGCATCGAAGGGCTGTCCGCCAGCGCCGACATCCGCAACCAGGGCACCGTGGTGTCGGTGGCCGACGGCATCTGCCGCATCCACGGCCTGTCCGACGTGATGGCCGGCGAAATGCTGGAGTTCCCGCCCACCGCCGACGGCACGCCGACCTTCGGCCTGGCCCTGAACCTCGAGCGCGACTCGGTCGGCTCGGTGATCCTGGGCGAGTACGAGCACATCTCCGAAGGCGACACCGTCAAGTGCACGGGCCGCATTCTCGAAGTGCCGGTCGGCCCCGAGCTGATCGGCCGCGTCGTCAACGCG
>JBBWZO010000355.1:0-9619 GCA_039649125.1 Massilia sp. | reverse complement strand
GCCGGGGTGTTGTCCTTGGTGTTCTTGCGCTCGAAGTGCGGGTCGGCCACGATCGAGGCGCGCAGCTTGTTGTCGGCGAAGTTGTACGCACGGCGCACGCCTTCGTTGACGGCGTCGGTGACGGTGCCGCTGAAGCCTTCGAAGCGCACGCCCATGCCGATCTTCAGGAACACGTTGACGATGCCGGTGTCCTGGCAGATCGGGCGCTTGCCTTCGGCGCACATGCGCGAGTTGGTCAGGATCTGTGCGATCGCGTCCTTCGCGGCCGGGCTCTGCTCGGCCTCGTAGGCACGCGCCAGGTGTTCGATGTAGTCAGCGGGGTGGTAGTAGCTGATGTACTGGAGCGCTGCCGCGACCGATTCGATGAGGTCGTCTTGGGTAATAACGGTTGCCATGGAAAGTTCCCGATCAGGAGGATTAGTGTTTCGAATGCGTGGTCATGACGATGCGGTCGGTATAGGCGATGGCCAGTGCCGACAGCAGGAAGGCAAGGTGGATGATGGTCTGGAACATCATCGTCTCCGCGGTGTAGTTCGCCGCATTGATGAAGGTTTTCAGCAGGTGGATCGACGAGATGCCGATGATGGCCATCGCCAGCTTGGTTTTCAGCACCGAGGCGTTCACGTGCGAGAGCCATTCCGGCTGGTCCGGATGGCCTTCGAGGTGCATGCGCGACACGAAGGTTTCGTAGCCGCCGACGATGACCATGATCAGCAGGTTCGAAATCATGACCACGTCGATCAGGCCCAGCACCACCAGCATGATCGTGGTTTCGGTCAGCTTCGTCGGGCGCGCGGCGCCGCTGACGGTCACCACGTCGAGGATATGGTTCAGCGAAGCGACGTTGCCCATGGCTGCGCCGATCAGGTCCTTCAGCTCGACCCAGAAATGGAACACGTAGACGCATTGCGCCAGGATCAGGCCGAGGTACAGCGGCAGCTGCAGCCAGCGGCTGGCGAAGATCAGGTTGCTAAGGGGGGTGAGCTTGCGTTGTTCGTTTACGGGGAGGTTTTGCGACATCAGGTACGGCTCCAGTGTTCCGACAAAATTAGCCCATCATTTTACACGTCTCCGGCGCGCTTGCAGATGGACGCGTGGGAACTCCTGATGGTTGGTAAAATCACACTCGATAGGGTGGCGTGCCGTGCAGGATCCACTGCAAGGGTTCATGAAGGGCGCATGTAAGGGATCAGTAAGCGGGCACGCCTATGGTGACTGGTAAAACTACTACGATGGAGACTAGCATGGCCGAGAACGAGACCAACCAGCAGAACCAGGGCTTGCAGGAGAACCGCGTGTTCCCGCCGCCGCCGGAATTCGCAGCCACCGCCGCGATCTCCGGCATGGATGCCTACGACAAGCTGTGCGCCGAGGCTGCCAGCGACTACGAAGGGTTCTGGGGCCGCCTGGCGAAGGAGCACCTCGACTGGCAAAAGCCATTCACGAATGTCCTCGACGAATCGAATGCACCATTCTATAAATGGTTCGTCGACGGGAAACTGAACGCTTCGTACAACTGTCTCGACCGCAACCTGCAGAACGGTAACGCCGAGAAGACCGCGATCATCTTCGAGGCCGACGACGGCACGGCCACGAACGTGACCTACCGCGAGCTGCACGAGCGCGTCTGCAAATTCGCCAATGCCCTGAAATCGCGCGGCATCCAGAAGGGCGACCGCGTCATCATCTACATGTCGATGTCGGTCGAAGGCGTGGCCGCGATGCAGGCCTGCGCCCGCATCGGCGCCACCCACTCGGTGGTGTTCGGCGGTTTCTCGGCGAAATCGCTGCAGGAGCGCATCATCGACGCCGGCGCCGTCGCCGTCATCACGGCTGACGAGCAACTGCGTGGAGGTAAATCGCTGCCGCTGAAATCCATCGTCGACGAAGCACTGGCCATGGGCGGCTGCGATACCGTGCGCGACGTCATCGTCTACAAGCGCACCGGCGGCAACATCGCCTTCACCGAAGGACGCGACATCTGGCTGCACGATCTGCTCCAGGGCCAGAGCGCCGAGTGCGAACCGGAATGGGTCGACGCCGAGCACCCGCTGTTCATCCTCTACACCTCGGGCTCGACCGGCACCCCGAAGGGCGTCCAGCACTCGACCGGCGGCTACCTGCTGTGGGCCGCGCTGACGATGAAATGGACCTTCGACATCAAGCCGGACGACGTGTTCTGGTGCACGGCCGACATCGGCTGGGTCACCGGCCACAGCTACATTACCTACGGCCCGCTGGCCGTCGGCGCCACCGAAATCGTGTTCGAGGGCGTCCCGACCTATCCGCATGCCGGCCGCTTCTGGGAAACCATCGCCAAGCACAAGGTCAGCATCTTCTACACGGCGCCGACCGCGATCCGCTCGCTGATCAAGGCGTCCGACGTGGACGAGAAGGTGCATCCGAAGAATTTCGATTTGTCCTCGCTGCGCCTGCTCGGCTCGGTGGGCGAGCCGATCAATCCGGAAGCCTGGATGTGGTACTACAAGAACGTCGGCCAGGAGCGCTGCCCGATCGTCGACACCTTCTGGCAGACCGAAACGGGCGGCCACATGATCACGCCGCTGCCGGGCGCGACGCCGATGGTGCCGGGTTCGTGCACGCTGCCGCTGCCGGGCATCATGGCGGCCATCGTCGACGAAGCCGGTGCCGACGTGCCGAACGGGCAGGGCGGCATCCTGGTCGTGAAGCGTCCATGGCCGTCGATGATCCGCACCATCTGGAACAACCCGGATCGCTTCCGTACCAGCTACTTCCCTGAAGAACTGGGCGGCAAGTACTACCTGGCCGGCGACGGTGCAATCCGCAACAAGGACACCGGCTACTTCACCATTACCGGCCGCATTGACGACGTGCTGAACGTCTCAGGCCACCGCATGGGCACGATGGAAATCGAGTCGGCCCTGGTGGCCAACCCGCACGTGGCCGAGGCGGCGGTGGTCGGCAAGCCGGACGAGACCACCGGCGAGGCGATTTGCGCCTTCGTCGTGCTGAAGGGCGCGCGCCCGACCGGCGAGGAGGCGAAGAAGCTGGCAACCGAGCTGCGCAACTGGGTCGGGAAGGAGATCGGACCGATCGCCAAGCCGAAGGAAATCCGCTTCGGCGACAACCTGCCGAAGACCCGCTCGGGCAAGATCATGCGCCGCCTGCTGCGCGTGCTGGCCAAGGGCGAAACGATTACCCAGGACGTCTCGACGCTGGAAAATCCGGCCATCCTGGAGCAGTTGAAGGAATCGGCCTGAAGCTCGGCTGACCGGCCGCCGCCGGCGCCTGGATGGGGCGCAAGGGCCGGTACGGTCTTTCGACGAGGTTGAGTTGTAACTCAGTTGTTAAGGAAGGCAGTCCGCGTGCGTGGGCTGCCTTCGTTTTTGTGTGTTTATAATTCATGCATGAACCGGCTCCGTCGACATGTGCTCACCAGCTGGATCGTCTGCCTGGCGATCCTGTTCGGCGCACTCGCGCCGACGCTGTCGCACGCCGTTAACCGGGCAGCGCCGCAGCTCATTGTTTTTCCGATCTGCAGCGCCGCCGGGCACACGATGGCGGATATCGGCCTTGCAGACGCCGGCCTCGGCACCGATCCCCTCAAGCATTGCCCGTTCTGCGTCGACCAGCATCACGCACCCGGCCTGTTGCCGCAGACACCGGCTGCGCTGGCCGCGGTCGGCGGGGCCGTCCTTCCGCTCCTGTTCTATCAGGCGCCCGAACCTCTGTTTCATTGGGCCGCGACCAGGTCGCGTGCACCGCCGCGCATTTCCTGACCTGCCGTTGACGCCGTAGCGCATGTTGACGTGCGCCGCAGTCATACCGTTATTGCACCGGCTTGCGCAAAGCCCGGTGCAGGCCCGCGCCGCCTGCCGCCCACGCGGCGCCATCGCCATTGACCAAACAGGAACAACAATGAAACCGAACAAGACCCGCATCGCGCTGGCCATCCTGGCAGCCTGCGCTGCCGCTGCCCGCGCGCAGGAAAACAACGATACCGCAGCAATTGCCGGCCCCGTAAAACAGATGGGCACCGTGCTCGTTACCGGCAACCGCCCGACCTCGCTGCCGACCCAGATCCCGACCACCATCGAAGGCGTCACCGCCGCCGAGATTGCGCGTACCATCAATGCCTTCGATGCCGAAGACGCGCTCAAATACCTGCCCAGCCTGCTCGTACGCAAGCGCTACATCGGCGACTACAACCATGCCGTGCTGTCGACCCGCGCCTCGGGCACCGGCAACAGTGCGCGCTCGGCCGTGTATGCCGACGGCATCCTGCTGTCGAACTACCTCGGCAATGGCGCCACCTTTGCGCCGCGCTGGGGCATGGTGACCCCAAGCGAGATCGAACGGGTGGACGTGCTGTACGGCCCTTTCTCAGCAAGCTATGGCGGCAATTCGGTCGGCGCCGTCGTCGATTACGTGACGCGCATGCCGCGCCGCTTCGAAGCGCATGCGACATTCTCGCTGTCGCACCAGCCGTTCCGGCTGTATAACACCCGGGACAAGTTCAACGGGCGGCAGGGCAGCGTCTCGCTGGGCGACCGGCAGGGTGCCTGGTCCTGGTTCATCGACCTCAGCCGCAACGACAGCTCGGGCCAGCCCCAGACGTTTATCACTCGTTTGCCGAGCGCCGGCTCGCCTGCCTTGAATGCCGACAGCGTCACCGGCGCGGTGCCGGGCCGGGACCGCAGCTACCGCGACTGGCTGATCCTCGGCACGGCCACCCGCTACCACACGGTGCAGGACCACCTGAAGGCCAAGCTGGCCTGGGACATCGCGCCGGCAGTGCGCGCCACCTACGTGCTCGGCCTGTGGCAGAACGAATCGCAGGGCCGTCCCGACAGCTACCTGCGCAATGGCGCCGGCCAGCCGGTCTACAGCGGACCGGTGACCATCAACGGTCGCACCTACACGCTCGGACAGACCGACTTCAACCTCTCGAACGAGAAGCTGCGGCACGTCATGCATGGCCTGACGGTCAAGAGCAGCACGCGGGGCGTCTTCGACTGGGAACTGGCGGCCAGCCAGTACGACTACGACGACGACATCCTGCGCGCCGCCACGACCGCGCTGCCGGGAGCGCAGGGCGGCGGGGCGGGCCGCATCGTCGACCAGGGCGGCACCGGCTGGAATACCTTTGCCGCGAAAGGCATCTGGCGTCCCGCGGGGCCGGGAGGGACGCATATCGTCGAGTTCGGCTATCAGCGCGAAGCCTATACACTGGCGAGCATCGAGCGCGCCACCGCCGACTGGATCGATGGCGCACCGGAAGGGCGCAATGCCGCCTTCGGCGGGCGTACCCGGACCCAGGCCCTGTACGCCCAGGACAGCTGGCGCTTCGCCCCTAACTGGAAAGCGGTGCTCGGCCTGCGCCTCGAGCATTGGCGCGCACGCGACGGCCGCACGGCAAACGCGACGGCCAGCGTGCTGCACGCGAACCGCAGCGGCAGCTTCGCCTCGCCAAAAGCCGCGCTCGCTTATCAGGCCACGCCCGACTGGGTGATCAAGGCCTCGCTCGGGCGCGCCGTGCGCATGCCGACCGTGTCCGAGCTGTACCAGGGCGGCATCAACGGCGCCGGCGTGCTGACCAACAACGACCCGGACCTGCGGCCCGAAAAGTCGTGGACGGGAGAGCTGACGGCCGAGCGCAAGTTCGATACCGGTTCGCTGCGCCTGACCGCCTTCGGCGAACGCACCCGCGACGCCCTGTATTCGCAAACGAACGTACTGGTCACGCCGAACGTCACCAACGTCCAGAACGTCGGCCGCATCGATACCAAAGGCGTCGAGCTCGCCTGCGGCGCGACCGACGTGTTCAAGCCGGGGCTGGACCTGAACGCCAGCCTGACCTGGACCGATTCCACGATCGAACGCAACGACAACTTTCCGGCCAGCGTAGGCAAGCGCCAGCCGCGCATCCCCGAATGGCGCGCCACGGCGGTGGCCAGCTACCGCGTGAGCGAGCGGCTGGCGCTGACGCTGGCCGGGCGCTACAGCGGCAGGCAGTTTTCCACGCTGGACAATTCAGACCCGAACGGCTTTGCCTACCAGGGCGCCAGCAAGTATTTCACGGCTGACCTGCGGGCAACGTATCGCTTGAGTGCGCGGTGGAGTGTCGCGCTGGGGATCGATAACCTGAACAATTACAAGTACTGGAATTTTCATCCGTATCCGCAGCGCACCTGGCTGGCGGAACTCAAGTATGACTTGTAAGGACGCCGTGTGTGTGGCGGAGAAATGACAAAGGCCGCCATTGCGGCGGCCTTTGATCTCGGCGGGCGGGTATTTATTCAGGAGCCGGCGAACGGGCTGCCGACGAGTCCGACCGCCAGTTCTGCCCAGACAAACACGAAGCCGAGCGCAATCGCGCCGATGGTGATCAAGCGGCTCTTGCGCGTCCTGATCTTGCGCGCCGCCAGGTCCAGCAGCAGGCTGGTACCCATCAGCAGCACACCCGCGATCACGAAGTCGCTCAGGGTCCAGTTCACCTCACGGGTGAACTGCATCGCAACGAGCGGCACCAGGAGGATCGCCGCCGTGACGAGCGCGATGCGCAGCAGGCCTGCGCCGGACAGTTTTGCTGCAGCTTGCTTACCGCTGGTCATGGCGTTCATCGGGGTCTCCAGGGGTTCAGGTGTATTGACTGCGTCGGGAATGTCAGTTTGCCATTGCTGGGGGTGGAGTTCAACAGGGAGTGTGGGTCCGCAGCGAGACCTTTGTCCCGGCCCGGATGTGGCACTCCGACGGCTAGTGAACGGGGGCAGCAGGACACCTGAACCGCGCTGGTTTTGTGGACACCGCGTTACCAGGGAAAGACTTGTCCCAAACTTGAAGGTCTCCCGGCTCCCGCCCAACGATGTCAGCGCTCAGGCCCACATCGATGAGGAACAGGTAAGGCGGCTTCTCGCCGGGCCAGCACCCATCGGTGCACTTGAGCCGGAAGACCATGCCGTATTTCTTCGGGACGCGCAACTCTGCCGATTGGCTGTAACCCGGCTCGAACATCCGCTGGTACAGCCACTTCTTGCCTTCCGGTGTCAGGTCGAACCACTTGCTGCCATCCACGGCCCATGGCTCCCAGCCGCCCGCCTTGAACTGGTTCTGCAGCTTTTCCAAAATGGCTACTGCTTGATCGAAAGGAAGCTTTTCGAGCATCGGTGAAGTCGACACGGTTTCAACGACGTTGTGCTCGTAGCCGACCAGCGCGAACTTTGTCGGCGGCAAAACAAAGCCATGCTGTGGATCGTTGAAACACAGAACAACTGCCGGTTCCGTGACGAAGGTGTTCCCCGACAAATAAGGACTGTCCTTGGGAAGATTCGATCGTTCCATGACAGGGTAGGTTGAAGCCTTCACCACGCCCTCAAAACTCTGCCCGATCCTGAACGACAAGATGGTCTCCGCTGCCGGAGGGGGGGAATGCTGCCAAGCGCCGAGCCCAAGGATAGCCGCAGCGGTCGCAAGTACAAGCACAAGATTGCCTCGCTTCACGCTACGCCCCCTCCAGCGGAAATCTTGCGCAGAGACTCTTCGACATACGGCCGTTGCCCGCCTCTCAGCAACTCGTCGAAACGATCCGCTGCCTTGATGACAAACTTCATCCGCTCTTCGGCCCCCCAGAGTTTTGCATCTTTCAGTCGAGGAAAGTAGGCGGTCCAGCCATCTTTCGGCTTGCACTGCGCCGACAAAGTGAGTTGAATCTCCATATAAACGCCTGAGGGGAATCCTATTGCCCAAGCAAACTGATTCTTGGCAAGCGCGCTCTGCATGTCCCGGTCGTTGTACATGATGGCCTGGAGAACATTGACCTGCTCGTGCCGCGCAAGACGTCTAACGCTGCCCGCAGAATCTCCTGCCTCGATCTGGGAAAAACCCGTCCTGATCTCGCCGAAGGGAACCCCAAACTTCAGGTGTCTCTCCGCCCCCCACTCGACTTTCCCAGCGATGGATTGTCTGTTGGCGAGGTAAGTGTTGAACTCTTTCGGGCCACGCTCCATGTAGAAGCGGTGCAGCGGGTAAATGTCTAGAAACAAGTGCATGTTTCCAAACCCCAGGCGCTCGTGCACGTAGTCCGCGCCATTCTTGATGATCGTGGGCATCGCGCTCATGCCTGCCGCCTCCGTGCTGCTGCCCGCCCAGTTCACGACGGCCCGGAGTTCGTCCCTGTTCTTCTCCGACAGCTGCCGCGCATGGAGCAGGCCGCACCCGACCTGTTTCGACGCGAACGCCGCCAACCCGGCCCAATGGAAGCGCTTGTCGGCCAGCCACAGCTTTGCATAGGCCGCGTTGATGCGCTTGTTCCGCTCCGTATCGTCCGCGATGAAGTCACCGTTCACCTTGATCAGGGCCTCGGCCTCCTTCTGGAAGGTCAGCCACAGATGCTCGGCAGTCAGCTGGCAACTGGCGATCGCTTTTTTGACCGTCGCGGCCGGCCCGACGTAGTGGTGCAAGCGGCACGCGTCGATCGGCTGGAGGTTCTGGCCAATGGCGATGCCGTGGTACTTGTGCTTCGGGAAGTAGGGGTTCGATTTGCCGGGAATGTAGGTAGCAGGCATGGGGTGCCTTTCGTGGACATCGGCATGCCGCAGCCCGACTCGGCGCTGCGGCCCGTTCAGGTCGGATCAGGCGGGGGCCTCCGCGTCGTCGACATGCCACCTGATGAACGACGCCCGCTCTGCGGCCGTCAGCGGCCGTGTCGCACCGTCCTGGTCGGTTGTCCCCTGGATGATGTTGTCGCCACATTCCAGCCGGTACGGGCGATGCCTGAAGGGTTCCTGCGTATCCGGGTCGAGCAGGACGAGCGGGATATCGTCGGTGTCGGGTGCGGCGCTACCGGATGTGTTGAGCTGCGCCGCGGTGGCAGCGGCCGTCTCAGTTGCGGCTGCGTGCCAGTAGGCGTCGATGAGCTGGTACGCAAAGGTTTGCGCGGCGACGAGCCGGGGTGGGGGATTGCACTTGCAGATGCACAGGTCGTCGCTCAGCGCGACTTCGCGGCCATCGAAGGTCTCGCTCAGGCGCGGCCCGTCCAGCTCGATGATCCCTTCCGCGTTGCATGCCGCGCACCAGCAGGTGTCTCCGTCGAGCGCCATCAGGGCGCCTTCGATCGTGTCCACGTGGGTGGCGGAGATGACCTTGCCGTTTGCCGTTGTCGGTGCGCCAAGGGTGATGTAGTAACGCTGCATGGATATCCCTTCTGGATGGATCGGTAAGTCACGGGTGACTGAACACACCAATCTAGTCAGGGGAGGGGCGAATAGCCTTGGGAAAAAGCAAGTGTCTTCAGTGGCTGTCTCGTCAATGCTTCGTCTGCGCAAGGCCCTGCTTTTCTCTGCAGCGAGAGGGGGATTCGCCCACGTCCCGCGGGCCCGCCGCGCCCTGCAGGGCGACGGCTTTCGAACCTGCCGCCTTGGCGACCACGCGAGCCCGCAGGGCTCGCTTCTCTCCGCCACGAAACAAATAAAAAATGGCCACCCGAGGGTGGCCATTTTCCATTTGTATCCTTGGCGGAGAGAGGGGGATTCGAACCCCCGATAGGCTATGAACCTATACACGCTTTCCAGGCGTGCGACTTAAACCACTCATCCATCTCTCCTGCATCCTTCGCTCTCGCGAAGCCGCCTATTATAGC
>JBBWZO010000330.1:0-4214 GCA_039649125.1 Massilia sp. | reverse complement strand
TGACGTTGGCGATATCCACGCCGCTGCCGTCGGACTTGACGCGGACCTTGACGTTATAGTCGACCACGCGTTTGACGGGTACCAGGACTTTCATAGGTGTGCCTTTGAAAAATTGAAGAGGTAGACTTTGGTGAGGAACCTGTCTCACTGGTTCCAAAATGGCCTAGATTATAAGAGATAAACAGCTTCAAGGCTGAATTAAAGCACGATCGTGCGATTTTTGGTTAGAGGGAATCTTCCAAATCGCAGGCCATCAATTAGAGCGCCTAACAAAACCTTCAGAGCAAGGCGCGGCGACGAAGACAGTACGACTGTACGGCAAGGCGCTGCAACGCAGCTATGGAGGTTTTGTTAGGCGCTCTTAATCAGGGGAACTGGCGGGGCAGAGACACCCCGCCGGGAAAAGCATTATTACTTGCGGCGCATCAGGAAGACGAACTCGCCGTTGTTCTGGGAGTGGGACAGCAGGGCGTTGCCGGTCTGCTTGGCAAACGCCTGGAAGTCGCGCACGGAACCGGTGTCGGTGGCCGTGATGCGAAGCACTTCTCCAGTAGCCATTTCGGCCAACGCCTTCTTGGCTTTCAGGATAGGCAGCGGGCAGTTCAGCCCGCGCGCGTCCAGGTCCTTCTGGAATCGAATCGTATCAGTGTCGAGAATGGTGTCGCTCATCGCATGCCTGCTAAGGTGGTGGTGCCAAGAATCGCATACTACTCTTAATTACCACAGTATGACGCAGCGCACCAAAATAGTCACACATTGTTGCACGTGCGCAGCAATATGTAAAACTTGACACATTCAGCGCACCAAACCATGACACATGGGTAAGATCGGACACAATTCCTCCGTCATGCATGCCCGGGCACGCCGCCCGGGCGAATGACCGCGCCGCTTATTCGGTCACGATACGCCCCTCCGCCAGCATGTCCGCCGCCCGTCCGGCGCGCTGGTTGTCGTAGACGACCACCTCGGCGCGGGTAGCCGGATCGGTGCGCCAGATCCTGAGCCCGAAGCGCCCCGGCTGGCCGCCCGGGACGCCGGCCGCCGTCGCCAGCCGGAACCTGTAGTTTCCTGCCCCGCCGATGGTGCCGCTGCCTTCGAACACGTGCTGCGCGCCCTGCCGCCCGAGCAGCCGCAGGCTGTTACTACGCAGGTTCAGGCCCGGCAGGTCGAACTGCAGCCGGCCCTGGCCGCCCGCCATCCCCGCGTTGCCCGCAGCGGGTGCGATCAGGCTGAAGCTCGCTTTCCCCGAATGCAGCGGCGATTTGACGAAGGCGCCCGGCGGCGAAATGAGCGTCCCGCTGCCTGCGACCACGCCGCCTGGCGCGCTCACCACCACGTTGCGGCTGACTGCCGTGCCGCGTCCGCTGCGGTCGACCACGGTCACCGTCACCGGATAAATGCCCGGCGCAGCATAGCTGTGACTGGCGCTGGCGCTGGCGACACCGTTCGATTCGCGCATCTTGCTCGCGCCGCCGCTGCCGTCGCCCCAGGACCAGTTGACGCTGCGCGTGCCGACGCGGTCCTCGTCCACCCAGGCCACCGATGCATCCAGCGGCGCCCCGGCCCTGAGCAGTTCCGGCGCCTTGATGGGGCCGACCTCATGTCCGTCCTTGCCGCCACGGCCAGGCTTGAGCAGTACCAGCCCGGCATTCGAGGTCGCCACGATCGCGCCGCTGTCGCTGATCGCGAGGGCGTCGTCCAGCACCAGGCCCGGTGGGGCACGGCGCAGGCGGGTATTCAGGTCGATCATGCCTGTCCTGGCCGACCAGACGAAGGCGCGGCTCTCCTGCGCCTTGTTGTCGGAATACCCGACAAGCTGGCCCTTGTTGTTGAGTTCGATCGCGCGCGACCAGCGGCCGCCCAGGGTGCCGATGTCGCGCATGCCGCCCGAGCGCGTCCATGACCTCGACCGCTGGGCGCCATCGGTGGTGTTGACAAGGACCGCGATGTGGGCATTCGGACTCATCGCCATGGCGAACGATTCGGTGCCGCCCGCCGTGCCCAGGTCGAGCATGCCGGTCGCGCGCGTCCAGAAGTAGGCGCGGTACAGCGCACTGCCGGCGGGAACGCGGCTGCCGGCTACCTCCCCCTTCGCCCCGACGGCGACGGCAGCGGAATAGTCGCTGTCCAGCTTGTCGATATTGACGAGGCCGCTGGCGCGCGTCCAGGCAAAGACCTGCCTCTGGTTGTCGGCGGTATCCGAGTTGCCCGCGATGAGCCCGGCATCGTTGAGCGCAGTACCATTGGAAAAACTGATGCCGGTCGTGAACGCACCGAGATCTTCGATGCCGTCCGCCGCGCTCCAGCGGAACGCGTGCACGAAATCGAATGCCTCGGAGACGCCGGTGACGACACCCAGGTTGTTGATCGCCTGCGCCCGCGAGTTGTCGGCCCCTGGCACGACGCCGAGGTCGAGCATGCCGCCGCCCGCGGTCCAGACGAAGGCATGCTCGCTGCCATCGGCGCGGAACGAGCCGCCGGCCACCTGCCCCGCATTGTTCAGGTCGTTCGCAATGGTCGAGCCGCCCAGCGTGCCGATGTCCTGCACGGCCGTGCCATTGTAGAAGTAGCCGCGCCACGTCGGACCGGTATCGATCGAAAATACCACCTGCCCCTTGGCGTTAATTTTAGGTAAGGCAGTGAGCGGGCCGGAGCCCAGGTTGACCACACGGTAGGTCGTTTTCCCTGCCTGAGCGGGCCCGTGGCGGTACTCCGCGGCAGGCGGAACCTTCGCCTGTTGCGCCATTGCGGTGCCGGCGGCGAGAACGAAAAACAGGCAGGGCAGCTGCCACAACGCCCTGGTGCCGGGTCGATTGCTTCCTTGAACGCGTCGCATGATTCCTCCAGGCAGGACAAAAAAAGCGCCCCTGGCACCGTTGGCGATGCCGGGAAAATCGCTCGATCATGCGCTGCCCGGTGCGTGCACGCTTGAGCAAAGTCAGGTATCGCGCCTTCCCATACGGCGGATCAAACGGATGATTGCGTTACCTCACGGGAGTTTCTCAACATTACGTGTAGCAATGTCGGCCCGACACGGATCTTTCGTTCGATCCACTGCCTGGTGTGAAAACATGATGAAAGAGCTGACGCCGGGCACGAACGCAGCGTAGCCGACCCGCTGCGCGGGAGACAACCAGTCTATCGTCATCGAACAGGCATGACGAAGAGAAGAAGCCCGGCGCGCGCCGCCGCGCGGACCATGGCTGGAACTGGCGCCGGCAAGCGCGCGCCCAATGAAAAATGCCAGTCAGCTCGGCTGACTGGCATTGGCCCGAAGGCGGCGTTTCACGAAGCCGAGGCGGGAATCAGGCGCGTTCGCCGACCCAGCCGGCCACGCCGGCCAGCGCCTGCGGCAGGCCTGCCGGATCGGTGCCGCCGGCCTGCGCCATGTCCGGACGGCCGCCGCCCTTGCCGCCCACCTGCTGCGCAACAAAGTTGACCAGCTCGCCCGCCTTGACCTTGCCGGTGGCGTCCTTGGTCACGCCTGCGATCAGGCTGACCTTGCCGTCGGCCACCGACGCCAGCACGATGGCGGCGGTCTTCAGCTTGTCCTTCAGCTTGTCCATGGTCTCGCGGAGACTGCTCACGTCGGCACCTTCCATCGTTGCAGCCAGCACCTTGATGCCGTTGACGTCGACGGCCCTGGTCGCGAGTTCGTCGCCCTGCCCTGCGGCCAGCTTCGACTTCAGCGCGCCGACTTCCTTCTCGAGCGCCTTGACCTGGTCCTGCACCTGGGCGATGCGCGACGGCAGCTCGTCCGGGCCGGTCTTCAGGCTTGCTGCGGCTTCCTGCAGCTTGCGGTTGGTCGCCTGGACCCAGGCCAGCGCACCTTCGCCCGTCACCGCTTCGACGCGGCGGATGCCGGCGGCCACGCCGCCTTCCGAGACGATCTTGAACAGGCCGATGTCGCCGGTGCGGGTGACGTGCACGCCGCCGCACAGCTCTTTCGACGAGCCGATGTCGAGCACGCGCACGGTGTCGCCGTACTTCTCGCCGAACAGGGCCATGGCGCCGTGCTTGATCGCGTCGTCCATCGACATGTGCTGCGCCCTGGTCGGATGGTTCTGCAGGATCTCGGCGTTGACGATCTGCTCGACGCGCACGATTTCCTCTGCGGTCAGCGGTGCGTTATGGGCGAAGTCGAAGCGGGTCTTGTCCGGATCGACCAGCGAGCCCTTCTGCTGCACGTGGCCGCCCAGCACTTCGCGCAGGGC